>JBCCVL010000019.1:0-47047 GCA_039195375.1 Actinomycetota bacterium
CCCGACTGGCTCGTCTTCATCGTGATGCCGATGGCCGGCGAGCCGGCCCGGCTGAGCTTGCGGGCCCGGTCGGTCGGGGTCAGCTCGTCCCACTCCTCGCGGTTGCGGCAGATGGTGAGCAGCGGCGCGGTCTCGGTCAGGCCGTAGATCTGGATGAATTCCCAGCCGAGCTCGGTCTCCATCCGCTCGATCGTGGCCGTCGGCGGCGGGGCGCCGGCCACCACCATCCGCACCGTGCCCCGGCCGGGGATCTCGCCGTCCCACTCGGCGGCGGCATCGAGCACGGCGGCGCAGACCGCCGGGGCGCCGCACAGCAGGGTGACCCCGTGCTCCTCGACCCGGCGGAGGATCTCCGCCCCGTCGACCTTGCGGAGCACGATGTGCTTCACCCCCATACCGGTGGTGGTGTAGAGCATCCCCCAGCCGTCGCAGTGGAACATCGGCAGGGTGTGCAGGTAGACGTCACGGTCGTTCACGCCGGTGTGCCACCCGAACGTGACGGCGTTGACCCAGCGGGCCCGGTGGGTCTGCTCGACGCCCTTCGGTCGGGCCGTGGTGCCCGAGGTGTAGTTGATCGAGGCGGTGGCGTCCTCGTCCGGGGTCCACGGGCGGGGCTCGCCGTCGCGGCCGAGCCACACGGCGTCCGACTCCTCACCGAGGATCCACTTCTGCTTGCACTGGACACCGGCCAGGTCGTCGGCCAGCTCGGGATCGATCAGGAGGGCCTCGGCACCGCTGTGCTCGACGATGTAGGCCACCTCGTCGGCGTTGAGTCGGAAGTTGATCGGGACGAAGACGCGCCCGTTGCCGCTGACCCCGTAGAACGACGACAGCAGGCGGCCGGCGTTGTGCGACACCATCGCCACCCTGGCTCCCATGTCGAGACCGAGCTCGTCCATGGCGACGCCCATCTGGCGGCGCATGTCGCCGAGCTCCCGGTAGGTCATCGTCGGCAGGGGCGCGGCCGGCTGGTCCGGCTCGTCGACGATCGCCACCCGGTCGGGATAGACGGCGATCGCCCGGTCCAGGAAGTCGTTGATCGTCAGTGGGACTTTCACCCTTGGCTCCCCTCGTGAAGATGGTCGCCGGGTGGGAGGGCCCCGCCCGGCGCCGGATGCAGGCCCGCATCGGGCTGGCCCAAATGTAGTTGGACGGCCGCGCCGACCGCCACCGGGCCTCGACCGGGTCTCCACCGGGCCGAGGCGCGGCTCACAGGTCGGCCTCGACGGCCGATCGGACCAACATGGCACCCGTCGCTCCCCCGGTCGAAGGCCGACGGTGGATGGCATCCACCCAGACCACGGCCACCGACCTCGCTGGCCGACCGCTGGTGATCACGTTCTGGTCGTTCGGCTGCGAGGCATCGATCGCCGCCGTCGAACGGGTCCAGGACCTCGTGGCCGGCTGGCCAGGGCAGGTGGCGGCCGTGGCCGTGCACACCCCCCGGTTCCCCTACGAGGACGACGAGCGGCGCCTGACCCAGGCCGTCGCCCGTCACCGGATCGACCTCCCGGTCGTCCACGATCCCGACTATCTGACCTGGAATCGGTACAACCCGGTCGGTTGGCCGGCGACGGCGGTCGTCGACCGCAACGGTCGGGTCGTCGGGATGGCCCACGGGATCGACGGGATGGACACCGTCGTCGACGTCGTCGCCGGGGAGATCGCCAGGCCGGTCGGGCGCCGCGACCGGGACCGGCCGGCGGCCAGGTCGGGCGGGGCCTCTGGCTCCGGCACCGGCGGTCGCCGGGCGACGGCGCTGGCGTCGGTCCCCGATCGGGTCACGTCGACCGCCCTCGATCGGCTCGAGCGGGACCGCGACCACACCTCGCTGTGGTTCCCGTCCGCCCTGGCCGTGACCCGGTCCGGGATGACCGCCGTTGCCGACACCGGCAACGACCGCCTGCTCGTCGGGCGCCTCGACGACGACCGGCGGACGTTCCGACCCGGCGTCGAGATCACCGACGTCGACCGGCCGACCGCGGTTGCCTTCGGTGGTGACGACCTGCTCTACGCCATCGAGCGGGGCACCGGGTCGGTGATCCAGATCGACCTGATCGCCGGCACCGTCGACATCGTCGCCGACGGCGAGCTGGAGGCCCCGACCGACCTGCTGGTCGACGTCGACGGCAGCCTGGTCGTTGCCGACGCCGGCCGGGACCAGCTCATCCGGATCGTCGGCACCGGTGGGTCCGACGTGCTGATCGGGCCGATCGCGGGACGTGGGGCCACCGGGTGCGACGACGGCCCGGCCGATCGGGCCGAACTGGCCCAGCCGGTTGCCATGGCCAGGACCTCGAAGGGGATCGCCTTCTGCGACGCCGCGTCGAGCAACGTGCGGATCCTGACCGACGGCGGCCGGGTGTTGACGGCGACCGGCAACGAGTTCTTCGACTGGGGCCTCGTCGACGGTCCGGCCGCTGCGGCCCGGTTCCAGCGGCCGAGCGGGCTGGCCGCCACCGCCGACGAGCTCGTCGTGGCCGACACCGGCAACGACCGGCTCCGGGTGCTCAGCCGGCGAAAGGTCAGGACCCTCGGCCTGACCGGACTCGACCAACCGACGGGGCTCGCCGCCGTCGACGGCGGGCTGCTGCTGGTGGCCGACACCGGCAACCACCGGCTCGTGCTCGTCGACCCCGCCGACTCCCGGGCGTGGACGGTCGACGTGTACCCGGCGGCCATGACCTCAGTCTGGGAGGACGAGCCGGCCGAGGGCCGGCGGCGACCGGGCTAGTTCTCCAGCGGCTTGACCAGGGTGGCCAGCTCGTCGAGTTCGGTGTCCCAGTCGTCCGGCTCGTTCGTCGGGATCAGCACGAACTTGGAGAATCCGACGTCGATGAAGCGACCAATCGTCTTCTCCAGCTCCTCACGGGTCGGGATGATCTCCGCCGGGTCGGCATCGGGATTGCGCTTGTTGAGCACGACCTGCATGGCCTCGGGGATGGCGGAGTTGGTTGCCCGGTACGGGATCAGGGCCCCGTAGTGCTCGGGGTCCATCGCCCGTTCGTGTTCGGCTGCAACCTCCTCGATGACGTCACGGGCCTCGGCCACCTGGGCCGGGGTGCAGAACGACGGGAGCCAGCCGTCGGCCAGGCGGCCGACCCGCTTCAGCTCAAGCGGGCTGATGCCCCCGAGCCAGACCTCGAGCTCGTCCTGGATCGGCTTCGGCCGGATCGTGACGTCTCGGATCGTGAATCGCTTGCCCTCGTGGCTCACCCTGTCCTCGGTCCACAGCTGGCGCATCAGGGGCAGGGCCTCGTTGAACCAGCCGCCACGGTCCTTGCGGTCGACCCCGAAGGCCTGATGCTCGGCCGAGTCGGCCACCCCGAGCCCGAATGCGGGGAGCAGCCGGCCTCCCGAGAGCCGGTCGAGGCTCGCCATCGACTTGGCCAGGACCACCGGGTTACGCCCCGGGAGGACCATGACCGACATGCCGACCTTGAGGTGCTCGGTGCGGGCCATGGCGTACGACATCCCGACCAGCGGGTCGGGACAGTCGCCGGTGATCCGCTCGGACAACCAGAGCGAGTCGAAGCGGTTGCGCTCCAGGGCGTCGACGAGCCGGCGGAACCGATCCTGGTCGTTGGTCGCGTTGCGGGTGCCGAGGCCGTAGCCGATCCGGATCTTCATGGTCTCAAGCGTGCCCCAACAAACGGTGGACGTGCGAGCCCGGCTCAGCCACGGCCCCGGCCGAGCAGCCGGGCGATGATGTTGCGCTGGACGTCGGATGTGCCGCCGTAGACGACGCCGCCGGCGACGTTGCGCAGGTCGGCCTCGACCCCGAACTCGGTCACGTAGCCCCTGGCCCCGTTGATCAACAGCGCATCCACCGATGACGCCACCGCGGCCTCGCTCGCCTGGATCTTGGCCAGCGCTGCGGCCTCCATCGACGGACGACCCTGGGCGTCGAGGATCGCGGCCCGGTAGAGCTGCAGCCTGGCGTTGTCGTGGCGGAGCTTCATGTCGGCGAGCCGGTGGCCGACCGCCTGGAAGTCACCGATCGGCTGCCCGAACTGCTGGCGCCGGCGGCTGTAGCCGACCGCCTCGTCGAGCTGTCGCTCCATGGCCCCGATCTGGCCGGCCAGCACGAACGCCCGCTCCGACTCCATGGCGGCCGAGAAGATCGAGGCGCCGGCGCCGACCGAGCCGATGACCGCCTCGGGGCCGATGCGGCACCCGTCGAAGGTGACGTCGGCGAACGGGGTGGTCCGCAGCCCCATCTTCGGCCGGTTCGGACCGACAATCAGACCCGGGGTGTCGGCGTCGACAAGGAAGGCGGTCACGCCCCACTGCCCGATGGCGGGGTCGGTGGTGGCGAACACGATGAACACGTCGGCCCGCGGCGCGGAGGTGATGTAGGCCTTCGACCCGTCGAGCACGAACCCGCCGTCGTCCTGCGGGGTGGCGGTGGTGGCCATGGCGAAGCTGTCGGAGCCCGAATCGGCCTCGGTGATGCAGAACGCGGCGGCGATACGGCCCGCGCACAGGTCGGGGAGGTAGCGGGTTCGCTGACCGTCGTCGCCGAAGCGCTCGATGATCGGCTGCATGGTCCACACCTGGGTCGAGAGGGCGAACAGCAGACCGGCATCACGGCAGCCGTAGCCGAGCCCTTCGAACGTCAACAGGGCCTCGATGACCCCGACGCCGGAACCGCCCCAGGCCGGATCGTTGAGCAGCGCCATCATCCCCCGCTCGGCCAGCCTCGCCCAGCCCTCGTCCCAGAACGCACACGCCTCGTCGCGCTCGGGCAGCGTCGGGTCGTCGAGGGCGGTCAGCGCCCAGTCCCTTGCCTTGACCTTGGTCGGGTGGTCGAGGTCGACCAGGGCGGCGACGGCCTCGCCGGCATCGAAGTTGGGCACGTCGCCTCCCTTGGGGAACCGGGTTGCTGCGGTCACCGGCCACGGTAGCGGACCGCTACGCTACGGGACCGCCCCGGCCGAGCAGGAAGCCGCATGACCGACCAGCCCCATCTCCTGTCGTCCCTGGTGCCCCGGGCGGCCCTGGCTCGTCCTGACGACGTCGCCGCCACCTGCGATCAGGCCTCGATGACGTGGGCCGAGCTCGACGGCGCCACCGGCCGGCTGGCGGCGGTGCTGGTCGACCTCGGCGTCGGGCCGGGCGACCGGGTCGGGATCCTGGTCCACAAGTCGCTCGAGTCGCTGATCGCGGTCCACGGCATCCTGCGAGCAGGCGCCGCCTACGTGCCGATCGACCCGATGGCGCCGGTCGACACGGTGGCGATGATCGTCGACGACTGCGGCATCGAGGTGCTGGTCAGCCACGAACCCCGGCGACCGGGCCTGGAGCGCCTGGTGGCCGGTGGTGCCCGGTTGCGGGCGATCATCGGGCTCGACGGCCCGCTCGGGGCGGGGTCGGCGGCCACGATCCCGTTCGCCTCGTTGACCGGCGAGGACACGGGCGTCGAACCCATCCCCCCGGTGCCGGTGCTCGGCGACGACCTGGCCTACGTGATGTACACCTCCGGCTCGACCGGCAGACCGAAGGGGATCATGCACACCAACCGGAGCGGCCTGGCCTACGCCACGATGTCGGCCAGGTTCTTCGCTCTCGGCCCGCACGACCGGATGGCCAACTTCTCGCCGCTGCACTTCGACATGTCGACCTTCGAGGTCCTGGCCGGGGTCGCGGCCGGGGCCAGGGTGGTGCTGATCCCCGAGCCCCACCTCCGCCTGCCGGCCAGCCTGACCCAGCTCGTGGCCGACCAGGGCTGCACCACGCTCTACACCGTGCCATCGCTGTTCCAGCAGATGCTGACCCGGGGGGCGCTCGGCGAGCGGGACCTGTCGTCGGTGCGGTTGGTGCTGCCGGCCGGCGAGGTATTCCCGCCCGAGCCACTCCGGGAGCTCGTCGCCCTCCTCCCCCATGCCCGCTTCGCCAACGTGTACGGGCCGGCGGAGGTCAACCACATCACCACCCACGTCTTCGACGCCGATGACGTCGAGACCGCCCTCGATCCCGAGCCGGGTGCCACCGGCGCCAGCGCCACCCTGCCGATCGGGATCGCCTGTCCAGACGTCGAGCTCCGGGTCGTCGACGACGACGATCGCCCGGTGACCGACGGCGAGCGGGGGTACCTCCAGGCCAGGGCGGCGACGATGATGGCCGGCTACTGGAACCGTCCCGACCTCGACGCCGCCGGTTTCGTCGACGAGACCGGCGCCGGTGGGCTGCGACGGCGCTGGTACCGGACAGGCGATCTCGTGCACGTCGACGAGCGGGGCTGGCTCCGCTACCACGGTCGCGGCGACAACCAGGTCAAGATCCGGGGGAACCGGGTCGAACTGGAGCAGGTCGAGGCGGCCGTCGGCTCGCTTGCCGGGGTGGAGAACGCCGTCGTCGGGATCCGACGCCGGTCGGGCGGCGACGACGAGCTCGTCGCCGCGTACGTGGCCGCCGGACCGACGGAACCGGACAGCTGGCGGCGGGAGCTGGCGGCGCTGTTGCCGGCCTACGCGGTCCCCGCCGCCTTCGAGGCCTGCGATCGCTTCCCGCTGACCCCGAGCGGCAAGATCGACCGCCGCTCGGTCCGCGACGACATCGCCGCCTCGGACCCGACCTCGGCCTGAAGGCGCTGGTCCCCGGACCGCCCGAGCCGCGCGATCCCACCCGCCATCGGCGCCGGTTGACCGGGGTTGGCTAGGCGGGATCGATTGACGTGGTGCCGTCGATGGCCCTGGCGACCAGGGTCATCGGATGCTCGGTCGGCACGCCGGCGGCGCCGAGGTGCATCGAGCATCCCGGGTTGGCCGAGGCGACCACGTCCGGCTCGGCCCGTTCGATCGAGCCGAGCTTCCGGTCACGGATCTGGCCGGCGAGCTCGGGCTCCAGCACCGAGTAGGCACCGCCGGCCCCGCAGCACAGGCCGTCGTCGTCGAGCTCGACCAGCTCCCGGACGAAGGGGCGCAGCACCACCCGGGTCGCGGCATGGACCCGCTGGACGTGACGGAGGTGGCACGGATCCTGCACGGCGACCCTGGCGTCGAGCGGCACCACCTCGGGCAACCGGTCGACGGGGGCGACACCGTCGTCGCCCGGCGCGGCAAGGAACTCGGCGATGTCGACGACCCGCCCCGAGAACGCCTCGGCCCGATCGGAGCCGAGCAGGTGGCCGTACTCCTTCATCGCCGCCCCGCACCCGGCCGAGTCGACCACGATCGTGCGGCCGTCGTCGAGGCCGTCCATCGTCTCGGTCGCCAGGTCCCTCGCCTCGTCGCCGAGCCCGGCGTGGACGTGCAGGGCGCCACAGCACGGGGCGGCGCGACCGGTTGGGACGGCGCCGATGCCGGCTGCGGCCAGCACCGCCATCCCGGCCCGGTGCACGTCCCGTTGCATCGTGTCCATGACGCAGCCGGTGAAGAAGTGCACGGTCGTCGGATCGTCCGGGTCGCCGGTGGCCTCGAGCGGGGCCGAGCGGAGCGGGATGTCGCCAGGCAGGCCGAAGCGATCGGGCACGAGCCCGGTCCGGGCCGCCAGCGCCGCCATCGTCGTGCCCGCCGACAGCAACCGGGGGTTGGCGAGCGGTTTCATGGCCAGCTTCTGCCACCAGGGCGTCATCCGCCCGTCGGCCACCAGCGTCTCCCTGGCCTGCTCCATCAGCTGCCCGTAGGGCACCCCCGACGGGCAAGCCGGCTCGCAGCCCCGGCACTGGACGCAGGTGGCGAACGCGTCGAGCACCTCTTCGGTCACCGGGGCCCCGTTGTCCTGGACCTCCCGCATCAGCTTGATGCGACCACGGGGCGACAGCGTCTCGTCTCCGGTCACCCGGAACGTCGGACAGTGGGGCAGGCAGAGCCCGCACTGCACACAGGTGTTGAGGTCGTCCGGGTCGATCTTGAGATCCATCGGTCTCCCGTCTACCGGTTGGCTGGGTGGCGGCCCGGGTTGAGCCGACCGGTCGGGTCGAAGTTCTGTTTCAGGCGATCGGCAACGGCGACGACGGCCGGGGCGGCAGGACGAGGCGGCTGCGGCCGTTCGGCCAGCACGAGGCCGAAACCGACGGCGGCGACGAAGGCGCCGGTCGCACCACTATCGAGGGTCACCACGTCGGCCGGGGCGAGCGACCAGCGGTTCGGTGGCAGGTCGACCGGCAGGCCGGTTGGCGAGACGGGGTCGACGGCGGCAAACGAGCCGACGGCGGCCAGGGCGAGCTGCTCCGCATCGACGTCGGGCTCGTGGCCCTCCAGCAGCACCCAGGTCGTCGTGCCGTCCCACAGCACGGCCGCCGGGTCGAGCAGCCGGTCGACGACCGCCTGCGGCTCGGCATCGCCGGCCGCCAGCCACCGGGACACCGGCGGGATCGGGTTCGTGCGGAGGATGACCTCGGCGATGAGACCGAGCGTGCCGAGCGACCCGACGAGCAGCCGGGGCAGGTCGAACCCGCTGACGTTCTTGACCGTCGGCCCGCCGCCGGAGACGATCCGTCCGTCGGCCGAGACGTAGCGGACCTGCAGCACGGCGTTACGGACCGGCCCGAGCCCGAGGGCCCGGACGTCGCTCTCGCCGACGACGACCGCCCCGCCGACGGTGCCGCCACGCTCGGGCAGCGCGGTCCGCTGGCCCCGCTCGGCCAGCGCTGCGTGCAGCTCGGCCACCGGCGTCCCGGCCCGGACGGTCACCGTCATCTCATCGGGTGTGTAGGCCACGATGCCCGCCGGGGCCGGCAGCGTGCGGGTGCCCGGCGTCAGCTCGCCGCCGAGCGACCAGCGGGTCCGACCGCCCTCGACCGAGACCGGGCCCTCGGCGCCGACCTCGTCGGCGAAGGCGAGGAGGACCGGGTCGTCGGTGGCCAGCGTCGGGGTGGCCGACTCAGCAGTCACGCCAGCACTCCGCTGCCGACACCAGCACTCCCCTGCTCACACCCAGACCTCGCGAGGCACCGACTTGAGGGCCTGGATGTCGGCGCAGCTGTGGCTCGACGGGATCACCTTGCCCGGGTTGGTCCGGCACCCGGGGTCGAACGCCTGCCGCAGCCGGTTCTGGTGGTCCAGGTCGTCGGCGGTGAACATCCGGTCCATGAACTTCTGTTTCTCGAGCCCGATGCCGTGCTCCCCCGACAGTACCCCGCCGGCGGCCAGCGAGGCCTCGATGATCTCGCCGCCGGCGGCGTGGACCCGGTCGAGCACGCCGGGCTCGCGGCCGTCGAAGATCAACAGCGGGTGCAGGTTCCCGTCGCCGGCGTGGAAGACGTTCATGACCAACACGTCGTGGCGTTCGGCGATGGCGTAGATCTCGGTGAGCACGCCGGCCAGGGCCGAGCGGGGGACGACGGTGTCGTGCAGGTAGTAGTCGGGCGCGATCTGGGCGATGGCCCCGAACGCCGTCTTCCGCCCCTTCCACAGCAGCGCCCGCTCCTCCTCGGAGCCGGCGAGACGGACGTCGGTGGCCCCGTTGGCCCGACCGATCTCGGCGATCCGCTCGGCGTCGAGGTCGACCCCGGCGGCCAAGCCGTCGACCTCGGCCAACAGCACGGCGGCGGCGTCGGTCGGGTATCCGGCACCGACGTAGTTCTCGACCGCCCGGGTGATCAGCTGGTCCATCACCTCCATCGCCGCCGGCACGATGCCGGCTGCGATCACGCCGCTGACGGTGTTGGCGGCGTCGCTGACCTCGTCGAACGAGAGCAGCAGGGTGCGGACCTCGGGCCGGTTGCGGGTGATCCGCACGGCGATCCTGGTGGTGATCCCGAGCAGGCCCTCGCTCCCGACGAACGCCCCGCGGAGGTCGTAGCCGCCGGGCTCGGGATCGAGACCGCCGAGGGTGACCAGCTCGCCGTCCGGCAGGACGACCTCGAGGGCGACGATGTGGGCTGCGGTCACGCCGTAGGCCAGACAGTGCGGCCCGCCGGAGTTGTTGGCCACGTTGCCACCGATCGTGCACACCTGCTGCGACGAGGGGTCCGGGGCGAAGTGGTAGCCGAGCGGGGCGAGTTGGCGGGTCAGGTCGAGGTTGATGACCCCGGGCTCGACCCAGGCCACCCGGTTCGTCGTGTCGACCTCGAGCACCCGGTTCATCCGGGTGAGGGCCACCACGACCGACTGGCCGAGCGGGATGGCGCCGCCGGCCAGGCCGGTGCCGGCGCCTCGGGGGACGACGTTGCGCCCGTGCTCGGCAGCGAGCCGGACCACCGCCTGCACCTCGGCGGCCGTCGACGGGTAGCAGACGGGACCGGCGTTGCCCTCGTCGAACACCGAGGCATCGTGGCTGTGCAACGCCCGGTGGGCACCGTCGATGCGGACGCCGTCGTGACCGAGCGCAGCCAGGAGGGCGTCAACGAATGGATCGCCGGTCGGCTCGGGCTCGGAACCCGTCGTCCGCACTGGCCGGAGTCGGTCGAAGAAGCCGGGCCGGCGGGCCATGGTCTCAGCCCTCGCCGGCGTCGTCGCCGGGGTCGCCGCCCTTGGCGGTCAGGCGGTTGGCGTGGAGGATCGGCTCGGTGTACCCGGACGGCTGCTCGACCCCGGAGAGCACGAGCGCCTTGGCCGCGTTGAACGCCGGCCCGTCGAAGCCGGGCGCCATCGGCACGTACGCCGGGTCCTGGGCGTTCTGACGGTCGACGACCTCGGCCATCCGCTGGAACGTCGCGGTCACCTGGTCGGCGTCGACGACGCCGTGGTGCAACCAGTTGGCCATGTGCTGGGAGGAGATCCGGCAGGTGGCCCGATCCTCCATCAGCCCGACGTCGTCGATGTCTGGCACCTTGGAGCACCCGACCCCCTGATCGACCCAGCGGACCACATAGCCGAGGATGCCCTGGGCGTTGTTGTCGAGCTCGGCCTGGATCTCCTCGGCGCTCCAGTCGATGCTCGGGGCGAGCGGGATCGTCAGGAGGTCGTCACGGGAGGCCCTGGGGCCCCGCTCGGCCAGCTCCTTGGCCAGCTCGTCCTGGCGGGCCAGGACGTCGACGTCGTGGTAGTGGGTGGCGTGCAGGGTGGCGGCGGTCGGGGACGGCACCCAGGCACAGGTGGCCCCCGAGCGGGGGTGGCCGACCTTCTGCTCGAGCATGTCGGCCATCAGGTCGGGGGCGGCCCACATGCCCTTGCCGATCTGGGCCCGACCGACCAGGCCGCAGGCCAGGCCGGTGTCGACGTTGTGGTCCTCGTAGGCCCCGATCCACCGCTCGCCCTTCATGGCTCCCTTGCGGACCATCGGACCGGCCTGCATCGACGTGTGGATCTCGTCGCCGGTCCGGTCGAGGAAGCCGGTGTTGATGAAACACACCCGGCTGCTGGCGGCCCGGATGCACTCGGCCAGGTTCAGGGTGGTGCGCCGTTCCTCGTCCATGATCCCGACCTTCACCGTGTTGGCCGGCAACCCGAGGATCTCCTCGACCCGGGTGAACACGTCGTTGGTGAACGCCACCTCGTCCGGTCCGTGCATCTTCGGCTTGACCACGTAGACCGAACCGGCCCGGGAGTTGCGGTGCCGGCCACGGATCCCGGCCAGGTCGTGCGTCGCACACAGGACGGTCACCATGGCGTCGAGCAGACCCTCGAAGACCTGGTTGCCGTCGGCGTCGAGCACCGCCGGGGTCCGCATCAGGTGTCCGACGTTGCGGGTGAGCAGCAGCGAGCGGCCGGGGCGGACGACCTCGCCGCCATCGGCACCGGTGTAGGTGCGGTCGTTGGCGAGTGACCGGACGAACGTGTCGCCGCCCTTGGTCACCTCCTCGGTCAGGTCACCCCTCATCAGGCCGAGCCAGTTGTGGTACGCCAGGGCCTTGTCAGCCCCGTCGACGGCGGCGACCGAGTCCTCGCAGTCGATGATGGCGGTGACCGCCGACTCGAGCACGACGTCGGCCACCCCGGCGGGATCGTCGCGGCCGACGGCGTGGTCGCGGTCGATGACCAGTTCGATCCCCAGGCCGTTGTGCTCGAACAGGATGGCGTCGGCCTCCGCGCCGGTGCCCCGGTGGCCCACGTAGGCGGACGGGTCGGCCAGCGCCACCTGGCGGCCGCCGACGAGATCGACCAGCAGGCCCCCGTCGACCACCCGGTAGGCCGTCGAGTCGGTGTGGGAGCCGTCGGCAAGCGGAACGGCCCGGTCGAGGAATCCACGGGCCCAGGTGATGACCCTGGCTCCCCGGATCGGGTCATAGGGTCCACCGGCCGGCAGGTCACCCATGGCGTCGGTGCCGTACAGCGCGTCGTACAGCGAACCCCAGCGGGCGTTGGCCGCGTTGAGGGCATAGCGGGCGTTGGTGACCGGCACGACGAGCTGCGGGCCTGGCACCGTGCTCATCTCGGGGTCGACGTCGGCGGTCTCGACCGAGAACGCCGGTCCATCGGCCACGAGGTACCCGATCTCCTCGAGGAAGGCCCGGTACCCGTCGGCGTCGTGCGCCGTGCCGACCCGCTCCCGGTGCCAGGCGTCGATCGCCGCCTGCAACTCCTCCCGGCGGGCGAGCAGCTCGGCGTTGCGTGGCCCGAACTCGGCGACCAGGTCGGCCATCCCGGCGAAGAACGCCTCGGGCTCGACGCTGCTGCCCGGCAGGGCCTCGCCGACGAGGAAGGCATGGAGGTCGGCGGCCCATTCCAGGCCGTGGCTCTCGATCCGCTGATCGGTCATCGTGGTCGGGGCACCTCTCCTGATCGGGTCACCCGGCGACGTCGGCGCGGGGGGTGGCGGCCTCCGACAGTACTGCACGGTGGGGACCGGCCCGAAAACCGGCCCCCACCGCCGCGTTTCCCGTCAGGCCGGCTGATGCCGCCCGAGGTAGGCGACCATGCGGGCCACCGTCTGGAAGTTCTCCAGGGTCACGTCGACCGGGTCGACCTCGACGCCGAGCTCGTCCTCCATCCACTGGGTGATACGGATGACCCCGAGGGAGTCAACCGCCCCGGTGAGCAGCAGGTCGGTCTCGGCGTCGATCGGGTCTTGGCTGATCGACACCTCGGTCGAGACGAAACGGAGCAGTCGCTCAGCGGTCTCGCTGGCCACGTCGGTCACGAGGGGACGCTCTCGGCGCTGTCGACCTCGGCCGACTCGTCATCGGCACCGGATGCGGTCGGGAGTAGGCGACCGGCCTCCTGCTGATTGCGGTAGAAGAAGCCGGCGGCCAGCGTGGCCAGCAGGACCAGGATGAAGATCCTCGGGTAGACGAAGATCGGGTCGACGAGGTTGTCGACCCCGAGGCTGACCTCGAGCGAGCGCTCGATGGCCCAGCCGACGGCGACGATGGCCAGGAGGACCGAGCCGACGATGAACAGCGGCCGGTAGACGAACAGCCGCCGCAGGAGGAACAGGACCGGGAACAGCACCAGGACGACGACGACCTGGCCGATCTCGATGCCGATGTTGCGGCCGAGCAGCGAGATCAGCTGGGTGCCACGAGGCACGTCGAGCCCGGAAACGAGCGAGGCGAAGCCCATGCCGTGGAACAGGCCGAACACGAAGGAGATCAGCCACTCGCGATTGGCGGCCAGCGGCCGCAGGTTGTGGATCGCAGCGGCTGCGATCGACAGGGCGATGATCGATTCGACGATGCGGGGACCCGGAAGCGGCAGGAAGCCGAGCCCGGCCAGGGTGAACGTGATCGAGTGGGCGACCGTGAACATCGTGACGATCTTGGTGATCCGCCACAGGGCGGCGCCGAAGTCGTCGACCGGCAGCCAGCGCCCGCCCTGCCACACCAGCACAGACGGGAGGAGCAGCACGAGCACGAACAGGATGTGGTCCGGGCCGGTCTCGATGTGGTTGATGCCGAGCTTGATGCTCGACCACAGGTTCTGCAGCACGCTGGTGTCGCCGAGGTCGACCTCCTGGACCCGGCTGCCGGCATCGAAGGCCAGCAGGGTGTCGAAGCCATTGTCGATGACGCCGGCCTCCCAGTCGTTGGCGATCAGCAGCAGGTGGTCGCGCCCATTGATCTCGTCGACGAACGGGTCGAAGCGGAGGTCGAACGTGCGGGGAACCGGGTCGGTGGCGGCGACCGTGAAGTCGAGCACGGCATAGTCGAGGCTGTCCTCGGGCTCATCGGACTCGAACAGCTCGATCCCACCGAACGTGACCGCCCAGTCGCCGGCCCCGTCGGCGCCGGGTCCGAGGGCCAGGTGCTCGGTCAGGTAGGTCTCGATCGCCGCCTCGTTGGCCTCGAGGGTGGCCAGCGCCTCCTCCCTGGAGCCGTCGAGATCGATGCCGAGGACCTCCTCGAGGTCGCCGAATGGCACCTCGACCCGACCGCCGAGCGACGTCTGGGTCACGTCGAGGTACAGGTACGACTGCTCACCGCTGTGGGCCGACGACGGCCCGGCCATGGCCAGGACGGCCAGCATCGCCAACGCCGGGATGAGCGTGACGAGCCGGGCGAGTCGCCGGGGGCGACGGCGCCCGGGATCGTCTTGGCCTGTTTCGGGGGGTCGGCGCATGGGAGACAGTCCTTCCGGAGTTCGTATTTCGATGGCAGACGAGAGCCGGGGAGTCTGTGGTGATGATCGTCGGATCATCCGGCCCGCCAGAACCGGTTCACGGATACAGTTCGGCAACGGGGCTGCCGTAGATGCGTGCAGGACCACCGGGCCACAGTTCGGCGCATCCACGGGTACCGATGTGTCCGAACCTTGATGAGCGTAGCGGCTCAGCAACCGGGCCGAGCCCGGAACGAGCGGATGACGGAAGGCCTGCGGAGATGGCGCCAGCGACCCAGGTGACAAGTGGAGTGCCGGTCGCCCTCGGCCGGGCGCGTCACCTGTCACCGATGCAGCGGTCGTTGTTGGCCTCCCACCTGGCCCACCCGGAGCACCCCGCCCAGAGCATGGCGCTGCTCTCCCACATCGACGGGCCCATCGACCCCGCACGACTGGCCGCCTCATTCGCCGCCGTCGTCGCCACCAACGACGTGCTCCGGACCCGGATCGGGGCCCCCGGTACCGGATCGATCGATGCCGTCGATCTCGCTGACCCGAACGATCTCCCCGAGACGGACATCGTCGAGCTCGGCCGTCACGAGGTCGATGCGTGGGCTCGATCGAGGACGGCCCGCCCGCTCGACGTCTCCGTCTGCGGCTGGGACTCGGCCATCGCCGCCCACCCGGACGGCACGGTCTCGTGGTACCTCAACCTGAACCACGTGATCACCGACGCCACGTCGTCCGCCTTGGTCTTCGCAGCAACGGCGGCCGTCTACCACCGCACCGATCCGATCCCCCGACCGATGGACGGGTCGAGCTACTACGACTGGTCCCGCCGGCTGGTCGACGCACTGGCCGAGGCGACGGGTCCCGCGGCCAGGGCGATCGACCACTGGCGGACCCGGGAACCGGCCCCCGGTCTCGGCCGCCTGTACCGGGCGCCCGATCGGCCGTCGCCGGTGGCCAACCGGCTCGAGCTGGACCTCGGGCAGCTGCTCGACCGGTCGACGCAGCGGATCGAGGGCGACTTCCGGATGCTGACCGAGCAGCTCGGCTGGTCGGCCCTCCTGGTCACCGCCGCCGCGCTGTGGACCCACCGGGTCACCGGCTCCGACCGGTTCGCGATCGGCCTCCCGGTCCACAACCGCAGCGATCCCGAGTGCCGGGAGCTGATCGGACCGACGATGGAGGTGTTCCCGGTCGACATCGAGGTCGAGCACGACGACACGGGCCGCAGCCTGCATCGCCGGATCAGTCGCTCGATCATGCGCACGCTCGGTCACGCCGTCCCCGGCACCGCCCCGGCCGGCGATTACGAACTCGTCGTCAACGTGATCCCCCGAGCCGAGCAGTCGGCGTTCGGGCCCCACCCGGCCAGCACCCGCTGGTTGCATGCCGGTGCCATCGACGGGTCCCATCTGGCCAGGATCCAGATGACCGCCTACACCGCCGAGGCGTCCGAAACGGGCTCGTCGATCGATGGCCCGGCGTGGGAGTTCGCCATCGACCTCAACGAAGGTGCGGCCGACCCCGAGCATCGGCTGGTGGCGCCCGACCACTTCCTCACCGCCCTCCGGTTCCTGGTCGACGAGCCCGACCTCGGGATCGGGGGCTGGAGCCTCCCGACCGACGACGAACAGGCCACGATCGAGCGCTGGGGCCACGGCGAGGACTTCGACGGCCCGACCGAACCGGTGGTGCCCGATCTGCGTTCGGCCCTCGGATCCGCCACCGGCATCGCCGTCGTCGACGACGATCTGGAGCTGAGCGGTCCGGAGGCCCTTGCCTGGATCGACGCGGTGGCCGCCTGGCTGATCGCTGCGGGAGTCGAGCCGGGCGACCGGGTGGCGATCGACCTCCCCCGCTCGGCCGAGGCCGTCGTGGCCATTGCGGCGACGCTCGTCGCCGGCGGCTCGTTCGTCCCGCTCGACCCGTCCCAGCCCGAGGCCAGGCGGGCCCGGCTCGTCGAGCGGGCCCGCTGTCGCCTCGTGATCGACCGGACCGACGCCGTCGCCCGGTTGCGTCCCGACGGCGAGCCGGCGCCGGTGACGGCCCCCGGTGCCGTCAACGGCGCCAACCCGTCCGGTGATCGAACGGGCGATGATCGAACGATCGACCCGACGGTGGCGGTCGACGACGAGGCGGAGGCCTACGTCATCTTCACCTCCGGCTCGACCGGCGAACCGAAGGGGGTGCCGATCACCCGTCGGGGACTTGCTCGCTACCTGAGGTTCGCAACCGAGCGCTACACCGGCGGCGACCGACCGCAGGTGGTGGCGCCGCTGTTCAGCCCGCTCACGTTCGACCTGACGATCACGTCGATCTTCCTGCCGTTGCTGACCGGCGGCCGGCTGGTGGTCATCGCCGATGACGGCCCGCACGGCCTGGCCGAGGTGGCCCGCCGGACCGACCTGACATGGCTCAAGGCCACCCCGTCACACCTGGAGATCCTGACCCGGCTGCTCCCGGCCGACCATGCCCTCGCCACCCTCGTGGTCGGCGGCGAGGCGTTCGGGACACGCCTGGCCCGAGACCTGCTGGCCGACCGCCCCGACCTGGAGATCCACAACGAGTACGGACCGACCGAGGCCGTCGTCGGCTGCATGGACTACCGGGTCGAGGTCGAGCTGTTGAGCGGGCAGTCCGAGGTGCCAATCGGCGCTCCGGCACCCGGCGTCGAGCTGGCGGTGATCGACAGCCACGGTCAGCGGGCCCCGATCGGCGGGCCGGGTGAGCTGTGGATCGCCCACGAGGGGCTGACCGCTGGCTACCTCGACGCCCCCGGGGTCCCCGGCGACGGTGGCCACGACGGAGCCGCCGGCCCCTTCGTCGAGTGGGAGGGCCGCCGGTGGTACCGGTCCGGCGACCTCGTCCGCCTCCAGGATCCCGAACGACTGGTGTACCTCGGGCGGGCAGACGAGCAGGTCAAGGTCGGCGGCATCCGGCTCGAGCCGATGGAGGTCGAGGAGGCGCTCGACGCCCACCCGGCGATCGAGCGCAGCGCCGTCCGACTGTGGTCGCCGGCGACCGATGCCCCGTCCGCCCACTGCGTCCGCTGCGGGCTGCCGGACAACATCCCCGGTGTCGGGTTCGACGATGCGGGGGTCTGCGACACCTGCCACGATTTCGACCGGGTGGCGCCGACCGCCGAGGGCTGGTTCCGGACCCCGGCCGACCTGGCCGCCGTCCGGGACCGGGCCAGGGAGCGGCGGACGGGCGACCACGACTGCCTCCACCTGCTGAGCGGGGGCAAGGACTCGACGTATGCGCTCTACCAGCTGGTCGAGTTGGGGTTCCGGCCCTACGCCCTGACCCTCGACAACGGGTTCATCTCCGACGAGGCGAAGGCCAACGTCGCCCGATCGGTCACCGATCTCGGCATCGACCACGAGTTCGTGACGCTCGACGCCATGAACGCCATCTTCCGCGATTCGCTCGATCGGCACTCCAACGTCTGCCACGGCTGCTACAAGGCGATCTACACCGTTGCCACCAACCGGGCCGACGAGCTCGGCATCCCGCTCATCGTCACCGGTCTGTCCCGGGGCCAGCTGTTCGAGACCCGACTCATCCCCCAGCAGTTCTCGGCCGACCGGTTCGACCCGGAGGCGATCGACCGGGCCGTGGTCGAGGCCCGCAAGGTCTACCACCGCCTCGACGACGGCCCCAACCGGCTGCTCGACACCGAGATCTTCGCCGACGACGAGACGTTCGAGCGGATCGAGTATCTCGATTTCTACCGCTACGTCGACGTCGAGCTGGCGGAGATGTTGCGGTTCCTCGACCAGCGGGCGCCGTGGGTCCGGCCGAGCGACACCGGTCGCTCGACCAACTGCCTGATCAACGCCGCCGGCATCCACACCCATCAGACCGAGCAGGGCTACCACAACTACGCCGTTCCCTACGCATGGGATGTCCGCCTCGGTCACAAGACCAGGACCGAGGCCATCGAGGAGCTCGACGACCGGCTCGACCTGGCCGACGTCCAGGCCATGCTCGACGAGGTGGGCTACCAGCCGCGGCACCGCCGGATCCTGACCGCCTGGATCGTGCCGAAGGGGGGCGACGGCAACGGGACGGCGCCCGGCATCCCCAGCCCGGCCGAGCTGCGCTCGTTCCTGGCCCGCACCCTGCCGAGCCATGCGGTCCCGTCGGCCTTCGTCGAGGTCGAGACCCTCCCCCTGTCGACCAACGGCAAGCTCGACGCGGCCGCTCTCCCGCGTCCCGAGCGGGTCAACCGACCGGGCCCGACCCTGGCCCTCTCCCCGACCAACCCGACCGAGGAGGCCGTGATCGCGCTGTGGGAGCGGGTCCTGGCCACCGAGCCGATCGGGATCGACGACGACTTCTTCGCCCTCGGCGGCGACTCTCTCGCCGCCCTGGAGATGATCGTCGCCCTCGGCGATCAGCTCGGTCGCCCCCTCGGCGAGGACCTGGCCTTCACCAATCCCACGCCGCGCTCGCTGGCCGCTGCGATCGACGCCGCCAACGCCGGCGACACCGCCAATCCCAGCGACACCAGCGACACCAGCGACACCAGCAACGCCGCCGACACGAACGGGGCCGTCGAGCAGACGACCGGGGCCGCCACGGGCGGCGCACCCGGCGCTGGACCCGGTCTGGAGTCCTACCGGACCGCGCCCGGTGATGCACCGGCCCGGTCGGATGGCGAGCTGGCCATCCTGTACGACCAGTCGCTACGACCGGACGACGTCATGTACAACGTGGCCCGGTCGTACCGGGTCGCCGGCCCGGTCGACGCCGCCGCGTTCGCCGGAGCGCTGTTGGCCGAGGCAGGCCTGCACCAACCCCTGACCTGGACCCACGGCACGCCGCGACGGCGGCTGGAGCCCGCCGAGGCCATCTCCGTCGAGGTCGCGGCTGACGTCGTCGAGTCCGACCGGTTCGAGGCGGCCGCAGACGAGCTGAACCGTCAGCCGTTCGACCTCGATCGTGGCCCGCTGCTCCGGGCCCTCGTGCAGCCGTTGACCGACGGGACCACCGGCATCGTGCTGGCCGTCCATCACGCCTCGGGCGATGCGGCCAGCTTCGACAGGCTCTGGAACCGGCTCGATGCCCGCCTCACCGGGCGGGAGCCGGACGAGCTGCCGATCGACTACGCCGGGTTCGGTGCCTGGCAGGCCGCCGCCAGAACCGACGGTGAGGCCGGCTACTGGCTCGACCAGGGCCGTCGCGGTCCGGCGGCCAGGCTCGCCATCCTCCCGCCGACCGCCCCGGAGCCGGATGGCTTCCTCACCCGGCGGGCCTCGGTCGACGCCGAGGCCCTGCGAACCGGCACCCGGTCCCGGCCGGCCGCCGCCGCCCTCGCTGCGCTGGCGGCCGTGGTGGCCGTCCACGCCGATGCCGGACCCCCGGCCGAGTCGTCAGCCGACGGCAGCAGCGCCGACATCGACCCGGACATCGACCCGGACAGCGGGCCGGCCGACGTCGACGTCGAGATCGGGCTCATCACGTCGACCAGGAACGACCCCGCGGCAGCCGAGCTGTTCGGCTACTTCCTCAACACGCTCCCGGTCCGCCTTGCCGTCGGCGGTGAGGGCGACGACGACCTCACGACGCTGACCCGAACCGCAGCGGAGGCGATCGGCGGCGTCCTCGCCAATCGGACGACGCCACGGGCCAGGATCGCCGCCGACCGCCGAGCGGCCGGCCTACCGGTGCCGGAGCTCCAGGTCCTCATGGCCTGGGACGAGCTCGACGACCTCCGACTGCGGGGAGCGGTGGTCGAGCAGCGGGTCCGCTGGAACGGCACCGCCGTGGCTCCGCTGACGTTCTTCGCCGAATCACGGGGCGACCGACTCGACCTCAGCGTCGAATGGCAGGGCTCGACCGTCCCGGCCGCGGTGGCCACCAACATGCTGGAGCTCTGGGACCGGCTGCTGACCGCAGCCGCCTCCCGCCCCGATGCGCCGACGGGGCGAACGATCGATGCGGCTCTGACCGAACTGGGCGCCGCCGCCGACCTCGACGGCGGCCCGGCCGTCGACGGCGAACCGGTGCTCCACCGCATCGAGCACCACCTCAGGACCGGAACCGGCCCGGCGGTCATCGCCGGCGGCACCGAGCTCGACTGGCCGGCGCTCGCCAGCCGCTCGGACGTCGTCGCCGCATCCCTGCGCCGCCGTGGTATCGGTCCCGGCCACCGGGTCGCCGTGCTCGTCCCCCGATCGGTCGAGACCGTCGTGGCCATCGTCGGTGTCGTGCGGGCCGGAGCCGCCTACGTCCCGATCGACCCCGGCTACCCGCCCGACCGGATCGCCCTCGCCCTCGCCACCAGCGCGGCGGCGGTTGCCCTCGTCGGTGCCGGCACCGAACCCGTGGCCGGCGATGCCGTCGAGTCCGTCGTCATCGACCCGACCGGTGTCGACGGCCGACCGTGGCCACAAGACGATCCCGACGACCTTGCCGCTGGCCGCTCCGACGACAACGGGGCCGACGACCGAGCCGACAACGGGGCCGACGACCGGGCCGACACCGCCGACCGGCCGCCGGTCGGACCGGACGACGAGGCGTACCTGATCTTCACCTCGGGCTCGACCGGCACCCCGCGGGGCGTGCCGATCACCCACGGGAACCTCTCCGCCAGCACCAACGCCCGGGACGAGGTGTACCCCCGAGCGCCCGAGCGCTTCCTCGTGCCGTCGAGCCCGGCGTTCGACTCCTCGATCGTCGGCCTGTTCTGGACGCTGAGCGCCGGTGGGGCCGTTGTGCTGCCGACCGAGCGTGAGGTCCACGATCTCGACGCCCTCCTCGGGCTCCTCGAGACCGTCGACCACACCCTCCTGGTCCCGACGCTGTACCGGGCCCTGCTCGACCGCAACGACGCCACCGGCGCCACCAGACGCTGGCCGGACCGGGTCATCGTGGCCGGCGAGAGCTGCCCACCCGCCCTCGTCGAGGCCCACAACGAGCGCTTCCCCGGCGCTGCGCTGACCAACGAGTACGGCCCGACCGAGGCGACCGTGTGGGCCACGGCCCACCACTGCCGGCCTGGCGACGACCCCGTGCCGATCGGCCCGCCGATCCCGGGGGCCCGGGTGGCGGTGCTCGACCGAGCCGGCCGCATCCGACCGACCGGCGTCGAGGGCGAGCTCGTCGTCGGCGGCGCCGGAGTCGCCGACGGCTACCTCGACCGACCCGACGCCACCGCCCGGTCCTTCGGCCGCTTCCCCGACGGGGCCGGCGGTCCCCTGTTCCGCACCGGTGATCGGGCTGTGGTGTCCGGTAGTGTGATCCGCTTCCTCGGCCGCGACGACCACCGGCTCAACGTCGGCGGCGTCCGGGCCGAGCCCGAGGAGATCGAGCGGGTGCTGACCTCGGTCGACGGCGTGACCGCCGCCGTCGTCATCGCCGTCGACGTTCGCAGCCGGGACGAGCTGCTGCGTGAGCTCGATCCGCACGAGGTCGGTCGAGCCATGCGACGGGCGGCCGATCAGCCCGACCCGGCGACCGCCCTCGACGCCGAACTCCGCCACGAGGGCACGGCCGAGGTCCGGCTCGTCGCCCACGTCGAAGGTCCGCCCGACCTCGGCGTCGATCGCCTGCGCAGCGCGGTCCGCGACGGTCTCCCGGCCACGCTGCGACCGAGCCACGTCGCCGTGCACCACCGGCTGCCGCGCACGCCGAACGGCAAACTCGACCGGGTGGCTGCGGCCGGGCTGCCGATCACGACGGGTGTCGAGCCCGGCACCGGGACCACGCCGGCCGCCGACGCCAGCACTGCGGGTGCCGACGCCGTCGACCCCGAGCTCCTCGCCCTGCTGCGGGATCACTTCGCCGACTCCCTCCGCCACGCCGATCTCGGACACGACGATTCGTTCTTCGACCGCGGCGGCCACTCGCTGCTGGCCATGGAGCTGGTGATGGCGCTCGAGGACGCCATCGGCCGACCGGTCCCGGTCGCCGACCTCTATGACCACCCGACCCCACGCGAACTGGCTCGCCACCTCGCCACCGGCGCCGCTCCGACGCCCGCCTCGGTCGTGGCCGACCGGCCGGCCGGGGCGATCGACCGGTCGTTCCTGGTGCCGATCCAACCGAACGGGAACCGCTCGCCGATCTTCGCCATCCACGTGCTCGGTGTCGACTGCGCCTTCTTCCGGCCGCTCTCGGCTCGCCTCGGCCCCGACCAACCGATGTACGGACTCGGCCAGCCGACGGTCGAGCTCGATACGGCGGGCCCGACCGACGTCGCCGACGTGGCCAGGGGGTACGCCGAGGAGATCGACCGGGTGGCGCCGGACGGGCCGGTGGTGTTGGCCGCCATCTCGCTCGGTGGCGTCGTCGCCTACGAGCTGGCCCAGCAGTTGCTCGACCGGGGCCGGGAGGTGTCGTTGTTGGCGCTGTTCGACGCCTTCGGGCCGGACGCCACCCCACCGTCGACCCGCCAGCGGCTGGCCGCCCAGCTGACCAGGGCCACCTCGGACCCGGCCCGCTTCGCCAGGGAGCAGGCCGGCCACCAGGGCCGGCGGGTCATGCGTACGATCGAGCGAGGTGGGCTGTCCGTCCGTCGTCGGTTGGGAATCCGCAACGACGCCAGGATGCAGATCCGGCGGTTCATCGAGGACAACGTCCGGGCCCAGTCCGACTACCGGTACGAGCCCTACGCCGGGTCGATGCTGGTCATCAAGGCCGGCGACGATCCGCTCGCTGCCGACCACCTCGACGACGGGATGGGCTGGCGGGTGATGGCCGCCGGCGGCCTCGAGCTCGCCTCGGCCCCCGGCGGACACCTCAGCATGATGGACGAGCCGAACGTCGAGTGGGTGGCCGAGGCCATGCAAGCGTCGCTCGACGAGGCCGCGGAGGCCACGGGTCCCCGCAGCCCCGAGGCCGACCCGGACCGTCCGCACCGGCCGGACGACATCGAGTCGGCCCTCATCGATGCCCTCGGTCACGGTCGGCTGTCGGCCGAGGTCCGACGTCGTCGGTCGCAGGCCACCCCTGGCTCGGCTGCGGCCGAGTTGCTCGACGACGTCGACCTGGCGATGACCGCCCTGGCCGGCGCCGCCGAACGAGCAGGTGGCCTGGCCGCCACGACCATCGGCGGCGTCGGCATCGACGCCCGCACCCTGCCGGTTCCCGGTCGGTTGACCTACCCGCTCGCGGTGATCGAGGTCGACAGCTCCCCCGTCCGGTCCGGACCGGACGTCGGGCGGGCGCTGGCCGACGCCGGCTTCCGGCCGATCGCCACCACCGACGGCGGGTTCCGGGCCGCCGAGCCCGGCACCGTTGCCGTGGACCACCTGGCTCCAGACGGGACCGCCAGGGTGCGGTTGCGATGGTCGGCCGACAATTCGGCTGTCGGCCGCCGAACCGGCGGCTCGACCGGTGTCGGTGATCGCTCGGGCGACGACCTCGGCATTCTCCTCGGCACGCCGCCGGGGCTCATCCGCAGCCTGCTGGCGGCGGCCGGGGTGACCCCGGGCCAGACGGTCGTCGACCTCGGCTGCGGCGACGGTCGGGTGCTGATCGAAGCGGCCACGGTCTACGGCTGCCGGGGCCGTGGCTACGAGCTGGACCCGGTCATCGCCGAGGCCGCGAGGCGGCGGGTGAGCGCCGCCGGCGTCGAGCACCTCGTCGAGATCGTGACCGGCGACGCCCGAACCGCCGAGGTCGGCGACGCCGACCTCGTGTTCGCCTTCCTGCCGCCCGAGGCGGTCGGCGAGCTCCTCGACCCGGTCCTGGCCCGGCTCCGACCCGGCGCCCGGTTCCTTTCCCACGAGCAGCTCCCATCGGCCACCGCCACGCCCCCGGATCGGCGACACCTCGTCGTCGCCACCGGTGACGACGAGGCCGTCGGCGGGATCACCGTGGCCAACCTGTGGACCGGGCCGGCCGCCCCCGCCGACGCCTGACCGGCGACCCCGACCCCCTCCGCCGATGCTGCCCCGGGCTTTGGACCCGCCCCGGGGGCCGGAGGCTAAGGTGCGGCCATGTCCGCATCGGGGTCTGCATCCGGGTCGACCGTGCTCTACGAGGTCAGCGACCACATCGCCACCATCACCCTCAACCGGCCCGAGGCCCGCAACGCCATCAACGGGCAACTCAGGACGGAGCTGAACGAGGCCTGGACCAGCTTCCTGGAGGACACCGACGCCTGGGTGGCGATCCTGACCGCCAGCGGCAGCGTCTTCTCGGCCGGCGCCGATCTGAAGGACGGTGCCGGCTCGACCGGAACCTTCGGAGGCACGTTCTGGGAGAAGCCGACGATCAACTCGTTCGAGAGCGGGCTCGAGCTGTTCAAGCCGACGATCGCCGCGGTCAACGGTCCCTGCATCGGCTACGGCCTGACCGGCGTCCTGTTCTGCGACTTCGTGATCGCCAGTGAGCGGGCCACCTTCGCCTACCCGGAGGTGGCGATCGGTGTGCCGACGATCGTGGGCGCGATCCGTCTCCCCCACCGCATCGGCTGGGCCAACGCCATGGAGCTGCTGCTCACCGGCCAGCCGATGGACGCCGAGCGGGCGGCCGAGGTCGGCCTGGTGTGGCGGATCGCCGAGCACGACCAGCTGATGGCTGAGGCCAGGGCCTGGGCCGAGACGCTGACCAAGGCCGCCCCGATCGCCCAGCGGGCCACCAAGGAGGTGGCGTGGCGGACCGCTGACATGGGGTGGATCGAGTCCGTTCGGTTCGGTGAGACGATGCGCAAGGTGGCCGGCGCCACCGACGACGCAGCCGAGGGCCGCCGAGCCTGGGCCGAGAAGCGACCGCCGAACTGGACCGGCCGCTGAGGGCGGCTTCACCACACGGGCAGCGCCGCACCACGACCCCTCGACTGCGTGACCGATCAGCGAAACGACGACAACCAGGAGACACGATGAAGTTCGGATTGATGTTCGCCAACACCGGCCCCTTCGTCACCCCGGACGGGGCCGCCGAGCTCGGCCGGGTGGCCGAGCAGAGCGGGTTCGAGTCGATCTGGACCGTCGAGCACGTCATCTGGCCGTCGAACTACGACTCGGCCTACCCCTACTCGGACGACGGCAAGATGCCGGGCCGTCACGGCACCCCGATCCCCGACCCACTGATCTGGCTGGCCTTCGTCGCCGCCACCACCTCGACGGTCCGCCTCGCCACCGGCATCGTGATCCTTCCCCAGCGCAACCCGCTGGTGACGGCCAAGGCGTGCGCCACCCTCGACGTGCTCGCCAACGGGCGGCTCGACCTCGGGATCGGGGTCGGCTGGCTGGAAGAGGAGTTTGACGCCCTCGGCGTCCCCTTCGCCGACCGGGGGGCCAGGACCGACGACTACGTCGCCGCCATGCGGGCCCTGTGGGCCGGCGACGAGGTCGACCACGACGGCCCGTTCACCTCGTTCACCAACGTCTCCAGCAACCCGAAGCCGGCCCAGGCATCGATCCCGATCGTCGTCGGTGGGCACTCGAAGGCGGCGGCCAGGCGGGCCGGACGGTTGGGCGACGGGTTCTTCCCCGGCAAGGGATCGCCAGACGAGCTGGCCGAGATGTTCGACATCGTTCGCCAGACCGCAGCCGACGCCGGTCGCGATCCCCAGGCCATCGAGCTGACCGCCGGCCACCCCGGCCTGTTCGGCAACGACCCCGTCGGGGCCGCCCAGGAGCTGGCCGAGCTCGGCGTCGCCCGCTCGATCGTGCCGGGCTTCCTGATGGCCAAGGGCTCGGCGGCCGATCGGGCCGAGGAGCTGGCCGAGCGCATCGTGCGCCCCTGCGCCGACATCGGCTGACCGCGGCCGACGGCCCTCGCCACCGGCCATCGGTCCGGCCGGGGAGGTCCGTCGATCGGCTGTCGTCCGGCCGTAAGCTTGGCCATCCGCCACGACGGTGACTCGGTGCGGCGCAAATAGGGGTGCGATGACGACGGACAACCTGGGCGAGCTGGCGGAGCGACTCGGCCACCTGGCTCGTGTGCCGATCCTGCTCGTCGCCTGCGACTACGACGGCACCCTGGCTCCGCTGACCGACCACCCGATGGAGGCCAGACCGGACCGTGAGGCAGCGGCGGCCCTTCGCTCGCTGGCCGAGCTGGCCAACACCCACGTCACGCTCATCTCCGGCCGCAGCCTGCGCGATCTGGCCACGCTGTCCCGGTTCCCCGAGGAGATCCGGCTGGTCGGCAGTCACGGCAGCGAGTTCGACCTCGGGTTCGCGGCCGAGATGGGTCCGGAGCCGGCCAAGCTCCGGCGGCGGCTGCTGGCCGAGGTCGGGCCGCTGGCCGAGCGCTACGGCGCCATCATCGAGGAGAAGCCGGCCGGACTGACGTTCCACTTCCGCACGATGGACGACGCCGACGCCGAGGCGGCCCGCCAGGAGCTGGTCCGTGGCCCGGCGTCGTGGGACGGCGTTCACGTCCGTAACGGTCACGACATCATCGAGCTCTCGGTCATCCAGACCAACAAGGGTCGTGCCCTCGAATCGATCCGCCATCGGGTGGGGGCGTCGGCCGTCGTCTACATCGGCGACGACATGACCGACGAGGACGCGTTCAAGAGCCTTCGGGGCCCCGACGTCGGCATCAAGGTCGGGGCCGCCCGCACCGCAGCCTCGTATCGGGTGGCCGACCCGGCCAGGGTGGCCCAGGTCCTGGCCCTGCTGTC
Source organism: Actinomycetota bacterium (assembly GCA_039195375.1). Lineage (GTDB taxonomy): Bacteria > Actinomycetota > Acidimicrobiia > Acidimicrobiales > SZUA-35 > JAHELU01. Next base: position 26,962 of record JBCCVL010000019.1, read on the forward strand.
GCAGCTCCGCGGCCGCTGGCTCCGTGGCGACGGACTGGTCGCCATCGAGGACCACTCGATCCTGTCCGATCAGCGGACTGCGGCGATCGTCGCTCCCGACTCGGCCATCTCGTGGCTCTGCCTGCCCCGGATCGACTCGGCCGCCGTGTTCGCCCAGCTGCTCGGCGGCCGCTCGGCCGGTCACTACACCGTCCGGGGCGGGGCCAACGGTTCCGATGGACCGCTCGACCAGCGCTACCACGACCGCTCGATGGTCCTGGAGACCCGGTTCCGGGGTTTCACGGTGACCGACTTCCTCGACACCTCGTCCGGTCGGACCGACGAGCTGGCCGGCCGCTCGGACCTCATCCGGGTCCTCCGTGGCGTCGGCCGAGCCACCATCGAGTTCGCTCCCCGGCTCGACTTCGGGCGGGTCGCCACCCGGCTCGACGTCGTCGACGACGGGCTCGTCGTTCGAGGCACGACCGACCAGCTCGTGCTGCGAGCCCCGCTGGTGACCTGGGACGTCGTCGACGAGGGTCGGCACCAGAGCGCCATCGCCACCGTCGAACTGGAGGCCGATCACCCGGTCGAGCTGGAGCTGCGCTCGGGGACGGCCGAGGTCACCGCCGCCGGCCCGCCGGTCGGCGATCGCCAGGACCAGACCGACCGGTTCTGGGTCGGCTGGGTCGATGGCCTCGAGCTGCCGACCACCGATCGCGAGGTCATCGTCCGCAGCGCCCTTGCCCTCAAGGCGCTGTGCCACGGACCGACCGGGGCCATCGTCTCGGCCGCAACGACCAGCATGCCGCAGGTGCTCGGCGGGGTCAGGAACTGGGACCACCGCTACTGCTGGCTCCGGGATGCGGCGAGGACGGCCTCGACCCTGGTCGCCCTCGGGTCGACGGCCGAGGCCCTGGCCTACCTCGGCTGGGTGCAACGCCTGCTGGAGACCCGCCCCGAGCCCGAACGACTCGCCCCGGTGTACAACGTCACCGGGCGACACCTGCCACCGGAGGCGGAGATCGCCGACCTGCCGGGCTACGGCGGGAGCCGACCGGTGCGGGTCGGCAACGCGGCCGAGCGGCAGGTCCAGCTCGACGGTTTCGGGGCAGTCGTCGACCTCGTCCACCGTCTCCACCGGCGGGGCGTCGAACTCACCGACGCCCACTGGCACCTGGTCGAGACGCTCGTGGTTGCCGTGTCCCGGCGGTGGCAGGAGCCGGACCAGGGCATCTGGCAGACCCGGACGTCGCCACGCCACCACGTGCATTCGAAGGTGCTGTGCTGGGTCGCCGTCGACCGGGCGATCGAGCTGGCCGACCGGTTCCTCGACCGGGCCCCGGGCAGCTGGCTCGACCTGCGGGACCGCATCGCCCGTACCACCGTCGACCAGGGCTGGAACCCGTCGGTCGGGGCCTTCACCTCGGCCTTCGCCTCCTCTGACATCGATGCGTCATCGTTGGTCATCGGCCTGAGCGGGCTCGTTCCGGCCGACGACGAGCGGTTCGCGGCAACGGTCGACGTGGTCGAGCACCACCTCCGCTCCGGCCCGACCGTCTACCGGTACCGCCGCGACGACGGGCTCCCCGGCCGGGAAGGGGCCCACCACCTGGCCACCGCCTGGCTGATCCGATCCCGCTGCGCCCAGGGTCGCTTCGGCGAGGCAGCCGAGTTGTTCGACTCGTTCCGTGACCTCGTCGGCCGGACCGGGCTGCTGTCGGAGCAGTACGACCCGGAGAGCGGGCGAGCGCTCGGCAACCTGGCCCAGGTCCACGCCCACGCCGGGCTGATCGCCGCCGCCCTCGCCCTCGACGGCAACCGCTGACCGCCGACGGACTCACGAACCGTGCGCAGCCGCCGACGGGCGACCGGTGGACCGCCGTGACACCGGCCAACAGCCGACCAGACCGAGCGCAACCGTGGCCGTCCCCCGGCTGGAGACGCCCCTCCTGGAGTTCGGGCGCATCCCGCTCGGTCACTCGGCGGCCCGACCGGTGACGATCAGCGGGCCCGCCGACGACGTCGAGGTGGTCGAGCCCCCGCTCGCGCCGTTCTCGGTGCTGCCGGCACCGCCGGCGGCCGTCGCTACCGGTGAGTGTCATCCGTCGACGACGGCCACCATCTGGGTCCGCTACGACGCCGGCAGGTCGATGGGCAGGGACCGCGGCCGACTGGTGTTGGCCTCGCGGTCGACCGGCCAACGCTGGGCCGTCGAGCTCGCGGGGCGCGAGGCGCTGGCCCGCTGAGCCGATCAGGATCGGGCCTCGGCCCGCTCCAGGGCGGTCGAGGCCTCCTCCCACTCCGCCAGCAACCGATCGGCCCGCCGCTTGGCGGTCTCGTGGCGGTCGATCAACTCGTTCATCAGCGACTTGTCCGCGTAGACCTCGGGATCGGCCAGCTGCCGCTCCAGCTCACCGACCTCGGCTTCGGCCTTGCCGGCCCGGTCCTCCAGCCGGCTGACCTTCTTGCGCAGGTCCCTGGCCTTGCGGCTCGAATCGTTGTTCCTGGCCTCGGCCTCGATCCGGCGCTGGTGCCGGCGCCGACCACCGCCGGACGAGCCCCGCCCCTCGTCGACCGTGGCCTGGCTCTGCGGCTTGGCGGTCGACCGTGCGGCCAGGACCGGCGTGCCGGGGGTCAGGACGGACTCGTCGACCTCGTGGTGGTGCACGACCGTGCCGTCGCGGACGACGACCAGCTCCTCCATCGTGTTGCGGATGAGGTACCGGTCATGGCTGACCAGCAGCACCGTGCCCGGGTAGGCCCGCAAGGCGTCCTCGAGCACGTCGCAGCTCGGGAGGTCCAGGTGGTTGGTCGGCTCGTCGAGCACAAGCAGGTTGACCGGATTGCACATCGTCTCGGCCAGGGCCAGCCGGGTCCGCTCGCCGCCCGACAGGTCGCCGACGAGTCGGTCGACGGCATCGCCCGAGAAGCCGAACGAGCCGAGCACCGTGCGGATGTTGCGGTTCTTCGGCTGGGCCCCGACCGTGTGTCGGAACTCCTGTTCGACGGTGCGGTTGAGGTCGAGGGCGTCGACGTGGTGCTGAGCGAAGTAGGCGATGTCGACGTTGGCCCCGAGCTTGGCCGTCCCGGCCAGCGGTTCGAGCTCACCCATGATCGTGCGCAGCAGGGTCGACTTGCCGGCCCCGTTCGGGCCGACGAGGGCGAGCTTCTGGCCCCGCTCGACCACCAGGTCGACCCCGGCCAGCACCGGCGCGCCCGTCCGGTCATCCGGGTAGCCCATCGAGGCGTCGGTGATCTCGATGACCAGGCGTGACGACCGCGGCGGGTCGGGGAAGGCGAACTTCAGCTTGAGGTCGTCGACCTTGGGGACCTCGATCCGCTCCAGCTTCTCCAGCGTCTTGATCCGGGACTGGACCTGACGGGCCTTCGTCGCCTTGTAGCGGAAGCGCTCGATGAACCGCTCGACCCGCTCGATCTCCTTGGCCTGCCGGGCGGCCGCCGCCTCCAGCGAGGCAAGGCGCTCCTCCCTGGCCACGACGAACTCGGCGAACCCGCCGACGTACTCCGACGACGTGCCCCAGGCGATCTCGACCACCCGCTCGGCCACCGCGTCGATGAAGTCGCGATCGTGGGACACGAACAGCAGCGCCCCCGGCCACGATGCGAGCTGCTGCTCCAGCCAGGCGACCGAGTCGACGTCGAGGTGGTTGGTCGGCTCGTCGAGCACGAGCACGTCCGGCTGCTGGAGCAGGAGCCGGGCCAGGACGGCCCGCATCTGCCAGCCGCCCGACATCTCCCGCAGCGGCCGGTCCATGTCGGCTGCGGTGAAGCCGAGGCCGCCGAGGATGCGGCGGGCGTCGGCCTCGATCTGGTACCCACCGAGGGTCTCGTAGCGGGACTGGGCCTCGCCGTAGCGCTCGACGACCCGGTCGTGGTCTGCCCCGGCCTCCCCCATCGCCGCCTCGAGCCGCCGCAGCTCCGCCTCGAGCTCCAGGATGTCCCCTGCGCCCCGCATGACCTCGTGGAGGACCGTGTCGGTCCAGGCTTCGGTCAGCTCCTGGGGGAGGTAGCCGATCCGGTAGTCCTTCGGGTGGGAGACCTCGCCGCTGTCGGGGTGCTGGAGGCCCATGACGATCTCGAGGATCGTGGTCTTGCCGACGCCGTTTGCCCCGACGAGCGCGATCCGGCGGCCGGGCGAGAGCCGGAAGGTGACGTCGGTGAAGAGGGTTCGGGCGCCGTGTGACTTGGCCAGCCCGGAAACGGTGAGCACCGGTCTCAGGGTAGCGATCGGGTCGGGTGGCGCCGGCTCAATTCGGTCGGCTGAGGTCGCTCGATGGACGGTCGAGCAGCAGGGTGACGGCGCCGACGACAGCCGCCGCCTCGAGCGGGCCCCAGGTACGGCTGTCGGTCCCCGCCTCGGGGTTGTCGCTGCGCACGTCGACGCGGCCGTCTGCAGTGAACGCCGCGACCCGCTTGACCACCAGCAGGTCGGCGTCGTCTGGGTGGCGGGCCAACGCCAGCTCGCCGACTGCGGGCGTGCGGTCCTCGTCGACCAGGACGAACTCGCCCTCGGTGAGCGTCGGGAACATCGAGTCGCCGATCACCCGGACCCGGCGGCGGCGGCCGACCAGCCAGGCCAGGGTCTCCCCCATCCCCCGAACGTGGCGGCGATCGAGAAAGATCATCGGGCCGATCCCGAGCCGGGGCCGGGCCCGGACGTCGCCCGGTAGGTGATCTGGATGGCCGGACGGGGCTGGTCGCTTCCATTGGCGGTGCCGCCGTGCAACACATGGGCGCTGAACACAAACGCCGTGCCGGCCCGGCCGAGCAGCGGGACGGCCTCCTGGTGGTGCTCCAAGTGACCGGACCGGCGCTGCAGGTCCGGCCGATGGTGACTCCCGGGAACGACGACCGTGGCCCCGTTGTCGGCCGTGAAGCCGACGAGGGGGACGATCGCCGTCGCCCCGACGTGCGGCCCGGGGACCAGACGGGGCAGGTCGTCGGCGTGCAGCCGCTGGTGGCCGTGCCCGGGTCCGGGGCTACGGAATGCGATCTCCGACAACGTCCAGCCGCCGGCCAGGATCTGGTCGACGACCGGGGCCAGCGCGTCGGCGAGCTCGACGGTCTCGGGCAGCCGCTCGTCGAGCGCGGTCAGACGACGGGTCGCCCCGCTCGGCTTGTCACCGCTGCGGGGGTCGTCGAGCTCGTCGGCCAGGACGCGACAACGGACCGCCAGATCGGCGGCCCGTCGTTCGTCGAGCACTCCGTCCCACCGGACCCAGCCGACGGCATCGTCGTAGGCGGGGGCGGCAGTCATGGACGGTGCTCGGTCAGCTGGCGGTGTACCACGGGACGTCGCGCCCCTTTGAGGCCCAGAACATGTTGTGGATGGCCTCGATCTGGCTCATCAGCTCGTTGGCTGCGTCGAGGCTGACCGAGGTCTTGCACGCCGAGGCCTGCTTGGCTGCGTTCCAGAAGGTCGTGTGGAGCTCGGGGTACTGCTCGAGGTGCTCGGGCTTGAAGTAGTCGTGCCAGAGGATGTTGAGCTCCCGCTTGGTCAGCTCGGCCTGCTCCTCCTTGATGGCGACGAACCGGATGTAGGTGTTGTGGGCGCCCTCGGCGCTCATGTCGATGTCGAGCAGCTTCTTGGTCATCGACAGCACGGCCTCGGCCGCGATCCGGGCACTGGCCGGATCGTAGACCCCGCAGGGGCCGTCGCAGTGGGCGGACGCCACCGGCGCCGGTCGGAGGGCGTCGAGCGTGCGGAGCAGTCGAGTGGTGATGGGCATGGGGTCCTCCTGGAACCTGCGATCCACCCCGCCGGGAGCGGGGAATCTGGCTGTCGGGGTTGCAGCGTATCGGAGGTCGCTCAGCCGTCCCCAACCTGGCATCGAGCCGGTGGTGTGGCCACGCCGAGACGCACCTCCGACGGTGGCTACAGTGACCGCCATGGAGCACGACCCGGCCAGGATCGGCGACGCGATGTGGGCAGACGACCGGGCCTCCCAGGCGCTCGGGATGGAGCTGGTCGAGGTCGGCGACGGGCGGGCGGTCCTGCGGATGACCGTCGGGCCCGACATGGTCAACGGGCTCGACGTCGGCCACGGCGGGCTCGTGTTCACCCTGGCCGACTCGGCGATGGCCTACTCGTCGAATGCCGGCAACGTGCGCTCGGTCGCCACCCAGGCCGAGATCGACTGGCTGGCACCGGTTCGGGTCGGCACGGTGCTGATCGCGACGGCGACCCAGCGCCATCAGCAGGGCAAGAGCGCGATCACCGATGTCGAGGTCGTCGACGACGACGGTCGCCGGGTGGCGCTGTTCCGTGGCCGGACGCTCCAGCTCGGTGGGCCCGTGCTCGACGAGCCGGGGCCCTAGGCGTCCCCCGCCCGGTCACGCTCGTCCTCGTCGGCGGTGTCGCCCTCGCTGGCGCCGCCGTTCTGGGAGCCGAAGATCGTCGGCGCACCCTTGCGGAACCAGTCCGGCGCACCCCGCATCACCCGACCATCGATCTCGAGTTGCTGGGTCGCAGCGGCACCGATCATCGTGCCGCCGCTCGGCCCGGTCACACCGTTCGCCCCGATCCCGAGCACCGGGTACGACGAGGCGGCCGAGTAGGTCTGCAGCAACAGCGGGCGAGGCCTGGTCGACGTGTTCGGCTCGGAGCCGTGGACCGCGCAGCAGTTGTGCACGGTGACCGACCCGGCCGGCCCGGCCAACCACGAGACCCGGCCGAGGTCGAGCGCGGCGACGTCGGCGTCATCCATCGATCCACCCCAACTGCCGTCCGGACGGTAGAGATCGTAGAGCGGGCCGAGGTGGCTGCCGGGCAGGACCCCCATCGGGCCCATCTCGTCGTCGACGTCGTCGAGGTAGACGCCGATCGTCAGCGGGCTGAAGTCGGTGTGGGGCCAGAACTGGATGTCCTGGTGCCAGTCGACCTGGGCGCCACCCTCGGCCCACTTGTAGTTGAGCTTCGAGTGGTGGAACCGGACCGGTCCGCCGAGCAGTTCCTGGGCCAGCCGGGCCGGCGGACCCTCAAGCGTGAAGCGGCGGAACGTCTCGTCGTGGTCGAGGGGCGACACGAGACGCCGGAGGCGAGGCCGCTCGGCCGTGTGGTCCGGCTCGACGTCGAGCACCTTGTTCGACTCGGTCAGCTCCCGGCTGGCCTCGACGAACCGATTTGCGGCCGCCCGCAGCTCCGCCAGCCACCGGTCGTCGACCAGCGACGGCAGGAGGAGGTAGCCGTCGGTGCGGTACCGCTCGTGGTCCTCGGGACGGAGCAGGGCGGGGGCGTCTGCGGTCAGGGCCATGGCCGCGACGCTAGCTCAGGCCGGCGCCGTGACCCCAGCCACCGCCGGCCGGTCCGACCCCGGTCCGATCAGTAGCCGGCGTCGACGTCGATGACCCCGACCAACTCGTCGCCGGACGCGAGCCGGCGCACGTTGTCGGTGATGTGGTCGGCCAGCAGCGGGATCCCCATCTCGGGGGTGTTGCCGATGTGGGGCGTGATCAGGACCCGGGGATGGGTCCAGAGCGGGTGGCCGTCTGGCAGGGGCTCGGGCTCGGTGACATCGAGGCAGGCACCGCCAAGCTCGCCGGCATCGAGGGCCGCAAGCAACGCATCGGCATCGACGTGGCCGCCGCGGGCCACGTTGACCAGCCAGGCGTGGTCGGCCATCGCCGCCAGCTCGGCCTCGCCGATCACCCCTTCGGTCTCGGCGGTGAGGGCCAGGGCCAGGATCACCAGATCGGCACCGGCCACGGCTTCCAGCCGATCGTCGAGGGCCAGGGTGCTGGCGGCGCCGGGGAACGGGTCGGCCAGGCGGCGGACCACGGTGACCTCGGTACCCCACCCCTGGAGCAGCCCCATCAGCTCCACGGTGATCCCGCCGGCGCCGAACACGGTGATCTTCCCGTCGACCAGGTTGTGGCCCTGTGGCGATGACCACGTGGTGGCCCTGGCGTAGGTGGCGAGGCCACGCAGACCGGCCAGGCCGAGCATCAGGGCGTGCTCGGCCACGGGGCGGGCGTAGACGCCGCGGGCGCAGGTCCACACCCGATCGTGGTCGAGGTAGGGCACGTAGGGCTCGATGCCGGCGAACGGCAGACCGACCCAGCCGATCCCGTCGACGCGGCCGAGCAGCGCCGGCAGGTCCTGGGGGCGATGGGGATCGGCCCAGACCAGCGCCGTGGCCTCCTCCGGCGGGGTGACGACGCCGCCGCCACGGACGACCGCGTGCTCGAGCGACTCGAAACGCCCCGATTTCGGTTCGACCGCGACCCGTGGCTCGGCGCCGCTCACAGGCGTTCGAGGGCCTGGGCGAGGTCGGCCGTCAGGTCGGCGACGTCCTCGATCCCGACCGACAGCCGCACCAGGTCCTCGGGCACCTCGAGGGGCGAGCCAGCGGCCGACAGGTGGGTCATGGCACCCGGGTGCTCGATCAGCGACTCGACGGCGCCGAGCGACTCGGCCAGCGTGAACAGCTCGGTGGCCTCGGTGACCCGCATGGCACCGTCACGGCTGCCGACCCGGAAGCTGATCATCCCGCCGTAGCCGCTCATCTGGCGGGTCGCCGCCTCGTGGCCGGGGTGGCCCGGCAGGCCGGGATACAGCACCGACGTGACGCCGCGGTGGGCCTGCAGCAGCTCGACGATGGCGGCTGCGTTGTCGTTGTGACGGTCCATCCTGACCGAGAGCGTCTTGGAGCCCCGCAGGGTCAGGTAGCAGTCCCACGGCGCGGGTACGGCCCCAACGGCGTTCTGGATGAACGTCAGGTGGTCGTGGACCTCGGGATCGTCGGTGGCAACGAACCCGCCGACGACGTCGGAGTGCCCGCCGAGGTACTTGGTGGTCGAGTGCACGACGAGGTCGGCCCCGTTGGCCAGCGGCTGCTGGAGGTAGGGGGTGGCGAACGTGTTGTCGACGACCAGCCTTGCCCCGGCCCGGCGACGGACAACGGCGGACACCGCAGCGATGTCGACAACCGTCAGCAGCGGGTTGGTCGGGGTCTCGACCCACACCAGCTTCGTGGCCTCCGGCCAGTTCCGGTCGAGCTCATCCGGGTCGGTCAGGTCGTGGGCCGACCACGTGATCCCCATCCGGCCGAACACCTTCGAGATCAGCCGGAAGGTGCCGCCGTAGGCGTCGTTGCCCATCACGATGTGGTCGCCCGGCTCCAACAGCCGCAGGATGGCATCCTCGGCCGCGAGGCCCGAGGCGAACGACACGCCGAACGCGGCGCCCTCGAGGGCCGCCAGCGCCGTCTGGAGGGCGGTCCTGGTCGGGTTGCCGGTCCTGGCGTACTCGTAGCCCGAGTGCTTGCCGACCGCCTCCTGGGCGAAGGTGGACGTCTGGAACACCGGGACGGTGACGGCGCCGGTGGTCGGCTCCGGGTCCTGACCGGCGTGGATCGCCCGGGTCGAGAACCCCCAGGAGCTCCGGTCCTCGTTGTCGTTGGTGTCGGTTGGGGCCATCAGCGGACCTCGTGTTGGTCGGAGTCGACGGACAGGAACGAGAGCAGGTCGGCCCGGGCCACCACGGTGCGGGGCCGGCCGCCGTCGAGGACGAGCAGGGCGTTGGCCTGGTCGAGCAGCTCGACCGCCAGCTCGACCGGCTGGCCGATGCCGATCGTCGGCATGTGGGGGCTCATGACCTCCTCGACCGAGCGGTCGAGGATCGACGAGTCGCCGAAGGCCAGCTCCATGATCCGCAGCTCGTCGATCGAGCCCATCACCTCGGCCGCGGCCAGCGGCATCTCGCCCTTGGCCACCGGGAGCTGGGAGACGTCGTGCTCGTGCATCAGCTTGACCGCATCCCGGAGGCTGTCGGTCGGCTGGAGGTAGACGAGGCGGGGCACATCGCCCTCCTTGGCCTTGACCACCTCGGCCACCGTCGGGCCGTCGGAGGTGAGGAAGCCGAAGCCGGCCATCCACTCGTCGTTGAAGACCCGGCTGAGGTAGCCGCGGCCCGAGTCGGGGATGAGGACGACGACGAGGTCGTCTGCGGTCAGCTCGCTCGCCTGCTGCAGGGCGGCGGCGACCGCCGTGCCACACGAGCCGCCGATGAGGAGCCCCTCCTCACGGGAGACCCGGCGGGCGCAGAGGAACGAGTCGGCATCCGAGATCGGGATGACCCGGTCGACGACCTGCGGGTCGTAGGTTGCGGGCCAGAAGTCCTCGCCGACCCCCTCGACCAGGTACGGGCGACCGGAGCCACCGGAGTAGACCGAGCCCTCGGGGTCGGCGGCGATGATCTGGACATCGGGGTTCTTGGTCTTCAGGTAGCGGCCGACGCCACTCAGGGTGCCACCGGTGCCGGCCCCGGCGACGAAGTGGGTGATGCGACCCTCGGTCTGGCGCCAGATCTCGGGTCCGGTGGTCTCGAAGTGGGCCCGGGGGTTGTTCGGGTTGGCGTATTGGTTCGGCCGGAACGCATTCGGGGTCTCCTGGACCAACCGCTCGGCCGTCGAGTAGTACGACTGCGGGTCCTCCGGCGGCACGGCGACCGGGCAGACGACGACCTCGGCCCCGTAGGCCCGCAGCAGGTCGATCTTCTCGGGCGCCACCTTGTCGGTGACAACGAAGATGCAGTCGTAGCCTCGCTGGGCGGCCACGATGGCGAGCCCGACGCCGGTGTTGCCCGAGGTCGGCTCGATGATGGTCCCGCCCGGCTTGAGGAGCCCGTCGGCCTCGGCCTGATCGATCATCGTGAGCGCCGGGCGGTCCTTGGCGCTGCCGCCGGGGTTGGTGATCTCCACCTTGGCCACAACCGGGCAGTCGATGCCCTTGGTGACCTGTCGGAGGCGAACCATCGGCGTGTTGCCGATGAGGTCGACCACCGAGTCGGCGATGTCCATGTTCGCTCCTGACCGTCGGTACCTGGGCGTGACCGGGACGGGGAAGAGAGCGGTGCGCCGCGGCCAACGTCGAACGGGGTCAGCCTAACGGCCGGGGAACCGGCTCGGCCTCACCCGGGTCGGGGATCGGCGGTCGGCTGCGGCGCACCGTTCTCGCTGACGACCGGGGCGCTCGACGCCACACCATCGACCGGATCGCCGCCATCGGCGTGGTCGAGCGGGGTCACCCCGAGCTCGATCGACTCGACGATGCGGTGCCCGCCACCGGGGCCAGCGGTCAACCACAGGCGTCCGACCCGACGCTCGGGGCGGCGGACGCCGACGACCCGACCGGTCCGGTCGAGGAGCTGGCTCGGCGGATGGTCGACGGTAACGGTGACGATGACGGGCTGGCGGTCCCGCAGGGTCCGGAGGCTCCGCAGCTCGGGGCTCCGCCCGACCACCCGCAGCCCCGACTGGACCAGGCTGTCGTGGCGGGCTGCGGCCTGACGGTGGACCGGGGTGTCGAGCTCGAAGACGGAGCCGAGCTCGGCCTGCTCCGGCTCGGTCTGGAGCCAGAACTCGGTCTGGATGAGGTCGCCGACGACCTCCCGCCACGCCGGATCGTCGTCCGGTGGATCGTCGGCCTGCGGATCCCCCGTCGAGCGGCCATGGGCCACCACCCGGAGTGGACGGGCCGCCGTCTGGTAGGCGGCCCGCTGGCCGAGGAGTGCGGGACGCAGCACGGCGGTGTTGACCGCCAACTCGACGACGACCGCCAAGACCAGCACCAGGCCGAGTCGACCGGTGCCGACGCCGCCGCCACCGGCGGCGGCCAGCAACGTCACGAGGCCGCCGAGGCCGAGAGCAGCCAGCCCGATGGCGCCGTACTGCCCTGGCGTACCCCGCGGCTCGGCGGTACGCCCGTCGCCGTTCGCCGGCTGCACCGGGGCCCCGGGACCGGAGCCGTCGGCCTCCTCGTCGAGCCAGCGCAACAGCTCCAGCTCGGCCAGCCAGGAACCGAGGCTGACGACGAGCACCAGCGTCACGAGCGTGCCCATGGCCGGGCGGGCCGACACCAGATTCAACAGCCCGGCGGTCGCCCCACCGGCGAGGAGCCGCAACAGCAGCGCCAGCGCCGCCAACGCCCGGTTGCCGGTGAGGGCCTGGGTGGCCAGCGCAGCGGCGACGGCCAGCGCCAGGATGGCGACCAGCGCCGGCGTCCGCGACCCGGCCAGCCCCTCGGTCTCCGCCCCGGGACCGACCATCCGCGGCTCGGCCCCGGCCAGCGGCAGCCCCGCCAGCTGGGCCGTCAGGTCCTGACCGCCACCGGACCGGGGCGAGATCGCCGGGACCACAAGCGCACCGGTCGAACCGGCCGGCACCAGCGCCGCCCACTCCTCCAGGTCCGTCTCGGCCGCCGCGGTGTAGCGACGCTGGTCGAGCTCGACCCAGGCCACCTCGGGGCGCTCTGCGGCCAGAGCCACCCATCCGGCGAAGTCGGCGGCGGTGGCACCGGGGGCCTCGACGGCCACGGCCATCGTCGGGTCGCCGCCCCGTCTGGCCTGGGCCTCGGCCACCAGGGCCGGCTCGGCGTCCGCATCGAGGTCGTCGACCGCCAGCAGGTCGTCCCCCGTCCGACCGAATGCTGCGACCGACAGGATCAGCAGGGCCGCCGCGCCGAGGGCGACGATCGGGAGCGGGAGATGGCGACCGTCGCGCCGGTCGAGCGGGAGCGGACCGGTCCCGAGCCCGGGCTGGCGGTCGGTGAGAGCGAGCGCCGGCGCGACCAGGGCCAGCACCACGACGGCGGCGACCGCTGCGCCGATCGTTGCCACCGTTGCCGCCGAGCGCCCAGGATTGAGCGGCTCGAGCACCAGGCTCACGGCGGCGAGACCGGCGAACAGGAGGATCAGCTCGGGGCCGAGGGCGCGAGCGGCGGCCTGGAGGCGGGCCGCGCCGTCTGCACCCACCGGTTGCCGGAACCAGACGACGAGCCGCGCGACCATGGCCGCGCCGAGCGTGAGGCCGGCGAGCGCCGCCGGGAGCCCGGTCGAGGCCATCGAGCCCTCGAACGGCCCACCGGCCTGGTCGCCGATGCTGCCGGCGGCCAGCACCGCGATCCCGAGGCCGACGGCGACGGGGACACCCCGTCGCCAGCCATCGAACCACCCGATGGCGGCACCGATCAGGACCGCCAGGAGCGCCAGGAGCCGAGCGCTGGTGGCGAAGCCGGCGGCCAGATCTCGGTCGACGACGGCGGCGCCGCCGGCTGTGACCTCGGTGCCGGGCAGGACGTCCTCGACGACGTCGGAGGCGAGCTCGATCACGGTGTCGACCGGCCGTCGCTCCCCGGCCGCTTCGCTCATGGCCAGGTGGACGAGCGGGTCCGGCGTCGCGTCGACGACGAGCGCAGCCCGGGCCACCCCGTCGACCGCCTCGAGCCGCTCGGCCAGCTGCTCGGGATCATCGACCGTCGCCCCGCCGAGCAGGAGGGTCACGTCGGGGATGAGGTCGGCGGCGGCCGGCCGGTCACCGGCGTCGGCGCCGGTCGTGGTCGCGCCGGATGGCGCCGAGGCGAGCACGGTCACGGCGATCACCGACGCCAGGGCGACGACGACGGCGACCCTCCCCGCCACCGGCCGGCGGTCGGCGATCGAGAGCTCGGGCGCGTCGATCCGGGCCCGCCGGCCGTTCGTTGGTCGCATCGCCCGCCGGATGAGCCACGGAAGGGTCATCGGTCGCCTAGACATCCGGTTGCAGGGTACCCCGACGGTCGACCCGAGACTGGGCGGGCTGGCCCGCATCGGGTGTCGCCTTCTACGTTGACCGGATGGCTCCGGTTGACCCCCGAACCCCCGTCCTCGTCGGCGTCGCCCAGATCAAGCAGCGGCCGGACGATCCGGTCGATGCCGTCGAGGCGTCGGCCCTGATGACCGAGGCGGTGCGATTGGCCGCCGCCGACGCCGCCGGCGACAGCGGCCAGGGCGCCCTGCTCCGCGACCTCGGCCTGGTCGCCGTTGTCAGCGGCGCCTGGAAGTACAGCGACCCCGGCCGGCTCGTGGCCGATGCGGTCGGCGCCACGGGGGCCAGGACCTCGTTGTCCGCGGTCGGAGGCCAGACCCCTCAGGCCTACGTGAACCACCTGGCGGCCAGGATCCAGGCCGGCGAGCTCGACAGCGCAGCGCTCGTCGGCGGCGAGATCATCTGGAGCCGGCGTCGTCGACGTCGGGCCGGGGTCGACACCCCCGGCACGATCCAGGAGGGCATCGAGCCAGACGAGCGGTTCCAGAGCGACGTGCCGATGTCGACCGAGTTCGACAAGGAGCGAGGGCTGAACGCCCCGATCAACCTCTACCCCCTGTTCGAGTCGGCGGTTCGGGCGGCGAGGGGCGAGACGATCGACGCCAATCGCGACCGTCTCAGCCAGCTCTGGGAGCGCTTCAATCAGGTGGCGGTGGCCAATCCGCACGCCTGGTTCCGCCAGCCGATGACCGCCGAGGAGATCCGGAACCCGTCGCCGAGCAACCGCATGGTCGGGTTCCCCTACACCAAGGCCATGAACTCGAACTGGGACCTCGATCAGGCCGCCGCGCTCCTGCTGTGCTCGGCCGAGCGGGCCGACGCCATCGGCGTGCCGCGGGACCGCTGGGTCTTCCCGTGGGCCGGGACCGACGCCCACGACACCTATGCGGTCCTGGAACGCCGCGACCTGCACTCGTCCCCGGCGATCGCCGAGGCCGGCCGGACCCTGTTCGAGCTGACGGGGCTCGGGCCGGACGACCTCGGCCACGTCGACCTCTACTCCTGCTTCCCGTCGGCGGTGCAGGTGGCGGCCGACGCCCTCGGGCTCGACCTCGACCGTCCGCTGACCCAGACCGGCGGCCTGACCTTCGCCGGCGGTCCGCTCAACAACTACGTGACGCACTCGATCGCAGCGATGGCCGGCACGCTGCGCGACGATCCGGGGTCGATCGGTCTCGTGACCGCCAACGGCGGGTTCCTGACCAAACACGCCCTCGGGATCTACTCGACGACGCCGCCCGAGCAGGCCTTCCGAGCGGTGGACGTGCAGGACCGGGTCGACCGGGTCCCGACCACGACGGCCGACATCGACCACGTCGGGCCGACGACCGTCGAGGCCTACACCGTGATGCACGCCGCCGACGGGCCCGAGGTCGGGCTGTGTGCCCTGGCCACCCCAGGCGGTGGACGTACCTGGGGCCGGGTCACCGACGCCTCCGCCCTGGAGGAGATGATGGCAGCCGAAGCGATCGGCCGCCCCGCCGACCTCGATGCCGACGGCGTTGCCGTCGTCGGGTAGCGGCCCGGGCCGGCACGCCGCGTCGCCCTCCGTGGCGGTCAGTCCTTTGGCGAGAACAGGACCTTGCGGCGGGCCGAGAGGTCCGAGCTGAGCTCGGCCAACGCCCCGCCGAGCTGATCGAAGCCGACGAGCCGATCGTGGATGGCGGCGACCCGGAACCGGTCGTCGGCCATCAGGTCGAGCGCCCGGTGCACGTCGCCGACCGTGTAGCCACGAGACGCCCGCAGCGTGAGGTGCCTGGCCACCAGGTCGGCGGGGTCGATGACCGCCGGTGGCACCGCGGTCCCGACCAGCACGACGGTCCCACCGTGCCGGGCCGCCAGGAGCGACTGCTCGACCGCGAGCGGTGGGCCGGCGCACTCGTAGACGACGTCGGCCCCGAGCCCGTGGCCGTTGGCGCTCAGCCACCTTCCCATCTCCGGCCCCGGCCCGAACGCGGCGTCGGCCCCGAGCGAGCACGCCAGCTCCCGCCTCACCGGTTCGACGTCGACGGCCAGCACCCGGGCTGCGCCGGCCAGACGAGCCAGCTCGGCCACCAGCAGACCGACCGTGCCGGCGCCGACGACAACGACGACGTCGCCGAGCCGCTGGCCGGCGAGCGCGACGGCGTGGGCAGCGACCGCGGCCGGCTCGGCCAGTGCTGCGTTCGAATCGTCGACCCCGTCGGGGATCCGGTGGACCCGCCTGGCATCGACGCGGACCCGTTCGGCGAACCCGCCGGTGTCGGAGGCGGTCGGGTGGGTCCCGACGATCAGGGCAAGGGCCTCCTCGCAGTGGTCACCGAGGCCGGCGCGACAGAAGCGGCAGCGCCCACACGGCGGCGGCACGGCACCGACCACCCGCTCGCCGACGAAACGGTCGGCGATGCGGTCGTCCGGGTCGGCGCCGATCTCGACGATCCGGCCGCTCCACTCGTGGCCGAACCAGGCGGGTGCCGGTAGCTCACCTGTCCGATACGCCTGCAGGTCGGTGCCGCCGATGCCGCACCGGTCGATCTCGACGAGCACGGTCCCGGGGAGGACGTCTGGCTCGGGGACCTCGACGATCTCGACCCGCTCCGGCCCCGTCAGCGCAACGGCTCGCACGGCCAGCTCAGCTCTCGGCCCTGAGCGCGTCGAGCCGGTCGAAGTAGTCGGGGAAGGTCTTGGCGACGCAGCCGGGATCGGCGATCTCGATGCCGGGGTGGACGAGACCGAGCAGGGCGAAGCTCATCGCCATCCGGTGATCGTCGTGCGTTTCGACCCGGCCGGGGGTCGGGACACCGGGCCGGACGACCATCCCGTCGTCGGTCTCGGTTGCGTCGATTCCTCGACGGGTCAGCTCGTTCACGACGCCGGCGATCCGGTCGATCTCCTTGTGACGGATGAAGCCGATGCCCCGCATCGTTGTCGGGCCGTCGGCGAATGTGGCCACGACGGCCAGCGTCTGGGCGGTGTCGGACAGATCGGCGAGATCGACATCGATGCCGCGCAGCCGGCCGGTGCCTCGTACCTCGGTGGCGTCGTGGTCGATCTCGACGTCGGCGCCCATGGCCCCGAGCAGCTCGACGAACTCGAGATCGCCCTGCACGGTGTCGGAGCCGAGGCCCTCGACCCGAACCCGACCGCCGGTGATGGCGGCCATTGCGAAGAAATAGGAGGCGGCCGAGGCATCGGGTTCGAGCTCGACCTCGCCGGGGGTGTAGCCGACGTCGGGGACCCGGTAGGTCACCGCGCCCTCGTCGTCGGCCCGGTCGACCATCACGCCGAAGGCGGCCATCGTCGCCGTGGTCAGCTCGACGTAGGGCCGCGACACCATCGGGCCCCGGACGGTCAGCGACGACCGGCTGCGGAACAGCGGTGCGGCCAGCAGCAACCCGGACAGGAACTGGCTGGAGACGTCGGCGGCCACCTCGACGTCGGCCCCGTCGAGCAGGTGACCGTCGATCGACATCGGCAGCCGGTCGGCGTCGATCGTCGCACCGATGCGACGGAGGGCCTCGACCTGCGGTCCGAACGGTCGAGCCCGGAGCTGGGCGTGCCCGTCGAGGAGGAACCGTCCCGGGGTTGCGGCCAGGACCGGCAACAGGAAGCGTCCCGTGGTCCCGGACTGGCGGACACCGACGGCCAGCCGGTCGTCGGCCGCCTGATCCGCTGCTCGCAGGCCGCCGTCGACGTCGGCGACGCCCCGGTGTCGATCGAGCGTGACCGTGGCCCCGAGCGTCGTGAGGGCCTCCATCATCGCCTCGGTGTCGTCGGCGACGAGCACCCGGGTCAGCCGCGAGCGGCCTTGGGCCAGTGCGGCGCACACGAGCGCCCGGTTGGTGTGGCTCTTCGAACCGGGGATCGCCACCGTCGCATCGATCGGCCGGTCGAGCGGGCGCACGGCGATGGCCTCACCTCCCTCCGGGCCACCGCCGGCGGCCGCGGTCCCATCGCCAGCTCGGTCGGAACCGGCCGGTCGGTCCGTGCTGCCACCGGCGGTGTCGAGCACGGCTCGAGCCCGTCCGGCCTCATCGGAGCGGACCAACAGGCCGCGCTCCTCGTCGATCGAGTGGATGCGGACGCCGTGCTCCGCCAGCAGGCGGGCCTGGGCCATCAACGCCGTGCGATCACCGCCTGCGCCGACCCGTTCGAACGAGACGGGGTTCACCGGCGCTCAGTCGCCGGCGCTGAGGTCGACCGGCTCGGGGGTGGCGTCGGCGGCGACCGCGCCAGCGATCTGGGCCTGCGAGGCCGCCGCGGCGTCCGCATCGTCGTGGTGGACCTGCCCGAGCTCGTCACCGGGTACCGGGGCGGCGACCCCGTCGGCGGGATCGATCGGATCGGCGGCGACGTGCAGCTCGCCGGTGTCGTCGGCCGGCACGTGCAGGTCGCCGGTGTCGAGCATCGACGACGCGCTCTCCAGCCCCCGCTCCCGCCCCTGGGCCTCGAGTGACAGACGGATCTCCTGCAGGGCCTCCCGGTAGCGACCGAGCTTGGCGTCCTGGGCGGTGAGCCGGGTCCTGGCCGCGGCCAGGTCCCGTTGGACGAGATCGAGCTGCTCGAGCGCCTGGTCGCGCTCACTGAGGGCGCCGTCACGCTGGATCTCGGCCGCGGTCGCCGTCTCCAGCAGGTGTCCTGGTGTCTTCACCGCCAGCTCGTGGCGGAGCCGCCGGTTGGTCTCCTTGTCCTCGGCCGCCTCCTGGCGCAGCTCGAGGATTGCAGACTCGCGGTCGGCGAGCTGCTCGGCTTGACGGCGCCCGAGTCGCTGCGCTCGCAGCATCGACAGCCCGGCGGCGAGCAGGACACCAGCGGTGGCGCCGATGATCAGACCGATCACCAGATCCGACACAGCTGTCCCACCTCCTCGATCCGCATTTCCACGGCCGTCACCATCGTCGCCCGACATCGGCACCGTCGGGGCCGACGCTCCGGGCCGCCAGTGATCGCCTCTGAACACCCGTAGGGTACCCGCTCGGACGGGCGCCGAGCCAGGGCCGACGCCAAGCCGTCATGAGCAGACGGCGGGGCGCGCCGGCCGCGGCCGGCCACCGCCGGTCGAACGACCATCGACATGGGCCGATCCGGGCCGGGGCGCCGGGCGCCCGAGCCCATCCGGCAGGCGGTTGGCCCGGCTCCCGGGCCAACCGACACGCTCAGGCGATGGCGGCACCACTCTCGGGATCGAAGAAGTGGAAGCGCCCCGTGTCGACCACGAGGTCGATCGACTGACCGATCCGTGCCCCCGACCGGGGATTGACCCGGGCGACGTAGATGACATTGCCCGTCTCGTCGGTCGCGGCGGCGACGGCGTCCTCACCTTCGAACTCCGAGTCCATGATCTGGAACGACTCGACGCCGAGCGGGAAGTGGACGATCAGCTCGGAGCCGAGCGCCTCGACCATCTGCACGGTGGTGGACAGGATCCGGTCGGCCGGCGCCTCGTTGGCGACCGATGCGTCCTCCATGTCCTCGGGCCGGAGGCCGACCACGATCGCCTTGTCGGCAAAGCCCTCGAGCTCGGCGTGGTCGGAGACCGTGGACGCCGGCAGGGCCAGCAGTTGGTCACCGAGCCGGACGGCGAGACCGCCGTCTGACCGCTCCAGGCGGGTCGTGAACAGGTTCATCGACGGCGAGCCGATGAAGCCGGCAACGAACACGTTCGACGGCGAGTCGTACAGGTTCTGGGGGGTGTCGACCTGCTGCAGCACGCCACGCTTGAGCACGGCGACGCGGTCCCCCATCGTCATGGCCTCGACCTGATCGTGGGTCACGTAGATCGTGGTGACGCCGAGCTCCCGCTGGAGGCCGGCGATCTCGGCCCGCATCTGGACACGGAGCTTGGCGTCGAGGTTCGACAGCGGCTCGTCCATGAGGAAGGCCTTCGGCTGGCGGACGATCGCCCGGCCCATCGCCACCCGCTGGCGCTGACCGCCGGAGAGCTGCCCCGGCTTCTTCTCGAGCTGCTCGGTCAGGTCGAGCGTGTGGGCCGCCTTCTGCACCCGATCGGCGATCTCCGCCTTCGGCACCTTGGCGAGCTTGAGGGCGAAGCCGATGTTGTCGGCCACGGACATGTGCGGGTAGAGCGCATAGTTCTGGAAGACCATGGCGATGTCGCGGTCCTTCGGGTGCACGTCGTTGACGACGCGCTCACCGATCCGCAGTTCGCCGGTGCTGATGTCCTCGAGCCCGGCGACCATGCGCAATGCGGTCGACTTGCCACAACCCGATGGGCCGACGAGCACGAGGAACTCACCGTCCTCGATGTCGATCGACAGGTCGTGGATGGCGTGATAGCCGTTCGGATAGACCTTGTTGACGTTGTCGAGGACGACCTCTGCCATACGGAACACTCCCCCGTGAATCGAATCTGAGGAACCGCGCCGAAGGCCCGGCCCCGCGAGCGATGGTACACGGTCGTTCCCCATGGTGCTCGCTCAGGTCATACTCGGGGCCATGGACGCCCCGAGCCCCGATCTCGAGTATCAGTGCCCGCGCTGCGGGAACGCCGTCGTCGGCCG
>JBCCVL010000020.1:0-46968 GCA_039195375.1 Actinomycetota bacterium
CCACTTCGCCAGCTACGCCGGCACCGCACCCATCGAAGTCTCGTCTGGTGACCAGCGCCGGCATCGGTTGTCGCGTGCTGGGAACCGACGGTTGAACAAGGCGATCCACATCGCGGCGATCGTCCAGATCCGGTTCGACTGTCCGGGTCGGGAGTTCTATCTCCGCAAGCTCGAGGAGGGGAAGTCGAAGAAGGAAGCCATCCGAGCATTGAAGCGCCACATCACCGACGCCATCTGGCGACAGCTCCAGATCGACCGCCAACACCACCAAGACCAGGACAACGACTGGCCCCGCTGGCCCACGTCACGACACCCGAGCCCGACCTACCGGTCACCCGACACCCTCCGAGCCAACGGCAAACCGATGCGCCGACGAGAAGACCCGACCGGCGACGCAGCCTAGGATCGGGCACAGGTTCGGGGTGTGGCCGCACCGAAGAATCAGCCTTGAGGCGCAACGCTGATCACGCAGGAACGACCCCATGGGTCGAACGAGACGTCCTCATCTTGCCCACCCCGAACCAACCTCTTGACAGAGAGGAGCCGTTCCCGGGCGCGTCGACCACGCGATAACGCGAGCGCCCAGCGTGACCGTCCTCGGCCACTGATAGCCCGATTGATAGCCACGGGCCTCGTCGAGCCTCAGCACTCCCCAGCGCCAGCGAGCATCGGCCTCAGCCTGATCAGCGGGTAACGGTGCCTGCCGACACCCTCGGGCTCCCTTGCAAAGCAGGTGCTCTAACCAACTGAGCTACAGCCCCGAGTGGCTCCCAGCGTACCGGGTCCGGCCCAGCGCACTTTGCCGGGCTCCGTCGGACGGCGGTACCGTCCCGAGCCTTGGCCCGAGCAGACGAACGGCAGCCGGCTCCCGAACGGACGGCACCACCAACAGCAGCGAACCCACGCCTCTTCTACGGCTGGGTCGTCGTCGGCGCCGTCTTCGTGATCCTCGTCGTCTCGTCTGGCCTCGGGTTCTACAACGCATCGGTCATCCTTGCCGCCGCCACCGACGAGCTCGACGCCTCCGTCGGCGCCGTCTCCGGCGCCACCGGTCTCTTCTTCGCCGTCTCCGGCCTCACCGGCTTCGCCTTCTCCAAGCGCCTGGACTCCGCCGACATCCGCTGGTTCTACCTCGTCGGAGGCATCACGGGTGCCCTCGCCCTGCTCGGCCTCCGCCTGGTCGACAGCGTCGTCGCCCTGTACATCTTCTTCGCCGTCTTCGGGGTCGGCTTCGCCCTCGCTGGCCTCGTCCCCTCGACCACCCTCGTCACCCGCTGGTTCGACCGCCGCCGCTCGGTCGCCCTCTCCGTCGCCTCGACCGGACTCTCGATGGGCGGCATCGTCGTCACCCCCGTCGCCGCCTGGCTCATCGACCGTCGCAGTCTCGCTGGCGCCGCCCCGTGGATGGCCGCCCTCTGGATCGTCGGCATTATCCCGATCGCCCTGCTCGTCCTCCGCTCGAAGCCGAGCGACCGAGGCCTTCGACCGGATGGTGCCCCGGCCCCGAACCGAAGCGAGATCCCGAGCCGGACCCCGCACCCAGACACGGCCTCGGCCCGACCCGCAACATCTGCGACATCAACCGCACGCGCCGATCTGACGAGCCACGCCGACGACTCGGCAGATGCCGGCCACCACCCACCCGCACCAGCCCCGGACGACCCCGCCCTCCAGGGCCTCGACTTCACCTCCGCCCGCCGCACCCGCTTCTTCATCGCCCTCTGCTTCGCCTACGCCGTCGTCTTCTTCGGCCAGGTCGGCGCCATCGCCCAGCTGTTCAACATGGTCCGCGAACGGACCGACGTCGCCACCGCCAGCACCGCCCTCTCGGTCCTCGCCCTGACCAGCGTCGTCGCCCGTCTCGCCGGCGGCGCCCTCGTGATCCGCCTCCCGACCAAGCCCTTCACCGCCGCCCTCGCGGTGCTCCAGGCGATCGGACTCGTCTTCCTCGCCATCGCCACCTCGTCCTCCGCCCTCGTCATCAGCGCCGCCGTCTTCGGCATCAGCATCGGCAACCTGCTGATGCTCCAACCCCTCCTCCTCGCCGAAGCGTTCGGCGTCGTCAACTACGGCCGCATCTACAGCTTCAACCAGCTCTTCGGCACGATCGGCGTCGCCGGCGGTCCTCTCGGCCTCGGCATCCTCCGTGACCTCTACGACTACGAGATCGCCTTCTACGTCGCCGCCGGCGCCAGCCTTGCCGGCTGCCTCTTCATGGTCCTGGCCGGCTCGACCGACCGGGTGCAGCGCCTCTGGCAGTAGCCGTCGCCCACCCGCGACACCCGCCCGACAGCGACCACCATCCACACTCGGGTACAATCGCCCACGGTGGAAAACTGGAGGGAACGGGTTCCGGCTCCGGCCGAGACCGGTGACGGCCCTGCTGCCGAGGCGAGCGACAGCGCCCCAGAACCTCGATCGCCCCTGCCGGCGGTCGAGGTGCCAAGCGCGCCAACCGCCGACGACTCCTCCTCCTCGGTCACCCTCCCAACCGCCTCCGCCCGGCCAGCCGCCACGACGCCTCGCCCGCAGTCGCTGCCGGTCTGGATCGCCTCGTCCAGCTCGATCGCCGGGACTGCCGCTGCGACCCCGCCCGTCGACCAGGCCGAACCGGTGCCCGTGGCCGATCCGTCCGACGACGAGTCGGCCGGCGGCGAGCGAGACCACCACGACGATCGACCGACCGAGGCCGACACGATCGACGGCCCGATAGGCGAGCCCGACGCAACCGGCCGATTCACCGGCGGGCCCGAGGCGATCGGCGACTCGTCGACTGCGTCCGAGATGACCGGCGGCCCGACCAGCGGGCCCGAGATGGCTGGTCACTCGACGGCAGAGCCCGAGGCGATCGACGGCCCGACCGGCGGGCCCGAGGTGATCGGCGACGCGTCGACCGCGCCCGAGATGACCGATGGCCCGACCGGCGGCCCCGAGATGGCTGGTCACTCGACGGCAGAGCCCGAGGCGATCGACGGCCCGTCCGGCGGGCCCGAGGTGATCGGCG
Organism: Actinomycetota bacterium; assembly: GCA_039195375.1. GTDB lineage: Bacteria > Actinomycetota > Acidimicrobiia > Acidimicrobiales > SZUA-35 > JAHELU01. Next base: position 3,005 of record JBCCVL010000020.1, read on the forward strand.
ACGCGTCGACCGCGTCCGAGATGACCGATGGCCCGACCGGCGGGCCCGAGATGACCGGCGACTCGAGGGCAGGGCCCGACGCAGGCGGCGATCCGACGGTTGACGGCCCGACGGACGCGCCGCTGCTGCTCACCGCGCTCGAGCACGGCGGGCCCGAGGTGGTGCCGACCGGCCCCATCCCCGACGGCGCCGCCACCGCCGTCACCGACGACGAGCGCTCGCTCCCGTTCGCCCCCCTCGCCCCCGATGCGGACGGCGCCGCCACCGCCACCGCCACTGCGACCGCAACCGGCGCCCTGGCCATCGCCGCCTCCGGCGACCAGCCGACCGGCACCCTCCCGACCGGCCCGGTCCCGGTCGCCGCCACCGTCTCGGCTCGCTCCTCCACCACCCGCTTCCTGCTCCAGGGGGTGGCGATCCTGGCCGCCGCCGGCCTCGTCGGCCTCGCGGTCTTCGTCGCCGTGCAGGCCGCCTTCGGCACCGACGACGAGTCGGCGATCGACGAGGGCCCCGATCCGACCATCGCGCCCGGCCCGGGGGACCCGGGAGCGGTCGGCAGCGATGACAACTCCCAGCGCGGCACCTCCGGGATCGGCCAGCGCCCCAGCGACGACAACGCTGGTGGCGACGCCGAAGATGCAACCGATGCTGACCAGGACCGAGCGTCGAGCTCAGACGACGGCTCGGGCGCCGCCTCGGGGCCGAGCGGCGACTCCGACGACGCCGGGGGCGCAAGCGACGGCGTAGCCGAGATCTCCGACGACACCAACCCGGGCGACGCCACCGGCGGCACCAACACCGACGGCGACGACCCGGACGACCTCCAACCGGGCGGCCCGACCACCAGCCTGACCCGCCCGCCGACCTCGGCCGGTCCGCCGACCACCGGTTCGACGGCATCGACCCAGCTCGCCACCACCAGACCGATCGGTCCAACAACCATCGGCCCGCCGACCACCGGCACCACCCGCCCGTCCACCACGGCGACGACCCGACCGCCGACGACGGCAACGTCGTCACCCACCACTCCGAGCACCATCGGCTCGACCACGCCGACGACGGCGGTCACCACCACCAGTCGCCCGCCGACCACCCTCCCGGACGACCTGATCGCCGCCCCGGCCCAGGGGTCACTCCACGCCTGGGAGGACGGCGTCACGTTCGTCGCCCGGTCGGTTCCGGGCGCGGCGCGCTACTGCTGGGACCTCACCGGCATCGGCGGCGAGATCCGTCGCTGCCGTGCCGGCACCACCTACGACCACGCCGGCTCGCTCGACAACCCGGGTCCCGGCCGCATCAAGGTCCGGGCCGAGGCGATCGACGACTCGGGCCGGGTGCTCGTCACCGACGAGATGAGCCTCCGCCTCGGCGCCACCGACATCGTCGACGAGCCACGGCAGGGATCCGACCACGAGCTCGACGCCCGCCTCCGCCTGCGGGCCAACGACGTGCCCGGCGCCGGGCGCTACTGCTGGACCCTCAGCCAGGGCTCGACGAACGCCGGCCCCTTCTGCAGCGACGACGGTCGGGTCGACATCCGTCCCGGTCGGGCCCTCGAGCGCTTCGAGCCGGGGACGCTGACGATCCGGGTGACCGCCCAGCGTCGATCCGAGGTCCTCGGCCGCCAGACGATCAGCATCGACCTGATCGCGCCATGACCCCCGGGCCGGCCGGCTCCGAACCGGGTTTGGCCGGTTGGCCCTGACCCGGCCAACCACACGACGGCAGCAGGTCGATTCGCCGGATCAGCGGTCGCCGATGGCGTAGAAGTCGCCGGTCCTCGTCCCGACGAAGATCCGGCCGTCCCACACCGCCGGCGTCGACTCGATGCACCCGCCGAGGTCAACCGACCACCGTTCCTCTGGCGCCGCAGATCCGTCGCCAAGGTCGAAGGCGTGCAACGTGCCGTCACAGTCCCCCTGGATCAGGACCCCGTCGACCACCGACGGCGACGACCACAGTGGCCCGGTCAACTCCAGCAACCAGCGCTCGTCGCCGCTGACCCGGTCGAGCCCCAGCACCCGCCCGTCGTCGGTCGACACGATCACCAGGTCTCGCCACAGCGCCGGCGTCGCCCAGACGCCGGTGTTCAGCCCGGACGATGCCTCCCGGCTCCACACCAGCGGATCGCCACCGTCGCCGACCGACGGGTCGAGCTTCACGATCTGCCCGAGCTCCCTCGACCGGGCGTTGCCCCGCTCGAACTGCGAGACGGCATAGAGCATGCCATCGTCGTCGATCACGACGGTGGCGTCGGTGTCGTCGCCGATCCAGTAGCGGAAGACCCGCTCCGGCTCCCGCCCCTCGCGCAGTCCACCGACGTCCCAGCCCTGGACGAGCCCCCCCGAGTTGGCGAAGTAGACCACCGACCCGGCCATCGCCACCGAGTTCTCGATCGACACCTGCCGGTCGCCGAGGTCGGCCAGCAACTCGGCGTCCCAGCCCTCGGCGGTGAACACCACCTCGGGGTCGACGGTGACCCGACCGTCCGGCCCGAACCCCCGGTTGAGCTCGATGGCATAGAACCGCGAGTTCTCGCCGCCGATGAAGAGGTGCCCGCTGACGACGATCGGCGACGAGTCCCAGTCGTTGTTCCACAACGTCGGTTGGTGCTCGGTTGCACTCAACCGCCACAGCTCCCGTGGCTCGTCGCCGTCGATGGCGGCGACGTGCAGGAAGTTGTCACGGCTGCCGGTGTAGAGCAGCGGGAAGCCGTCGGGGTCGACGGTGATCGTGCCCTTGATGATGTCGCCGGTCGGGAAGGGGGGCATGGCCTCGTCGCCGGTGGTCGGGTCGAAGAAGTTGACGTTGCGGTTGTAGCCGCCGACGCCGACCCACCAACCCGCACCGTCCGGCGCCGGGAAGACCGCCGGCTGGCCGGTCCACCCGGTGCCACACCACACCTTGCTCTCACCGCCGACCGGCGAGTTCGAGCACCCGATCGTCCGGGACCACAGGATCTCGGGGTCGTCCGGCACCGGACCTCGGCCGTGGTACGACCGGGTCGGGTTGCCTCGGAAGGTCAGCAGTCCGGGAATGGCGCCGAGGTCGGACCATGGCCGCTGCGACGACCGGGTGTCGACGAGCAGCCCGCCGACGGTGAGGTCCGGGGCGGCGGGGATCGACGTCGCCACGGTCAGCTCGGCCGGCGATCCGTCGGCGGCCGTCGGTGGGGTGGTGCTGGCCGTGGTGGTGGTCGCCACCTCGAGGCCGGTCGTGGCCAGCTCGCCGTCGCCGCCGTTGTTGCGGGCGGCGTCGAGGACGAGCAGGCCGACCACGGCCACCAGGCAACCGGCGGCCGCCGCCAACCGGACCTGGGGCTCGCGGCCAGCCTCCCGGATCCAGCCCTCGGACTCGGGCCCTCTCGACATCGGCCACCATCTTGCCAGCCCCGACGCCCCCGACCTCGTCAAGGAGATCGGGGGCGCCGGGGCGAGGGAGCGGGAGCGGACCGCTAGGAGTGGAGGGCGGACGAGGCCGGTTGGTCCGAGTCGGCGTCGGTCGCAAGCGCCCGATCCGATCCCGCGCCGTTCGCCGCCACCGCCGGCTCGGCCCCGAGACCGACAGCGGCAGCGACGTCGGCCGCTTGGGTGACGACCGCCCGGTCACGGGTGATCAGCACCAGCAGGCTCGGCAGCACGGCGAGCGTCGCCACCAGCGCCATCAGGATCATCACCATCGTCAGCAGCCCGTAGGCGGCGAACAGCGGCATGGGAGCGAAGGCCAGGATCCCGAACCCGACGGCCGAGCTGATGGCCGAGGCGACCAGCGCCAGGCCCGTCCCGGCCCCGGTGATCTCGATGGCGGTCGCCCGCACGCCGTGGCGGTCGAGCTCCTCCCGGTAGCGGACGATGAAGTGGATGGCGAAGTCGATGCCGATACCGATGGAGACGGCGGCGATCGTGGCCGTCACCAGGTTGATGGCGAAGCCGGCGGCGTACATCACGGCGTAGAGCCACGACACCACCATCAGGATGGGCACGATCCCGGCGACGCCGTAGCGGATCGACCGCAGGAAGACGGTGCCGACGAGGAGGCAGAGGACCACGGCCACCGGCAGCGACACCTGGAGGGCGTCGTTGGTGGCGGCCAGCGAGGCCTCCCGCACGAACGGGCTGCCCGTCACCTGGACGAACGTGCCGCCGAGGTCGTCGGCCAGGTCCTCGGCGATCGGCTGCAGCGCATCGCTGGCCGCGGTGACCGACTCCTGGAGCCGGCTGTTGACCAGGTTGAGCTCGAACACGGTCGCCGCTCCCGATGACCCCTCCACGCCGTCGAGATCGATGGCGGTGTTGACGTCGTCCGGCGTGAGGAGCAGCCGCTCGGCGTCGAGCGGGACGCCGATCTGGCCGGCGGTGATGAGCAGCGCCTCGACCTGGGCCCGGGTGTCGGGGATGGTGTCGCCGTCGCTGTCGGTCAGCTCGACGCCGGTCTGCTCGGCGACGATGCCGGCCATCACCGGCGACGCCCAGGCGGCATCGAACACCTCGAACACGCCGCCATCGACCCGGACCTCGCCATCGTCGTTGCGGGCCAGCGATGCGGTGTCGAGCTGGCGGACCTGGTCGAGGCGGGTCTGTACGGCCCCGAGCGCCACCGGATCGGTCAGGTCACCCTCGACGTAGAGCAGCGCCGGCTCGCCGGCCCGGTCACCGACGTGGGCATCGATCTGGTCGAGCCCGACGACGAAGTCGGTGTCGGAGGAGAAGAAGTCCTCGACGTCGAACTCGGCCGGCACCCGCACGGCGAAGACGGCGGCAACGGCGCTGATGGCCAGGGCCCCGACCAGCACCAGTGCCGGTCGACGGGTCGGGGCGGCGACCGCCCGACCGATCAGCTCACCGATCCGACCCTCGGCCAGTTCGACCGGCTCGTCGGCGATCGCGGCGGCAGCCGAGGTGTCGGCCGTCTCGCCGCCGCCGATCCGGCGACGGACCAGCGCAGGGACGACGAGGGTGGTCAGCACGGTGACGGTGGCCAGGATCAGGCCGGCCCACGGCAGGACGAACACCATGAGCAGCACCGACGCCATCGCCATCGACGCTGCGGCGGCGCCGGCGAGCAACCGGAGGATCGTCGAGCGGCGACCGGGGGTCGGCGGGGGGACGATGGCGTCGAGTCGGCTGACCACAAGCGGGGCGACGACGCCGAGCAGCACGAAGGCGGCGGCCAGTGCGATGGCGGCGCCGATGCCGAACTGGTCGATCGACTCGATGTCGGAGGTGAGGTTGGCCAGGAAGGCGACGGAGTCGGAGGTGAGGGCCAGGGCGAGGGCCCCGATGACGGCGGCCGAGCCGGCGACGAAGGCCGGGGCGGCGCTGCGCCCCTCGGCCCGCTCCTCCCGGTAGCGGCCGATGGCGTGGAAGGCGAAGTCGACGCCGAACGAGATCATGGCGACGGGCACGATCAGCGAGAGCACGAGGTCGTCCTCGAGCCCGATCAGGTTGGAGATGCCCTTGAGCCAGACGATCAGGGCCAGGAACGACGAGGCGACGATCGCCATGATCCAGTAGCTGTGGAACGTGAGCCCGACCAGCACGAGCACGGCGAGGATGGTGAAGCCGATGAACGGGCCGGCGACGGCGCCCTGCTCCTGCGACGTGAGGTTCACGTCGATGGCGATGCCGTTGACCTGGAACCCCTCGGCGGTGCGCAGCACCTCCTGGAGATCCCGCTGGTATTCCTCGGGCTCGGTATCGCCACCGAGGGCGATCGAGACGTTGCCGAAGCCGAGCACGGCGTCGTCGGCCAGGACGGCGGTGCTGATCGCCGGGACGGTCCAGAGGCCGTCGTCGCCCCGAACCGACTGGGTCGACAGGCCGAGGAGTTGCGATCCCTCCCCGAGTCGGTCGACGAGCCCGTCGATGGCGGCTGACACGGCGGTGGCGTCCGTGGTCGGGTCGGCGAGTCCGTCGGCGATCCCGCTGGTCCGGAGCTCGTCGTCGACCAGGTCGGCCAGGGTGAGCACGCCGAACACGTCACGACCGGCATCCGGCTCGAAGTAGGAGAACAGCGTCTGGCCGAGCTCGGGATCGGCCTGCAGGCGCCCCGTCGCCGCCTGCAGCTCGGTCAGGGCCTCGGGGGTGGCGAGGTTGCCGCTGCGGTCCTCGATGATGAACCCGGTCGGGAAGACCGACGAGACGAAACGCTCGTCGACGAGGTCGCGGGCGTCGAAGACCTCACCGCCCGGCTCGGTCGAGGCCGACTGGGTCGGGGCCAGCGTGAGGAAGGGGACGGCCAGGATGGCCGTGATCAGCACGGCCGCGGCGATCACTCGTGAGGCGTTGGCGTCGAGGGCGGCGAAGAAGCGGTGCCGGCCGCCGAGTTCGGTCGGTGTGGGGGACATGGGGTGTGCTCCAGGGCTAGACACTGTCAAGTCATGAGGTCTGTACCGTACGACGGGCACTTGACAGTGTCAACAGTGACGTTTGACACTGTCAAGTAGAACCCTCGATGTCGCTGGTGCAGCGGATGGCGATGCCGCGGATTTGAAGCGCCCGTCCGGCGGCGAACGAGCCCTGCTACACCCGTTCGTAACCTTCCGCCGCACAGGAGGTCGGAGTCCATGGGGAACACCAGATGGGCGTGCTTCGCCGCGCTCGCACTACTCGGCGCGTCATGTGGAGCAGGTTCGGTCGACGCACCAGCCGGCGAGTCGCAGACCGCAGCACCGGCAGCACCGACGGCGTCGTCCGCCTCGTCGGTCGCGGTGTCGATCGGCGGGGAGACGTCGACGACAGCGCAGCCGGCATCGGTCTCGACCACCGCTCGCCTCCTGAACGGTCACGAACTGGCCGGCGACATCGAGGCCGCCACGCGGCCGACGTCGTCGATCACGGTGTCGACGACCACCGCGTCGTCGCGCTCCGCGCCCCCGCCGACCGCGCCACCGGCCACACCGTCGACCACCATCGCCGCCTCGACGGCGTCGACCGCGGCGACCTCCACCTCGTCGGCTGCAGCCGACACCACCACGCCGTCCACCGCCGGTGGGTCGACGACCGGGCCGCCCGCACCAGCAGACGCCGACCGCGCCACCGACAGCGACACCGCCAGCGGCGCCAACACCGACACCGCCAGCGACGCCGCCAGCGGCGCCAACACCGACACCGCCAGCGACGCCGCCATCGGCGCCGGGGCGGGAGCGGTCGCAGCGGCCGGGGTCGGCGTCGAACCGGCGGAGGTCACTGCTGTCCCGCAGGCCGCCGTCGCACCCGACGTCGAGTGTGTGCGGGTCACCGAGGACTTCGGCGGCCACAAGCTCGTCGCCAGCTCGGATCGGCACCAGTCGGTGCTGGTCGACGTCGATCTACCCTGCGGCGACTACCTCATCACCCTCATCGGTCGCGACCGCGACCACCGAGGTGGCTTCCAGACCGAGCAGACCAACGAGCAGTGGATCCTGGAGGCCTACGACGGCGAGGGTGACCTCGTCTACCGGTCGCCACCATCGGACGACATCGCTCCGGTCCGGGTGTCGTCACGCAAGGTCATCGGCTCGGTCGACCTCACCGGCGTGGCGTCGATCCGGGCCGTTCACGCCTTCCCCGACGCCGAGCATCACCAGTCGGTCGCCCCGTTCGTGCACTTCGCCCCGACGCTGTTGACCTTCCCCGAGCCACGCCGGTGCACGGGGCCGAACCGCCGAGCCGGCATCTACGCCATCACCCGGGTACGGGAGACGGGCTTCCGGCTCGATCTGTCCGAGCGGCGACGGCTTGACCTGGTCTCGTCGTTCGCCGGAGCGCGATCGGACCAGATCGTGGCGTATGCCGTGGCTGCGGGATCCGACAGTCCGACCTACCTCGGGGTCGGCGATGAACTGCAGGACGATCCCGATGGCAAGGACTACGCCTTCTCCACCTTCGTCGTGCCGGGGCACCATCGCCTGGTGATCTGTGCCAAGGACGCTCAGGGACGGCATGGCGGCGACACCATCGACGTGTACGTGGCCCCGCCGGAACCGGACGATCCGGTGCTGCAGCCAGACGTGATCGTCGCCGACGGCCACATCTGGGGATTCATCAACCAGGTCGGCCCGAACCACATCGTCGTTGGTCCCGGCGCCGTCGAGTTGCCGGTCGGACATGTCCTCGTCGCCGAGCACACCGGCGTCAGCGCAGCCGGCTTCTCCCGACGACTCGTCTCGGTCGAGCAGACGCCGGACGGCCGTCGCTATGAGACCGTCGACGCGGAGCTCGACGACGTCTTCATCCTGGAGCGGCTGTACGCCACGGCGGCGCCGCCACCGTGATCAGCGGCAGCGACGCCCCCGGCTCAGCCGTGCGGCCGTTGCTGCCACCAGTCGGGTCCCTCGGGGTGGTCGCACTCGAGGCCCGTGCGGTCCCAGCCGGCGAGGTCGGCGGCCGCGGCATGGGTCGAGGTGAAGAAGTCGAGCAGCATGGCATCGGGATCGTCGGCGTCGACCAGCGCCGAGTAGGGGAGTGCGAACTCCCCGAGTGCCTCGAGCCAGAACGCCTCGGCCGGCTGCACCTGGGCGGCCGAGAAGCCTTCGGGCGTCGGATAGGCGTAGGCGTAGAAGATCGGGTCAGGACTCTCCCGGTTGCCCGGCCAGAACCCGGCGCTGGTGACCTCGTGGGAGTACGCCTCCCGGGCCACGTCATCGGGGAAGTTGGGGATGCCACCCGGATGGGGCGGCGCCTCCCGACCAGAGAAACGGGTCACCGCCAGGTCGAACGAACCCCAGAAGAAGTGGACGGGGCTGGCCTTGCCCTTGAAGTCGGCCCGGAACCGGTTCATCACCCGCTCCGTCTGGACCAGGGCCCGCCACAGCGCCCTGGCGTGTACGGGGTCGTAGCTGCGGACATCGGTGTCTTCGTCGAACGGGATGGCGTCGGCGATCTCGCTCGGCATCGGGCTGATCGTCACCGGCATGCCGACCGACGCCATGGCCTCCAGCACGGCGGCGTGGAACGTGGCCGTCGACTGCGACGTCAGCGGGACCGCAGCCGATGCTCCGGCGGTCGTCCGCACGTCGAGCGTGTCGGCCAACAGGTCGAAGCTCAGCTCGAACCCCTCGGAGCCATAGGGGACCAGCGACGTCCGCAGACCGCTGGTCGACACGTACAGCGGCACGCTCCACGAATGGTTGAGCCAGGGCGAGTAGCCGAGCCGGATCTTGCCGGCGACCTGCGACCAGAGGTGCAGGGCCTCGATCGTGTCGGCCCAGTCGGTGACGGGCAGCTCGGGCCACGAGGACTTCGACGATGACATCTCCAACTCGCTTTCGGTGAGGGTTGGTTGGATCGGTTGACCCCGCCTTCGGCGACCAGCTAGTTCAGGCCGCCTTCGGCGATGAGTCAGTTCAGGCCGCCTTCGGCGACCAGCTAGTTCAGGCCGCCTTCGGCGACCATGCGCTCGAGGGTCAGTTCGGGGTGGTCGGACAGCACCCGGTCCATCCAGTACCTGCTCTCGAACAGGGCCAGACGGGTGCCGTCGTCTCGGCTCAGCACCGAGACCCCCTGCATGGCATTGAGCCGGCTGGCGCTCTCGTCGTCGGTGCGGCGGGCGATCGTGTACGGCGTCGGGCTCAGCTCGATGGGCGCCCCGAACTCGTTCTCCAGCCGATGGGTGGCCACCTCGAACTGCAGCAACCCGACGGCGGCCAGGATCGGGGCCTGGTCGCCGAGGTCCTCCTCCCGCAGCACCTGGATCGCCCCCTCCTCGTCGAGCTGGGCCACGCCCTTGCGGAACTGCTTGAACTTCGACGTGTCGGTCACCCGGGCTCGCATGAAGTGCTCGGGGGCGAACGCCGGCAGGTCGGGGAAGCTGGCCGGCTCGCCGACGTAGACCGCATCACCGACCCGGAGGTCGTTGGCGTTGACCAGGCCGAGCACGTCGCCGGGGTAGGCCTCCTCGACCGTGTCGCGGTCCTGGCCGAACATCGTCTGGGCGTACTTGGTGGAGAACTGGCGGCCGCTGCGCTCGGCGATGGCGGTGATGCCACGCTCGAACCGGCCTGAGCACACCCGCACGAAGGCGATCCGGTCACGGTGGGCCTTGTCCATCCCGGCCTGGACCTTGAACACCAGACCCGAGAACGGTGCGTCGAGGGCCCGACGGGACCCGTCGGCCAGCTGGCGGGGAGCCGGGGCCGGCACGAGGTCGACCACGCCGTCGAGCAGGAACCGCACCCCGAAGTTGGTCAGCGCCGAGCCGAAGAAGACCGGCGTCGACTCGCCGGCCAGGAACGTCTTGGCGTCGACGTTGCGTCCCAGCTCGTCGAGCAGCTCCACCTCTTCTTTGGCGTCGGTCCACGAGTCGCCCTCGACCGAGGCCGCCTCGTCGGCCGACACCTCTTCCTCCGGGGCGATCGTGGAACCACGGGCGGTGCGCTCGAACCGGGTGTAGGCACCGGTGCCCCGGTGGATCACGCCACGGAAGTCGCCGGGGATGCCGACCGGCCAGGTCAGCGGCGTCGGCTCGACGACCAGGGTCTCCTCGATCTCATCGAGAAGCTCGAGCGGGGCCTTGCCCGGCCGGTCCCACTTGTTGACGAAGGTGAGGAACGGGATCTCCCGCTCCCGACAGACCTCGAACAGCTTGAGGGTCTGCGGCTCGATGCCCTTGGCCGCGTCGAGGACCATGACCGCGGCGTCGGCTGCGGCCAGCACCCGGTAGGTGTCCTCGGAGAAGTCACGGTGGCCAGGCGTGTCGAGCAGGTTGACCACGCAGTCGCGGTAGTCGAACTGCAGCACCGTCGAGGTGATGGAGATGCCGCGCTGCTGCTCCATCTCCATCCAGTCGGACGTTGCCGACCGGCGACCCTCCCTGGCCTTGACCGCCCCCGCCTCCTTGCCGAGGGCCCCGCCGTAGAGCAGGAACTTCTCGGTCAGCGTGGTCTTGCCCGCGTCGGGGTGGGAGATGATGGCGAAGGTCCGGCGCCTCGCTGCCTCGGTTCGGGGATCGGCCACCCGTGCAGGATACCGGCGCCGTCGGGGGCCGAATGGGCCCGTGGCCCGTCGCCGGGCCGACATTGGCTCAGGTGCCCGGCGGGACCTCACCCGGCTCGGCCGGGCGGACCCACCACGTCGGTGGGGAGTCGAATCGTTCGGCCAGGTACGTCGTGCCGTTGGCCAGCGTGTAGGCGAGGGTGGTCGTGAAACGACGTTCCGACAGGACGGTCACCGTCAGCGCCTGGCCGAAGGCCGACGCCCCGATCGTGCCGCGGGTCAGGCGCGACCGCTTCACCTCGAAGGTCCGCAGCCTGGTGATGTCGGGTGGCTTCACGATCCACCTCTGCTCGACCGGATCGCCCCAGGCCTGTCGCTCCGCCGGATCGGCCGGGGTGAGTGGGCTGGCCTCGACCGAGCCGTCGACCGACCCGAGCCGCACGAACGTGTCGACCCGATCCCCCCGGTCGATCCGCCACCGCTCCCAGGTGCAACGCACGTCGTAACCGATCCGGGCCGCCCGACCGGGGTCGAGCGTGAACTCGTCGGTCACCTCCAACGAGAAGCTCACGCTCGGCCCGCCACCGAAGCCGAGGATCTGCACGCCGAGCTCACGCGAGGTCGAGTCGCTCTCGGACACCGAGAACGCCAGCCGATTGCCAGCTCCCGGCGGACACTGGGCGACGTGGGAGCCGACCCGGAGCCACCCCGACTGCACCTCGACCAGCTCCGGGATGCGCCCGGCGAAGTAGTCGGCGATGCGGTCGCGGAGCCGTTCGAGCATGGCCCCCGACAGGTGGCCCGTCGCCCCGGTTGGCGAACCGAGGCCGGCCAGCTCGGCGGCGTAGGCCGGCGCCGTCTGGGCCACGTCATCGACGAAGGCGGCGAGCAGTGCCGGGTCGGTCGGCTGACCGTCGCGGTCGAGGAACCCCTCGGTCACCCGCAGGTCGGTCACGGGCAGCGATCGGGGCCGGCCAGTGGCGCTCACAGCCAGTTCCTCGTCCTCGTCGTCCAGGGGTAGCCGAGCAGCGTGAAGTACGCCGGGTAGGGGATCGTCGGCCAGTCGATCGGCGGGCTCGTCTCGTCGTCGATCACCCCGAACCGGGTCAGTGTCTCCGCCAGGACCCGGGTCCACGAGGCGTCGGCGGCGCTGTCGGTGCTCGACAGCGCGGCCATCCTGGCCTGCCAATCGTCGGCGGCCGCCTCGGCCGTCGCCTGATCGATCACCCCTCGTCGCTCCAGGTCGACGAACGTGCACATCGGACGGATCCGGTGACGGGCCACACCGACCACCTCCGACAAGTCCGTGTACCAGCGCTCGCCGTCGTCGGTCACCGACCCCGGCGACAGCAGGTTGCCGATCAGCTGGTTGGCGAACAGCAGCCCGGCCCACACCGGCACGGCGAACGTCGAGCCGATGACGGCGGTGGCCCCCGCTCGGAGGAACGAGCGGGCCAAACCGCCCCGGACCGACGTCGCCGCGGCCGAGTTGCAGGCCACGAGCACGACGAGCGGCGGCACCCGGTCGAGCTGCTCGATCTCGTGGTCGTTGAGGCGGCCGTCCTTGAGCAGGAGAGCCGAGCGGTCCTCGTCGAGGTCGGCCGCCCCGTGGCCGAGGAACACCAGCGATCGGACCTCGGGATCGGTGAGCCGGTCGAGCAGCTCACCCTTGTAGTCGACCGGTTCGCTGGCGACGCCCTCCAGGTACCCGTGGTTGAGCACGATGTCGCCGACGTCGAGGCCCGGCAGGTGGCTGGTGAACACGAACTGGTCGGTGCTGGTCGGCAGCTCGGTCGTGGCCTCGGTGACCCCGTAGTTGGTCATGGCGATGTCGGCCGGGGTGAGCGGCGTCCTCGACAGGTAGGTCTGGAACCCCAGGTAGTCGCGACCGAGGCGGGCGAGCTCCAGGGGGTAGTCGGAGATCGCATGGATCGAGAGCGACGCCCGTCCGCTCTGTCGTTGCCGGTCGGGCTCGTCGGCCGCAGCCAGGTCGCCGAGCCATCGCCGGTAGACGGGATCGATCCGGGCGGTCAGCTCAGCACTCAGCGATCGGATCCGCGGGAGCACGGCGTCCGGCCCGGTGGCCTCGGCGGCATCGACGGCGACGAACGGCGCGGTGTGGTCGACGGGGACCCGGTCGAGCTTGAGGATCGGGCAGCCGAACCGGGACGCGTAGAAGAGTGCAAGGGCCGAGTGGTAGCGGGTCTCGCCGCGCACGGCCCTGGCCAGCTCACTCAGGATCAGCTCCTGGTCGTCGTTGGCGACCGGCGACGTGAGCACGCTGCCGGTGGTGCCGGACAGGATGCGGACGACCTCGGCGAAGAACGCCGGTTCCCGTTCGATCGCCGCCCCCACCGCGCCTCCGAAGGCGATCTCGCCGGCGGCGACACTCGCTGCGAGGTCGCGGGCGGTGGCCGGGCACACCAGCACCACCTGACCGGGTGCGAGCCGGGCCAGGTCGTCGAGTGGGAGCTCGTGGCGGGCGACGGGCGATGGTCTGGCGGTCGCCCCGAGGCGGTGCAGCCGCTCGATCTCATCGCCGAAGCCACCTCGACCGGCGACGGTCTCCAGGTTCGCCCACAGCGCCGCACGGTCGGTCCGGTCGTCGGCCAGCAGCAGACCGATCGTGGCCAGGAACCGGCGGGCCAGGATCTCCTTGCCGGCCTCGACCGCTCGGGTGCTGCGATCCTGGGCCGCCACCGGCTCGTCCGACACCGCCGGCAGCAGCCCGGCCCCGTAGGCGGCGAGGATCTCGTTCGGGGCGGTCACGGTGTCGTCGGGGATGAGTCGGTCGGTGTCGGCGGTGAACTGGGCGTCGAGCTCGGCGAACAGCGTCGCCGGCTCGTCGGTCAGCGCCAGGAGGAGCCCGTCGAGCTGGCCGACGAACGCCCGCCAGATCTCGCCGGCCGCCGTCGGACGGAGGTGACCGTCGCCGCCGTCGAGGGCGAGGGTGTGGACCCGCTCGGCCGGCTCGAGCCCCAGCCCGGCGGCGAGGTCATCGAGTCGGGCTGCATCGCGGCCGAGCAGCAGGATCGACAGCGGTCCCGCCTCCGCCAGTTGCCGCAGGCGGGCGGGGTCGTGGTCGGCATCGGCCCAGTAGACGAGCGGCCGTCCAGCGAGCGGCGCAGCGAAGACGGGTGGCGTCTCTCCGTCGTCGACCCACAGGTCGAGGGCGGCCGTGGTGCTGCCGTCGGCCCCGGTGAAGCGCAGCATCGGGAACGGCACGGCACCGAGCCGCAGGAGTGCCTCGGCGTGCCAGGCCGCAGCAGCGGGCACGAGGTTGAACGGCGTGAGCCCGAGCCCGGGCGGACCGGTGAGGATCACCGCAGGGGCGAGGTTGAGCGAGGGGGTGGGGGCTGGTTGGTGATCCACGGCGAACCTGTTTGTAGCGGCGGTGTTCGGCGGCCACAAGGGCGGCGTCGGCCAGGCGATCTCGACCAGGCGGCTCCGACCGGGCGGCCTCGACCTTCCGGTGTGTGGCCGTGAGCTCGGCCGTCGGTCGCACCTAGGGTGGCGAGCATGATCGATCGTGCCGTCTCGCCGTCCGCCGCTGCGCCGGTGCCCGAGCTGCCGAACGCCGAGCTCGAGGAGACGACGATCGTCGACCTGCGCCGCCGGCTCGACGCCGGCGAGCTGACCTCGGTCGAGCTGGTTGCCGCCTACCAGGCCAGGATCGACGCCGCGGAACGGGGCCCGCTCGACCTCGGCTCGATCATCGCCGTCAACCCGGCGGCCGGCGAGGCGGCGGCCGCCCTCGATGCCGAGCGGGCCGCCGGCCGGGTGCGGGGACCGTTGCACGGCATCCCCGTCCTGGTGAAGGACAACATCGACACCGACCCCGACCTCGACGGCGGCCTCACCACCACCGCCGGTTCGCTCGCCCTGGCCGACTCACTCCCCGGCGGCGACGCCGGCGTGACCGCCCGACTCCGGGCGGCCGGGGCCATCGTCCTGGCCAAGGCCAACCTGTCGGAGTGGGCCAACTTCCGCAGCACGTCGAGCGTGAGTGGCTGGAGTGCGATGGGTGGGTCGGGCCGCAACCCCTACGTGCTCGACCGCACGCCGTGCGGATCCAGCTCGGGCTCGGGCACGGCGGTGGCCGCCAACCTGGCCCCGGTCGCCCTCGGCACCGAGACCAACGGGTCGATCGTCTGCCCGTCGTCGGTCAACGGGCTCGTCGGGATCAAGCCGACGGTCGGGTTGACCAGCCGGGCCGGCGTCGTCCCCATCTCGCACTCACAGGACACGGTCGGTCCGATGGCCCGCACCGTGGCCGACGCCGCCGCCGTGTTGTCGGCCATCGTCGGCGTCGACGAGCGGGATCCGGCCACCGCCGATGCCATCGAGCGCGCCGCTCTCGACTACACGGCGTTCGTCGACACGGGAGGCCTCGCCGGGGCCCGGCTCGGGGTGGCCAGGCAGTTCGAGTCGAACCGGGTCACCCGCCCGCTGTTCGACGATGTGCTGCATCGGCTCGTCGAGATCGGGGTCGAGCTGGTGGACGTCGAGTTCCCCGGCTGGGACGAGCTCGGTGAGACCCGGCCCGACCGTGACGTGTTGCTGTGCGAACTGCGGACCGATCTGGCCGCCTACCTCGCCACCAGACGCGGCGGCGGGCCGGGGACGCTCGACGAGCTGATCCGGTTCAACCTGGACCACGCCGCCGACGAGCTGCGCTGGTTCGGCCAGGAGCTGTTCGAGCTGGCGGCCGAGCGCAACGGCGTCGACGACCCTGGGTACGAGACGGCCAGGGTCGCAGCCAGGCGGCTCGGTCGCCAGGACGGCCTCGACGCCGTCCTCGACGCCAGCGACCACGACGGCGGCCCGCTCGATGCGGTCATCGCCCCCACGCTCGGACCGGCATGGGCGGTCGACGTGGTCAACGGCGACGTCGGTGGCAGCGGCAGCAGCGCCGGGATCGCGGCCATCGCCGGCTACCCGCTGGTGACCGTCCCGATGGGGCTGGTCGCCGGGCTGCCGGTCGGGCTCACGTTCATGGGCCGGGCGTGGTCCGAGCCGACCCTGATTCGTCTCGCCGCCGGCTTCGAGGCGACGTTCGCCGCCCGCCGACCACCCCGCTTCCTCCCGACGATCGACCGCCGCTGAGCGTTCGTCGGCGGCCCGCGGCAGGGCCGTCATCGGTGGACCGCCCGACCTGCTTGTGGAAGGCTGTCGACAGGTCGTCGGCACGGTCCGACGCCAGACCACCACCCGGCGCAGGGCGGATCGAGGGAGCACCCGATGACCACGCCGCGCCATGACCGCCGGACGTTCCTGCGAGCCGGAGCCGCCACGGCGGCGACCGCCGCGACCATCACCACGCTGTCCTCCGGCGCGGCCGCCGCCTCGGACGACGACGCCGCCCCCGGGGCCCGCAACCGGCCCCGGCGGGAGGTGGAGGAACTGACCGTTGGTGAGATGGCGGCCGGCATGGCGTCCGGTGAGCTCACGTCCCGACGGCTCGTCTCCGCCTACCGGGCCAGGATCCGCCGGCTCGACCGGGGGCGGGTCGACCTCCGCTCGGTCATCGAGCTGAACCCCGAGGCCCTGTCGGTTGCCCGCGAGCTCGACCGAGAGCGCCGGCAGGGCAACGTCCGTGGTCCGCTGCATGGCATCCCCGTCCTGTTGAAGGACAACATCGACACCGATCCCCATCTCGACGGCGGCATCGGTACCACGGCGGGCTCGCTTGCCCTGGTCGACTCCCGCCCAGGCGGCGACGCCACCCTCACCGCCCGGCTCCGGGCGGCCGGGGCGGTAATCCTCGGCAAGGCCAACCTGTCGGAGTGGGCGAACTTCCGTGGCTTCCAGAGCTCGAGTGGCTGGAGCGCAGTTGGCGGCGCCTGCCGGAATCCCGTCGTGCTCGATCGCAACCCGTGCGGTTCCAGCTCGGGGTCGGCGGCGGCGGTGGCGGCCAGCCTGGCCGCAGTTGCGCTCGGGACCGAGACCGACGGGTCGATCGTGTGCCCGGCGTCGGCCTGCGGGATCGTGGGGATCAAGCCGACGGTCGGGCTGACCAGCCGGGCCGGCGTCGTGCCGATCTCCCGGACCCAGGACACGGTCGGGCCGATGGGTCGGACCGTCGCCGATGCGGCTGCGGTGCTCGGCGTGCTGACCGGTGTCGACGAGCGCGACCCGGCCACGGCCGAGAGCGAGGGCAACAGCTTCGACGACTACACCCGGTTCCTCGACCACGACGGGTTGACGGGGGCCCGCATCGGCGTGGCCCGCCAGCTGTTCTTCAACAGCCCCGAGACCACCGCGATCATGGATCGGGTGGTGGCGGCGCTCCCCGACCTCGGCGTCGAGGTGGTCGATCCCGTCGAGTTCCCGTCGTTCGACGAGTTCACCAACGCGTCCCCCGAGTTCGACGTGCTCCTGCTGGAGTTCAAGAGCGACATCGAGGCGTACCTGGCCACCCGCGACGGTGGCCCACGGACCCTCGCCGACCTGATCGCCTTCAACGACGCCAACGCCGAGACCGAGCTCAAGTGGTTCGGTCAGGAGATCTTCGGGCTGTCGGAGGCCACCGGCGGCGTCGACGATCCCGACTACCCGGGCAAGCTGGCCGACTCGCTGCGGATCTCGCGCGACGAGGGCCTCGACGCCGTGCTCGACGCCAACGGGCTCGATGCGATCATCGCCCCGACCGGATCGCCGGCGTGGCCGACCGACCTGGTCGGCGGCGATGCGTTCATCGGCGGGACCTCGTCGTATGCCGCGATGGCCGGCTATCCGCTGGTCACGGTGCCGATGGGCGACTCGTTCGGGCTCCCGGTCGGGCTGACGTTCATGGGTCGCCGCTGGTCTGAGCCGACGCTGATCAAGCTGGCCAGCGGGTTCGAGGCCAACCTCGGGGCCAGGACGCCGCCGGCGTACCTCACCACGCTGCCCCGCCACTGAGCCGAAGAGCTCCGCCGATGCGCCGTTGACACCCACCGGCGCTTATCGCTACATTTTGTTTCATTGCTACGTTTTGTAGCGATACCCGTCGCACGGAGGCGGGACCCTCCTCGAAAGGACCACCATCCATGCCGCGCACCCGCCTGCTTCAACGCGCCCTCGTTCTCCTGCTGTGTCTCGCCTCCGTCGGCCTGGTGGCCACGACCGCGGAGGCCAACGACAAACGCCTGCTCAACGACGACCCCGGCTTCGAGCGCGGGCTCCAGGCCTGGGAGACCTACATCGCTCCGTCGCTCCGAGGTCAGGCCGTCATCGAGACGATCACCGGACCGGACGTCCGGTTCGGTGATCGGTCGTTGCGGATGCGGCTGCCGGCCTCGGCTCAGGACAACCAACGGGACTGGATCCGGGTCGGTCAGCGGCTCGACCTCGACGCCGGCCGGGAGTACGAGCTCTCGGCCGCCGTCCGCTGGAACAACCCGGGCAACCGCCTGCCGACCGCCATCGTGTCGGCCTGGTGCCTCCACGCCGACGGTGGCTACAGCGGCTACGACGAGTTCATCACCGTGGCCGAGGTCGACGCCTCGGCCGGTCGCAACGGCTATCTCCCGATCCGCTTCAACTTCTCACCCGGTCGGACCGGCGAGTCGCTGTGTTACCTCGCCCTGCTCACCCACCAGAACGAGAACCTCGACGCCACCGAGATCCTCGTCGATGCCTTCCGGATCTCCGAGCTCGGTGCCCGCCCGACCGGTGTCGACCCTCGAACCGGCAACCTGCTCGTCGACGGCGACTTCGACGCCCGATCGGGCGCCAACCCCGGTCCTGCCTGGTCCCGCACCCACTGGAATCCCGAGCGGGTCCGCGGCCTCGGCAACCGGATCGTCGGCGAGACGAACCCGAAGCTCCGGCTGACGCTGCCCGAGAACATCGCCGGCGAGCTCAACAACACCTGGACCGGTCGCTACCAGACCGTCTCGTTGAAGGCAGGGGTGACCTACGAGCTGTCGGCCATGATCGACCGCAACGGTCCGGGCAACGGCGTGGCGACGATCGTCAACATGTACGCCTACCTGCCGCCGACCGGTGGCAACCCCGAGCAGTGGATCGGCTCGATCGACTACAAGTTCACCACCGAGGCCCGCCATCCCTACGACCAGACGTTCACCCCGACGGTCGACGGTGACTACCAGATCACCACCCGGGTCTTCGGGTGGGGCAACACCGAGCCCTTCTCGGTCACGATCGACAAACTCGCGCTCGAGGTCGTCCGCTGATGGCCAGCCGGTGCGGCCCGATCGGGTCGCACCGGCCTGGTGGCCGACACCACCGTCTGGCCGAGCGGACTAGACGACCTCTTCCTCGTCGATCCCGTTGAGGTCGATGATGCCGAGGCGAACCGCGCTGAGCACGGCGTGGGTCAGCGACTGGGCGTCGAGCTTGCGGTAGATGGCGTTGAGGTGGTTGTGCACCGTCTTGGTGGTGATCCCGAGGTGGCGGCCCGCCTGCTTCGTGCTCATGCCATCGGCGATGGCCTGCAGGATCTCGACCTGCCGATCGGACAGCAGGTCCTGGTTGGCGCTCTGTTTCTGGGCCGAATTGAGCATGGCCCCGGCCAGCGCCGGCGACAGGACCGTGTCACCCTCCGCCACCCGCTGCACCGTGTCTCGCACGTCGGTGAACGACGTGCCCTTGCTCAAGTAGGCGCTGGCCCCGGCGGCGATGGCGTCACGGGTCTTGTCGATGTCGTCGTGCATGGTCAGCACGGCCACCCGGACGCCAGGCACCTCCTCACGGATGCGCTTGGTCGCCTCGATGCCGTCCATCACCGGCATCGACAGGTCCATGAGCACGACCTGCGGCTGGAGGGCCTTGGCCAGCGCAACGGCCTCCTCGCCGGACGAGGCCTCGCCGACGACGTCATCACCGGCTCCCTCGAACGACTTCCGCAGTCCCTCTCGCAACAGGGCGTGGTCGTCGGCCAGCAAGATCTTGAGCATGGTCATCACCTGTTTCGATGGTGTCGCCCGGTTGGCAGCTGGCGGGCCGCCACGCCGACAGTCGAACGTGGCCCCTGGTCCGGCAACTAGCCGCTCCGGTCCCGCACCGACTGTACCGTGACAACGGTACCCTGCCCCGGTTCACTCGCCACGGTGAGCATGGCCCCGATCGACGCCGCCCGCTCCCGCATGCCGACCAGACCGTAGGCGCTGCCCCGGATGCCGTGTGACGGGTTGAAGCCCCGACCGTCGTCTTCGATCGACAGGTGCCCGAGTCCGCCCTCGACCTGCCACCGCAGGACGACCCGGGTCGCCCCGGCGTGCTTCTGCACGTTGGTCAGCGCCTCCTGGGCGATGCGGAGGTACTCGGTCTCGATCCTGGCCGGCAGCCGCTCGGTCCGGTCGGCGACCTCGAGCGCGATCTCGACCTCGCTGCGGCGGGCGAACCGCTCGACCACCTCCTCGAGGATCACGCTCAACGGTCGGTCGTTGCTGACCGCCACCCGCAGCTCCAGCAGCGTGTCGCGGAACTCCCCGATCGCCCCCTGCACGTCCTCGTGCAACTCCTTGATCGCCGTCGACGGGTTCTCGGTGTTGATCCGCTCCAGCTCGAGGGCGATGTACGTGAGGTACTGGCCGAGTCGGTCGTGGAGGTCCCTGGCGATCTTGGTCCGTTCCTCGTCGGCGGCGAGCGACCGGAGTTGGTTGAAGGAGCGGGCGTTGGCCAGGGTCAGGGCCAGCATCTCGGCCATCCCGGCCAGGAGCTCCCGGTCGGCGTGGTCGAACTGGCCCTCGTCGACGTGTTCGAGGCCGACCAGTCCGATGTCGTGGTTGCGGACGACGAGTCGCATGTAGAGGCCCGAGCCCTCCCGCTCGCACCAGTCGGACAGCGTGTCCACCACCAGTGGCTCGGGCGAGAGCGAGGCCTCCCGCAGGACGTCGGGCAGCTCCGCCTCGGCCACCTCCGGCGCCAGCTCGAACCCCTCCTGGACCAGCGGTGAGTAGACGCCGTCCTCGTAGGCCATCAGCACCAGACGTTCGGCCGCGAACGTGTCGGTCAGCTCGCTGCGTGCGGTGGCGACCACGTCGGCCTGGTCGAGCGAGGTGGGGAGCACCTTGGCCAGGTCGTTGAGCGCGCCGAGGAGCTGGTTGGCCTCGGTCAGCTTCCCGTGCTCGTCGAGCTGGTGGCGATGGCGGGCCTCGAACTCGAGCAGCCGCTCCAGCGCCGCGGCGGGGATCAGCGCCGCCCCGACGAGCCCGAAGATGGCCAGCGCCGATGGCAACTCGAAGCCGTCCCCACCGAAGTAGTAGACGAGATTGGTGACGGCCGCCGCCAGCACCGTCGCCGCCAGACCGAGGGGGAGGCCCCAGCCGAAGGCGGTGATGGCGACGGCGACGAACAGGGTGCCGACCAGTGGGTTGGCGAACCCCTCCCGCAGGCCGATGGCGGCCGACAGCAGGGCGACGTCGATCAGGGCCGCCCCCATGGCCCGGGGGCTCGGGTCGCCGAGTTTGAGGGGCACGATCGTGCGGAGCGAGGTGATGAAGATGGCGACGGCAACCGTGGCCACGATCCGCAGCTCGCCCCTGGCCGCGCCCTGGGCCGCATAGGCGAGACCGATCAGCACCGCCACCCAGCGCAGGGCGGCGAGCACGGTGGCGAGCGAGTTGGCCACCCCGGGGTAACGGTGCAGCTCGCCCGGCGTCAGCGTGGAGGACCCGGCCGGGTTCCGGTGCGCGAGCCACCAGCGGCCGGTGCGCATGCTGCCGACGGCCCGCCGTAGCGGTCCGAGGGCTGAACCAGGATCTCGGGACACGACTCTCCTCATCGGCAGGGGAACGACGAGGCTCAAACCAGCACCAGGCTAGTCCCACAGCCTCCAACCTTTGCAGGCCTGCAGGAGGCTCGATGTCGTGGCGGCGAGCGAGCGGCCCGTCGGCGCTAGATCGTCCGGTCGGCGACGTAGGTCGCGAGCGCAGTCAGGGCGTTCCGACCCTCGTCACTCACCGGCAGGTCGGCCAGCACCGCCGACGCCTCGTCGACCAGCCGGGAGATCTCCGCCTCGTTGCGGTCGACGGCGCCGGTGTCGCGCAACACCTGGACCAGCTCGTCGACCTGCGACGGCGTGAGGTCGGGATCGCCGATCGTGTCGAGCACCGCCCGCTGGGCGTCGTCCGCTCCGGTGAGGCCCCACGCCACCAGCTCGGTCGGCTTGCCCTCCCGCAGGTCGTCGCCGACGGGTTTGCCGAGCCGCTTCTCGTCGCCGAGCACGCCGAGGGCGTCGTCGCGTAGTTGGAAGGCCCGGCCGAGCGGGCGTCCGAAGCGGTCGAGCTGGTCGAGCACCGAAGGGTCGGTGCGTCCGGCCAGGCTGGCCCCGACCTGCAACGGCCGCACGATCGTGTACAGCGCCGACTTGAAGGTGGCGACCTGCCTGGCCGTCTCGAGGTCGAGCGTGCCGGCGGCCGCCGACCGCATGTCGAGGTACTGGCCGAGGTTCAGCTCGATCCGCAGCTCGTCCCACAGCTCCCGCGTCCGTCCGCCGATCGAGCCGACGAGCTGGTCGGCGTAGACGTGGCCGAGATCGCCGACGAGGATGGCCACCCCGTCGCCGTAGCGCCTGGCCTCGCCGCGCCAGCCCTCGTCGATCACCCGCTCGGCGTGGGTGACGTGCACGGTCTTCGTGCCCCGGCGGGTGGTCGAGGCGTCCATGATGTCGTCGTGGATGAGGGCGAAGACCTGGAGGAACTCGAAGGCCGCCCCGATGTCGATGATCTGCCGCTCGGGATCGTGACCGTTCGCCCTTGTCGGGGCCTCGCCGATCGGGGTCCCACCGCCGAACCCCTTCCAGGCCCAGTAGCAGAAGGCAGCCCGGAGTCGCTTGCCGCCACTGGTGACCATCCGGTCGAGCTCGTCGACGGCCTCGCTGAGGCGGGGGTCGACGGCCCGCCAGCGGTGCGACTGCTGGTCGAGGATGCTGGCCAGACGGGCGTCGACCTTGCTCGCCACCTCGAGGAGTTGGGGCGGGGGAGGAGGATCGGTCACCCGTCGTCTCCGTCGTCGAGCGCCCGCCCGTCGTCGTCACCGTCGGCAGCAGCCACATCGGCGGCGTTGGTGGTGCCCGGCGATCCGCCGTCGAGGGCGACCAGTTCGGCCACGACGGCGTCGACGTCGCCGGTGACCACGTCGAGCCGGGCCCGGCAGAAGCGAATCAGCTCGACCCCGCGGGCGACCCGGCTGGCCAGGGCGTCGACATCGACGTCTGCCGCCTCCAGCTCGTCGAGCAGGTCCTCCAGCTCGTCGAGCGCGTCGCCGTAGGTCAGGTCGTCGCCGGCGCCGGCGGGTGTCGCCGGGGCGGGGTCGATGTCGGCGGTCACGAGCGCTCCTCGCTTCCCGGTCCCTCGACCCGGCTGGCGATCATGCCGTCCATTGTGGTGGTTCGCAGCTCACTTCCGTCGGACACGTCGTCGACCGATCGGACCAGGCGCCCGTCGGCCGTCCGGGTGATCGTCCACCCCCGGCGAAGGGCGACGGCCGGGTCGACCGCGGCCAACCGGGTCGACGCCATGGCCAGCCTCGACTCCTGTCGCTCCTCGGCCAACGCAGGGGCCCTGGTCAGACGATGCCCGGCGTGGGTGAGCTCGAGGCGTGACCGGTCGACCGTGCGGCCGGCCGAGCGGATCAGGCGGGCCCCGTCGGCGGCGAGGCGGTCCTGGGCCGAGGACAGGTGGAGTCCGGCCAGAGCCCCGAGGCGACCGGTGGCGGTGTCGAGCCGACCGACGAACGCATCGACGGCGGCAACGAGCACGCCGGCACACGCCGTCGGGGTCTTGGCCGACGTGTGAGCCACCTCGTCGGTCACCGACCGGTCGATCTCGTGGCCGACACCGACGATCACCGGGTGCGGGCAGCGGGCGACGGCGGTGGCCACCCGCTCGTGGTCGAACGCCACGAGGTCGCCCCTGGCCCCGCCGCCGCGGGTCACGACGACGGCGTCGACATCGAGCCGGGCGGTTGCGCCGATGGCGTCGGCCAGTGACGGCACCGCCTCCGGTCCCTGGACCCGGCTGTCGAGCAGGGTGACCCGGAACGGGTGACCGCTGGCGAACAGCTCGTCGACGAAGTCGGCGCAGGCCGCGCTGCCCTCGCTGGTCACCAGCGCAACCCGGAGCGGCAGCGCCGGCAGCGCCAGTTCGCTGTTGCGGTCGAGCAGGCCGTCGGCCGATAGCTTCTCCAACAGCGCGGTGCGGGCCTCCGCCTGCTGGCCGAGGGTGAACTGCGGGTCGATCAGCGACATGATCAGCTGGACCCGGCCCTGCGGCGGGTAGTAGGCGACCCGACCCCGGATCCGGATCTCGATGCCGTCGTGCATCCTGACCCCACCGGCCTTGCGCAGGATCCGGTTGACGAGCTGACGGGTCGAGGCGAACAACGCCACCGGGAGGGTGGCGCCGGTCGTTGCCCCGATCTCGCCCGTCTGGTCGACGAGGTCGAAGTAGACGTGCCCGTTGCCCGAACGGGTCAGCCCGGAGATCGCGCCCTGGACCCACACCTCGTCCGGGAAGGCGCCGGACACCGCATCGTCGATGCGGGCGCAGAGTTGGGTCACGCTCAGCGTGTCCTCACCCGGTCGGGCGGTTCTCGGTTCGCCGCCGTCGACGGGCTGGTCGGCCAGGGCCATCCGTCAACGGTAATCGGACGCACGGTCGTTGCGCCGAGCCAGGCCGGCCGCTCCTCGTCGCTGTCTACCGGATGGGAACCGGCCCGTGTTCGACTGCGTCGGGGTTGGTCGGACGGCGGAGGTCGGACATGGGACACGATCGGTTCTCGACGGGGACGAGGTGGCGAGCTCGTCTCCTCACCGTGGCCATGATGGCGGGGATGGTTGCGGTGCCGGTCCCGGCCGATGCGGCGGTCGACGAGTGGGATCAGCTCGGCGAGGATGTTCGGGGGGCCCGGGAAGCCGATTGGCTCGGCTCGGCGGTTGCCGTCAGCGACGACGGCCTGACCATGGTCGTCGCCACCCACCACCGGAACTTCGTCGACCCGCCGGCGGTGGGTGCTCGCGTCCTCGACTGGAACGGCTCGGCGTGGGTGCCACGCGGTGACGACCTGCGGGCCGCCGACCGAGACCCGAACTCGATCGACCTGGATGTCGGCGGCGTTGCCGTCAGCGCCGACGGCGACGTCGTGGCCGTCGGTGCGCCCCTCGGCGTCGTCGACGGCGTCGACACCGGCCTGGTCCGCGTGTTTCGCTGGACCGGCACCGGGTGGGTCCAGCTCGGCGGCGACGTCGTCGGTGAGGGCGGGCGCGATCGGTTCGGGACGGCGCTGGCCCTGGGTGACGACGGCACGACCCTTGCCGTCGGCGCTCCGCTCAACGAGGGCGGCGGGGGCCGACGTGGCCAGGTACGGGTCTTCGACCTGGACGGCGACGTCTGGGCGATGCGGGGGACCGACATCGACGGCGACCCGTCGAGCGGCGTGCTCGGCTGGTCGCTCGACCTGAGCGACGACGGCGACACCCTGGCGATCCCCGTTCGGGCCGGTGGCGGGCGGGTGCGGATACTCGACTGGGACGGCGCGGCCTGGGTCAGGCGTGGGTCGGAGATCGGGCCGGCACCCGGCGCCAGGGGCAACGGCGAGTCGGTCGCCCTCAGCGGCCGCGGTGACACCGTGGCCATCGGTGCCCCCGCTGGCGACGGCGACGTCGCCGGCCACGTGCGGGTGTTCGATTGGAGCGGCGCGGCCTGGGTCAAGCGGGGCCGCGACCTCGACGGCGTCGCCGTCGGTGACCAGGCCGGCTCGTCGGTTGCGCTCAGCGACGACGGGAACGTGGTCGCCGTCGGCAGCCCGAGCCACGTCGGGGCGACCGGCGACGTCCGATTCCCCGAGGGGCAGGGGCGGGTGTTCGCCTGGACGGGCACCGCCTGGCGCCAGCGTGGCGGCGACATCGCCGGTCGGGCGTCGTCGGCCATCGGCACGTCGATCGCCCTCAGCGGCGATGGCACGACGGTCGTGCTCGGTGGTCCCCGGTGGCGCCTTCGCACCGGTCTGGTCCGGGCCCATCACCTGTGCCCGTCGTCGGCGGTCGTGCGGGTGACGGGTGATCGGGGCGGGCGGAACGGCACCACCCACCCGCAGGCGGTCGACCGGCGGCTCGGCACCTTCTTCGAGAGCACGCACATCAACTGGCAGCACGTCACGATCGATCTCGGCTGTCAGCAGACCGTCGCCGGACTCCGACGCCACATGAGCGTCGCCGGTGGCACGAACGGCGACCGGGGCCGACAGGGCGAGGCCGTCACCGTCTCGGTCGACGGTCGCTCGTGGTCCCGCCTGACGCCGTCAACGACCACGGGATGGGAGTCCTACACCGCATACAACGGCGGTCGGGCCTGGCACTCGGTCGAGTTCGGCTGGTCGAACTGGCTCCGACCGACCGAGCCCCTCCGGGTCCGGTACGTGCGCTACAGCTGGGACGGGCACTCGATCGGTGAGCGACTGCACGAGGTCGACCTCGATCCCTGCCCGGCCGGCGGCCCGGCCTGTGGCGCTGCCACCGCCCCGGTACCCGATGTGGTGGGCCAGCCGGAGGCAGCGGCCCTGCAGGTCCTCGACGGCTTCGGCTTCGTCGGTTCGGTCGTGCGTCAGACCAGCGCCACGGTGCCGGCCGGCCGGGTGATCAACACCTGGCCGGCCGCCGGCACCGTTCGCACCGAGGGAACCCGGATCAGCGTCCGGGTCTCGGCCGGCGCACCCGCCCCTCGCCGGGTCACCGTCCCGAACGTCGTTGGTGAGCCGGTTTCGGTGGCCACCTCGACCCTGCGCAACGCCGGGCTCCAAGTGACGGTGCGGGAGTCCGGCACCGGCGATCCCGGTTTCGTGCGCTCGCAGTCGCCGCGGGCCGGGAGCCGGGTCGACGAGGGCACCCGGGTCACGTTGACGGTCCCCGCGTCGCGCTGGCCGCCCCGCTGAGGCGACAGGACGTCCGAGATCCCCGTGATCGGCGGTCGATCATTCGCCCGCATGCCACTAAGATGACGTCGCTTCGGCGAGGCACCGGCAGCACCTGGTGCCTCCTGCGGGGTACCGACAGCACGCGGTGCCTCCAGCGAGGGTCGGCGGACTCGACCTCCCGACGCACACGATTCCGGCGGACCGCGAACCGAAGGACTGTCGTGACCGAGCACCGCCGCCGACCCAGCCAGACGCTCACCGTCGACGAGCGCCCGCTGATCCCGTCGGTGCCACTGCGGGGAGCCCGCGAGACCCTCGATCGCCCCGTCGGCTCGCCGGCGTCGGCCCCGGTCGACGGGGTGGCGATGATCTTCGTCGACCCGTCGGGCGGCGACGCCCACATCGTGTTCGCCAGCGAGGGCCTCGCCTCGATGATGGGCCGCAGGACAGACGAGCTCCTCGGCCGTGACCCGGGCGAGCTGTTCGCCGTCGACGGCCACGCCCGGTTCGCCGAGGTCAGGCGAGGGCTGGCCCTCGAGCGGGAGCGGCTGGCCGACCAGCGGGCGATCGCCGACATCCGACCCCTGATCGCCGGCGACCGATTCGAGCCGGCCCAGACCGGCCAGCTCCATCCCGGGCAGGTCCACCCTGACCAGCTCCACCCTGACCAGGTCCGGGCCGGGTTGGGCGACACCGGACCCGCGATCGACCTCGACGCCGACGACCCCGGCCGCTCCCTCGCCCTCGGCACCGAGCTGCTGCGCCGGCACGGTCGCCGCCACCAGGACGCCCCACCACGGGTGTACGCCGCTGCCCAGGAGTTGGCCCGGGCCGGCGGTCGCCCACTGTCGGTCCACGCCGCCTACACGACCGTGCCGTCGATGACACCCCTCGCCCCCTACGTGGTGGCCGAGTTCCGGAACCTCGAACAGCCGTCGGCCGAGCGGTTGCTGGCCGATCAGGAGGCGGTGATCCGCTCGCTCGGGCGGGGCCACGAGCTCGGCCGGGTCTGTCACCAGGTGGCCGCCCAGGTCGAGCAGGAGCTGGCCGACGGCTCCCGCTGCTGGGTTGCGGTCCGGTCGGGCGACGGTCGCCTCGAACCGGTGTTGACCGGCGGTCTGCCGTTCGAACTCGTCGAGGGGATCGTCGGTGACCTCCTGGAGCTCGGGCAACCGCTCGCTCGTCGGGTGGTGGCCATCGGCGCCCTGCCGCCGGAGCGCCTGGCCCAGCTCGGCTCGGCTCCGGTCGCCTCGCTCTGGTACCTGCCACTGGTCGACGAGGGCGCCGAGGATGCCGAGAGCTCCGAGGGCGATCCGCCGGCTGGCCGGGCCGGCGAGCGACCGGACGCGACCGAGCCGCCAGCCCGATCCGGGCCGGACGCTTTACGGGGAGCGCTGGTGGTCGCCACCCCCCGGAGCCGTCCGACCCGGGCCCAGGCCCGCGCCCTCGAGCACCTGGCCGCCGTGCTCGACACCGCCGTCGAGCAGGCCACCGTCGAGGCTGACCTCGTCCACCGGGCCCTGCACGACCCCCTCACCGGGCTCCCGAACCGGGCCCTGCTGGTCGACCGGCTCGGTCAGGTCATGGCTCGCCTCGAACGCGACGACCTGGCACTGTCGGTGCTGCTCGTCGACATCGACCGGTTCAAGAGCGTCAACGACACCAGGGGCGCCGACGTCGGCGACGAGGTGCTGCAGGAGGTGGCCGGTCGGCTGCTGACCGCCGTCCGCCTCGGCGATACCGTCGGGCGCCTGGCCGGCGATCAGTACCTCGTCATGTGTGCCGCCGGCAAGGAGGAGCTCGATGCGACGGCGGTGGCCCGCCGCATCCTGCGGTCGCTGGCCGAGCCGATCGCCCCGTCAGACGGCGGGGAGCTGCACCTCACCGCCTCGATCGGCCTGGTGGTGGTCGACGCCCCCGGTGCCACCCCCGCCGCCATCATCAGCAACGCCGAGTCGGCCCTCGCCAGGGCGACGGCGGCCGGTCGGGGTCGGATGGCGATCTTCGAGGCCGATCAGGGGCGCGACGGCGTCGACCGTCACGTCCTGGAGCAGTCGCTGTACCGCGCCATCGGGGCCGGTGAGCTGGTGATCCACTACCAGCCGCTCGTCGAGATCCGCACCGGGTTCATGACCGGGGCCGAGGCCCTCATCCGCTGGAACCGACCCGGACACGGCCTCGTCGGCCCCGGCGCCTTCATCCCGATCGCCGAGGAGTCGGACCTGATCGTCGCCGTCGGCACGTGGATCATCGACCGGGTGTGTCAGGACCTGACCCGCTGGCCGAAGTCCCGCGGCCGCTCGCCGATGGTGACGATCAACCTCGGGTCCCGCCAGCTCGCCGACGACACGCTGGTCCCGACGGTGATCAGCGCCCTCCATCGCCACGGGCTGCGACCTCGCCGGCTCGGCTTCGAGATCACCGAGTCCGTCGAGATCCGCGACGCCGAGGCGGCGGTGGCCAACCTCAACCGGCTCAAGGATCTCGGCTGCCGGATCGCGATCGACGACTTCGGCATCGGCTACGCCACCCTCGACTACATCCGCCGGTTCTCGATGGCCGACGCCCTCAAGATCGACAAGTCGTTCATCAACGGCCTCGGCCAGTCCCGGGAGGACACCGCAATCGTCGACGCCTCGATCGCGCTGGCGTCGTCGCTCGGCCTCCAGGTCATCGCCGAGGGGGTCGAGGAGCTCGATCAGCTCGACGGCCTGCTGGAGCGGGGCGCCCGTTACGCCCAGGGGTTCGCCCTGGCCAAACCCGTTCCCTTCGAGCTGGCGATCGAGCTCTGGGGCCGTCAGCGGCTGTACGACCCGCCGTGGGACCAGATCGACCGGGTCGACACAACCGAACCGGCGGCACCGGCGGACGCGGTCAGCACCGCTCCGCCGCCCGGGTCGCCCCCGGCCGTCCGGCCGACATCGCCACTGCCGGGCGGCGATCTGGTGATCGATCTCGATGGGCCCGTCTCCCGCTGAGCCAGGGCGGCGCCCGTTCGCCTCGCCGATTTACCCAGACCCGGTGGTTCCAAAGGCGGCTAGTACCACAGCCCCACATTGGATAGTGTGATGGCGGTTCTCGATTTGGGAGCCCTCTCGGTGGATCGTCGTGCGCGCGACGCATTCCCGGGGTGACGGCGAAACAGTCGAACGTCGCAGGCGGCGCGGGACGGCGGACGATTCCAAGGCGGTTGACGAGGAGATTCCGGTGGGACTCACACCAGAACAGATCGAGGCCCGGGAGTTCTCCCGGACTCGTCGAGGATTCGACCAGGACGAGGTCCGCAGCTACCTGACCGAGGTCGGACGTCAGATCCGGCAGCTCGAGGGCGAGCTGGCCGAGGCCACCAGGCGAGCCGAGGCGGCCGAGGCGAAAGCCAACCAGACGCCGGGCGAGGTCGAGGCCGACCAGTTCGGTGCACTCGGTGGTCGGGTGGCCGAGATGTTGCGGCTGGCCCAGGAGTCGGGGGCCGAGATCCGGTCGACGGCGAACGCCGAGGCCGAGGCGCTGCTCGACACCGCCCGCTCGGAATCGACGGCCATGGTGACCCAGGCCGAGTCCACCCTCGACTCGGCCCGGTCCGACGCCGAGGACATGCGGGTCACCGCGAAGTCGGAGGCCGAGGCCCT
Organism: Actinomycetota bacterium; assembly: GCA_039195375.1. GTDB lineage: Bacteria > Actinomycetota > Acidimicrobiia > Acidimicrobiales > SZUA-35 > JAHELU01. The sequence continues at coordinate 33,408 of JBCCVL010000020.1, forward strand.
CGGCATGGAGTCGCGGCTCGAGGCCGAGACCCTCCTGTCGAACGCCGAGTCCGAGGCCGACCAGCTGGTGTCGACGGCGAACGCCCAGGCCGAGGCGCTCCGCTCCGCCACCGAGAACGAGACCGCAGCCCAGCGGGCTGCGGCCGAGGCCGAAGCCAACGAGATGCGGCTGAAGGCCAACAACGTGCTGGCCGATTCGAAGGCCAGGGCCGACGAGTTGTGGAACTCGGCCGAGGCCGAGGCGTTCAAGCTGCGGGAGGACGGCCGCCAGGAGGCCGAGCAGATCCGCCAGAACGCGGTCAACCAGGCCAACGAGTACAAGGAGACCGTCGAGCGGGAGGCGCAGGACCATCGCGAGACGGTCGAGGGTGAGGTCGCCCGCCTGCTCGACAACACGAGGAACGACTGCGACCAGCAGCTCGCCGCCGCCCAGGCCGAGGCCGAGCGCCTCCGGGCCGAGGCCGACCAGGTGCTGGCCGACCACAAGTCGCAGGCCGAGCAGCGGCTGGCCGCCGCCAACCGCGAGGCCGAGCAGATCCAGACCGACGCCGCAGCCGAGGCCGATCGGATCCGGGCCGCCGGCCAGGCCGACCGGGAGCGCATGATCGAGGAGGCCGAGGCCGCCATCGCCGATCGCAACGCCGAGGCCGAGGCCTACGTCGTGTCCAAGCAGGCCGAGGGCGACGGCTACCTCGAGACGAAGCACACCGAGGCCGACGCCTACGTCACCCTCAAGCACAAGGAGGCCGACGACTACGTCGCCGCCCGCCAGGGTGAGGTCTACAAGAACGCCGAAGAGGCCGAGCGCGAGCGGGACAAGGCGCTGGCCCAGATCGGCGAGGCCAGGGCCCAGGTGGCCGACCTCCTCCAGCAGGCCCAGGCCCAGAGCGAGTTCATCCGCCTCGAGGCCGAGGAGAAGATCCGGGAGAAGGTGCGGGCCCACATCGATCAGGCCGAGCGCCGGATCGCCAGGCTGCGGATCACCGAGCAGGCCTCCCGGGAGCGGATCATCGCCGCCCAGAGCGAGCTCAACTCCGCCATCAGCCGCCTCGATTCCGAGCCGGTGCAGGAGCTGGGCGAGGGCACGCCAGACGAGGTCATCGCCGAGGCCCGCCAGCGGGTGCTCGGCGCCGGTGGTGGCTCGGTCAGCGATCGTCTGGAGAGCGGCGAGGCCGAGGACATCATCGACCTCGATGCCGACGGTCGTGCGGTCGACACGGGACCGGTCGAGGTGGTCGAGCAGGTCTCGGTCACCGAGGAGGAGCCCGCACCGACCGATGCCCAGCCAGCCGTCGTCGACGAGGTCGACCAGGTGCTTTCCGAGCCCCCGATCGAGCCCCAGGACGAGGACGCCCTGTCCCGCCTGGTCCGCGAGGCCATGCAGCGGGCGGTCGAGAGCGCCAGGGGCAGCGAGACGAGCAACTAGCTCGCCCCCGACCGACAGAACGTGAGACGAGGCCCGGGCCCTGGAGCCCGGGCCTCGTCGCGTCGCCTGGCCTCGGGGGATTTGTCGGCGCCCGGGACCACACTGGAGAATGACCCGGGGGCCTGCGCCTGCGGCCCGTCGAGCGAGAGGACCAGGAGCCCATGGCCGGAACGCCGTCGTACATCGTGGCCGGAGCCCGCACCCCGATCGGGAAGCTGGCCGGTGGGTTGGCCCCCCTCTCGGCCATGGATCTCGGTGGGTTGGCCATCTCGTCGGCGCTGGAGCGTTCGGGGGTGGCGCCCGACCAGGTCGACGTCGTGTTCATGGGCCACGTGCTCCAGGCCGGGCAGGGCCAGATCACGGCACGCCAGGCCTCGTCCGCCGCCGGCATCCCGATGTCGACGCCGTCGACGACGATCAACAAGGTGTGCCTGTCCGGGCTGAACGCCATCCAATTGGCCAATCTGATGATCGCCTCGGGCCAGGCCGACATCGTGGTCGCCGGGGGCATGGAGTCGATGACCAACGCCCCCTACCTGCTGCCGGAGGCCAGGGCCGGGTTCCGGGCCGGCGACAAGACCGTCGTCGACTCGATGATGCACGACGGGCTGTTCTGCGCCTTCGACGCCTGCTCGATGGGGCTCGGTACCGAGCGCTACAACGCGGCCGCTGCCGGCGGTCCCGGTCTCACCAGGGAAGCGATGGACCGCCTGGCTGCGCTGTCGCACGAGCGGGCCGCCGCCGCCAACAAGGAGGGCCGGCTCGACGCCGAGCTCATCCCGGTCGAGGTGCCCCAGCGTCGTGGTGAGCCGATCGTGGTCGACGCCGACGAGGGCGTTCGACCAGGCACCACCGTCGACACGCTGGCCGGGCTGCGCCCGGCCTTCGAGGCAGACGGCGTGATCACGGCCGGCAACGCCTCCCAGATCTCGGACGGGGCGTCGGCCACCGTGATCATGAGCGCGGCCAAGGCCGAGGAGCTCGGGGTGACCCCGCTCGGCGAGATCGTGGCCTACGGCGAGGTGGCGGGCGACCCGTCGCTGCTGAGCAAGCCGGCCGAGGCAGCCCGCCAGGCCCTTGGCCGGGCCGGGCTCGACGTCGGCGACATCGACCTGTGGGAGATCAACGAGGCCTTCGCCGCCGTCGTCCTGCAGAGCATGGGTGAGCTGGGGATCGACGAGGAGATCGTCAACGTCAACGGGGGCGGTCTCTCGATGGGCCACCCGATCGGGGCGTCCGGCAACCGGATCGCCCTGACCCTGCTGCACGAGCTGCACCGGCGGGAGGCCGACTACGGCGTCGCCTGCCTCTGTGGCGGCGGTGGACAGGGCGATGCGCTGGTGGTGAAGTCCGTCCGGTAGGCGGGTGTGACGGCTCCTTGGTCAAGCATGTTGCAATACCATTGAAAAAATCGACACAAAAGCCCCAAAACCCCTTGTCTTCGTGCGGGACTTCGTTGTAACCTAAAGGCAACATCGTTACGACGTCCCAGTGGCCGGTTTACCCATACCGCCCGCGCCACGGTCACTGGGGCGTCGTAGCGACGACTGTCCGGGTCGGTGCACCCTCTCCCCGCCGACCCGGTCGTCGCGTCAGGGTTCCTTTCTTCCCTGGCAGGGGAGAAGCGCTCCCCGAGGGGATCCGCCCCGGGTCGAGCGCTCGGCCGTTGGAACCGGCCGAGCCTCGCTACTGGTCGAGGGTGTTGCGGCCTTCGAGCGCCCGGCCGAGCGTGAGTTCGTCTGCGTACTCCAGGTCGCCGCCAACCGGCAGGCCGGACGCCAGACGTGACACTTTGACGTCAAACGGAGCGAGCACCTTCGAGGCGACGAAGGCGGCCGTCGTCTCGCCTTCGAGGTTCGGGTTGGTGCACAGGATGACCTCGGCGATGTCCTCGCCGGCCACCCGTAGCGCCAACTCCTTGATCTTCAGCTGGTCCGGCCCGACGCCCTCGAGCGGATTGATGGCCCCGAGCAGCACGTGATAGAGCCCGGAGTAGGCCCCGGTCTTCTCGATGGCCGAGATGTCCTTCGGTTCCTCGACCACACACAGCAGGCGCTGGTCACGGTCGGGGTCGGTGCAGATGCTGCACTCGGTCCCCTCGGCGACGTTGAAGCAACGCTCGCAGAAGGCGACGTTGTCCTTCATCGACACGATGGCATCGGCCAGCCGCCTGGCGTCGACGGCGTCGGTCTTCAGGAGGTGGAACGCGATGCGCTGGGCCGACTTCGGGCCGATGCCCGGGAGGCGGCCCAGCTCGTCGATCAACACCTCGACCGGCTTGGCGTAGACGCTCATGGTCGCTCGGGGCGGGCTCGGGCGGTCGGTTCGCCGCTGAACCGCCTGGCCGAGGCGCTACTGGCCACCGAGCAGGCCGCCGAGGCCTCCACCGAGGTCGCCGAGGTCGGGCAGGTCCATGCCGCCCATCGCCTCCTCGTAGGCGCCGGCCATCTGTGAGCTGGCGTCCCGGAGGGCGGCCAGGACCAGCTCCTCGAGGAGCTCGACGTCGTCCGGGTCGACCGCCTCGGGGGCGATGCTGACGTTGCGGAACTCGCCGGCGCCCGTCATCTCGACGGTCACCTTGCCGCCCCCTGCGCTGCCGGTGATGATCTGGGCCGCCTGCTGGGCCTGGGCGTCGGCCATCTGCTGTTGCAGGGCCTGGGCCTGCTGCACGAGGGCCCCCAGGTCGAGGCCGGCGGGGCCGTCTGGGGCATCACTTGGGTCGCTCATCGCTCGCTCCCTGGTTGCGGTGACGTGGTTGCTCGGTGGTCAGGGCGTCTGGGGCTCGCCGGGGTTGTCGACCACCTTCGAGCCGGGGAAGGCCTTGGTCAATCGCTCGACGCCGTTGGCCGACTGGTCGGTGGCGTCGGCCAGCTCGGAGACGGGGCCGATGTCGTCGTCGGCATCGGCGGCCGGGGCCGGTGGGGTCTCGATCTTGGCCGGGTCCATCGTGGGGGCCGGCGCGTCCCCGTCGACGGTGATGTCGACGGTCACCGCCTGGTCGAAGTGCTGGCTCAGGGCCTGCTCGACCTCACCCTTGACGTCGTTGCAGCGGTTGCGATGGATGTCGTTCGGGACACCGAGCACGACGGTGGCGCCCTCGACACCGAGGATCCGCCCGCCTCGGAACCGGACCCTGGTCTTCTGGCTGACCTGCTCGAGGCAACCGGCGAAGGCGGCCTCGACCGCCGGCTGGGTGAGGGCCGAGCTCAGGGCGGGGCGACCGCCCGTCGGCTCGTCGGAGGTCTCGGCGCCCGGCCCGTCCGCTCCTGCGGGGGCGTCGCCGGCGTCAGCGGGTCCGGTGTCCGCTGCGGCGGCGTCGGCGTCGTGGGTGTGGTTCCCGCCGGTGTTATTGCCGGCCTCGGTGTTATTGCCGGCCTCGGTGTCATTGCCGGCCTCGGTGGCATTGCCGGCTTCGGTCCCGTTGGCGGGCGGCGCGTCCGGCGTCGCGGATGCGGCGGAGGCCCGGGGGGACCGCGGGGCCACCGCTGGTTCGGCCGCCGGCCGCTGCTCGGTCGTCTCCGCCGGCCGGGTGGCGCGGGGGGAGGGTGGCGCCTTGGTCGTCACCTCGGCCAGGCGGGATCGGGCGGCGTGGGCGGGGCCGGAGCGGCGGTCGGCCTCGTCGGACGAGCCGGTGGCGGCGGCCGGCGCCGTCTTCTCGGGAGCAGCCGGCACAGGGTTCGGCGCGGCAGCCGGCGCCGTCGTGTCGGGAGACGTCGCCGCAGAGCTTGGTGCCGCAGTCGGTGCGGGGGGCGGCGTGGCAGGGGGCGCGGCACCGGTGCCGACGGCCTGCAGCTCGGCCGTGAGATCTCGCACCTGCTGTTCGAGCTGCGCCACTCGCCGTGCGAGCTCGGGGTCGCCGCCGCCGGCGGCGGCCGGTGCGGTTGTCGCCGCGCCAACCGGTTGGGCGGGCTGGCCGTGACGGCAGAGACGGAGCACGGCCACCTCGAGCGGAACCCGGGGGTCCGGGGCCTGGCGCATCTCGACCAGGGCCTGCCCGATCGCCTCAAGCGCTCGGGTCACGGCCGCCGGTCCGAGCTGGCCGGCGAGCTCGCCGGCCTGTTCCTGCGCCCGGTCGTTCAGGTGGTCGAGCGGTGCCTGCATCGAGGCCAGGAAGGTGTTGCGGAGGATGTCGACCGTGGCCTCGCCGATCGTACGGGGCTCTTGGCCGGCCACGAGTCCGGCCTGCACGGCGGCGATGGCGGCCGCCGGGTCTCCCTGGCCGATGGCCCGGGTGAGGTCGACGCCGATGTCGGACCCGGCCGGGACCCCGCCGGCGGCGGCGACCAGGTCGAGGGCCGAGAGTGTGTCGCGGGCCGAGCCGCCGCCCTGGGTGAGGACGTAGTCGACGGCGTCGTCGCCGACGTCGAGGCCGGCGTCGGCGATCACGTGGCGGACGTGCTCACCGAGCTCGTCGGCCGGCAGGAGTCGGAACTCGAAGTGCTGGGTCCGGCTCCGGATCGTGGGCACGACCTTGTGGGGTTCGGTCGTGGCGAGCACGAACACGACGTGCTCGGGGGGTTCCTCGAGGGTCTTCAGCAGGGCGTTCTCGGCGCCGGAGCTGAGCATGTGGACCTCGTCGAGGATGTAGACCTTGGTGCGGCCGGGGGAGCCGAGGTGGACCTTCGAGATGAGGTCTCGGACGTCGTCGACCTTGTTGTGGCTGGCCGCGTCGAGCTCGTGGAGGTCGAACGAGGTGCCCTGCTCGATGGCTTGGCAGCTCTCGCAGACCCCGCACGGCTCGCCGTCGGTGACGTTTGGGCAGTTGAGCGCCTTGGCCAGGATGCGGGCCGTCGACGTCTTGCCGGTGCCACGGGGTCCGCTGAAGAGGTAGGCGTGACCGTGTCGGCCTTCGGCGACGGCCGACTGGAGGGCCGACGTGATGTGGTGCTGCCCGACGATCTCTGAGAATTTTTGAGAACGGTAACGTCGGTAGAGCGACTGGTAGGCCACGGTTCGAGCCTACCTCTCTGCTCTTTCTTCGGCTGGCTCACCGCATCCGGTTACGAATCTGCTACAAAGGACGAGCGACCACGTCGCCACATCGCAGAGACTCTGGCGGGTATGCGACGGATCGATGACAGGTGGGCCCTTCGGTCGGGTGCGCCGGTCGTCACACCGTCGGCTCGCCGCCGCCGCTGAGGTTGCCACCCCCCATGGACAACGAGCCAACCAACCCCATCTTCGCCCGTGCCATTGTGCTGCTCGTGGCCGTCGCCGCCGCCGGTGGTGCGGTGTTCGCGCTCGGTCGCTCGTCCACCGAGCCGGCGGGCGAGGGGCTCCCGGCCTCCCCGGTCCAGGGGATGGTCAACGCCGACGACACGGTGCTGGCCGCTCCGGTCGAGACATCGTCGACCACCCGTCCGGTGCTGGCCGTGACGCCAGCCGGCGGCGAGGACGCAGGAGTGGGTGCCGGTGCCGGCGCAACCGCCGGAGCGGAGGCGTCGACCACGCCGTCGACCGTTGCCTCGACGTCGCCCCCGACCACCGTCGGCCCGCCGACCTCCGCCTCGACGGTGCTGGTGTCGTCGACTGCGCCGCCTCCGGCCGACTCGTCGACCACGACGATCGCCGTCAGCTCGACCACGTCGACGCCGGGCGATCCGTCGACGACCACCTCGATGCCGCCGACGACCGACCCGAGCGGGATCAGCGAGGTCGAGCTGGAGATCGCGCGGCTGACCAACGAGCTGCGGACGAATCCGAACGGGCCGCTGCGCCGTGAGGGTCCGGTCATCAACTGCGACGGGCGGCTGCCGATCGACCAGGCGACCGGGCTGTACCAGCCGGTGGCGGCGGTCGAGGTGCACCCCGAGGCGTCGCTGCAGGTGGCTCGGCCGTGGTCGGCCCAGATGACCACCGACCTCCAGCATCGACCCGAGGCGGGGATCCCGGCGCTGATCGCTGCGGGCATCCAGGTGATGGCCGCGGGTGAGAACATCGCCTACCACAACTTCCCAGACACGGCGTACCGGCACTTCGCCGGGTGGCGCGAGTCGGACGGGCACTTCTGCAACCTGATGGACCCGACGTTCACGCACCTCGGTGTTGGCGAGTCGCTCGGGGCCGACGGGTTCTCCTACGCCACGCAGAACTTCTTCTCGATGTCCTGAGCGAGCGGGCGGGGGTCGGCGGGCCTGGCCCGCAGTGGTCCGTGTGGTCGGCATAAGGCGAGGCCAACGTGACCGAGCCACATGGCTGAGTGCGACGTGGTCCAGTCCGGATGGTCGGGCGCGACAACACAGCCCCTGCCCTCGGAGGTGGCGGCCAGGCGATCTGCGGCACTCCCCGGGTTCCGCTGAGAGCTGCTGCCTTCCGGCCCTGACTCGGTTCACGAGCCGAGGATGCACAGGGCCCGACCGCCACCTGCCAGAACAGATGCTGCGTTGTCGTGGTGCTGCCGATCCGTGTGGCGGGCCGGCGGGCACCGGCGCCGACTCCAACCGATGTGGGAGCGGGCGTCGCTAGGTATCCTAACGGGTCCTGCCGGGGATCCGGCGGCCGCCCCGGCTCCGTCCGATGCGGTCGAGTGGGGTTCCAGGCGAGCAGGAGGAGTGCGAGAGCGGCCGAATCGGCACGCTTGGAAAGCGTGTGAAGGGAGACCTTCCGTGGGTTCGAATCCCACCTCCTCCGCAAAGCGTTTTCCCTGGTCAGGCGGTTGTTGGCTGCGCTGGCTGAGGTTGCCTGCCGCTTGGACGCTCATGCGTAGGTAGCCACACCGGTAGCCCGGCACTGGAGACGGGCCGGCTGTCAGGCAAGCTCGGCAAGTGGGGCAACAAGGGGATGCGGGTCGTTTCCGAAGATCATGGTCACCTCTCTTCGGGCCCTGGTCAGCACGACGTAGAGCAGACGAGACGCTTCGACAAAGGGCTCGTCCTCATAGCCATGGAAGTCGTCGTCCCTACAAAGCACTAGAACGGCGTCCGCCTCACGGCCCTTCGTTTGGTGAAGGTTCATCAGCTGGACTGACGATGGTCGACGGCGACCGCTTTCGAACAGCGCCCTGGTGCGGAGTTCTTCGACCGCCTTAGACACAACGGCAAGGGGGTCGTCACCGCCCGCAGCCCGGCGGACGATGGACAAGAACGATGGAGATGCTCTCGCCCATGGCGCCTGGCCTACGGATATCCCGAGACCGTCCCACGCGGTAGCGGCGACGGCGGCCGCATCAGCGACCGAAACAGCGAGTTTGGCGCTTTCTTGGAGGGCCTCGAAACGCCGAGCGAGCACGGGCGGCAGAACTCCTCCGCTAGCAAGGGTCCGTGCTAGCGGAGGAGTCTTGCCCCTCGTGCAGGCGGTGAGGTAGGTCGCAAGCATGGTTTGGACACCGACCCAGTCGCCCTGGTCGAACGAGAAGCCAGTGATGCCGAGCATGGCTTCGAGAGCGGCCGCCTCCGCATCGGGAAGCCCGACGAGGTGGTGGTCGATCCTTTCGTCGGTCAATCGCGCCGAGAGATCAGCAACGCCTTGGTTTGTATGAGCGAACAACCCGAACGTCCTCGATCCTCTGCTCCAAGCGGCATCAAGTCCCTCACGGACTGCGGTCATCAGGTCCTCGTCTCGGACTCCTCGGCGGACGTGGAGCCGCTCTTCCCGCAGCGCTTGAAGGACACTCGGAGCGCCAAACTGTCGCTGTCGAACGGCTGTTGCCAGCGCTGGTACGGAGCCGCTCGGGTCTCGATGTGACACGGACTCGAGTTCGATGACCTCGTCGACTTCACGGTCTGCGTTGCGTATGCGGTCAAGCCCGACGCCCGAGTGGGCGAGGAAGCCGTAGATCAGCTGGTTTTCATCGCCAAGCAGTAGTAGCCGGGCGTAGCGCTTGAGGCGCTCCAGAATCTGCCACTGCTGATCGCCGGTGTCCTGGAACTCGTCACAGATCACCATGCACCATCTGCGCGACACCAGGGTCTGCATGCGAGGATGGTCCAGAATCTTCAGTGCCAGAGGTGCCAAGTCGTCATAGGCCAGGCGTGCTGATGACCGTCCCAGCAGTTTTGCTTGAGCTGCGGACTGGACTCTCGGATCGTCGTCCACCAATCCGAGAGCTGGTCCGAACTGACGAATCAGCCTGAACGCGAACGAGTGGAACGTGGCAATCTCGATGCGGTCCCGTACCGGTGTGACGGCCGATTGAGACCGCTCAGCGATTTGGTCGACAGCAGTCCTCGAGAAGGTTAAGAACAGGGCCCTACGACCGAAGTTGCTCGGCCTCTCGAGCTCAGCCCTGGCTGCCCAGAGGGCGACTGTCGTCTTCCCGGAGCCGGCACCACCAGTCACTAGTAGGGAGCGCTGCTCTGAGTCGACTACCTCTCGCTGTCGAGCTGTCAGATCGGAACGTCTCATAGCTGCTTGACACCGGTGAGTTCGTGCTTGCCCGATTCAATGACAGCTTCCACTACTTGCTCGAGATATTGCGGTGCGATGCCATCAGGCAGGAGTTCGACGAACTGAGCGTGTAGCCCTCCGTTCTTCTTGAGAACCTTGATGGCGAGCTTGGCTACCTGTGGTTCCGACAGTGTGCTGAGATCGTCGAGGTCCTGTAGGTCGTAGGTCTCGGCCAACAACTCGAGCGTGTCCACCAACTCAGCTAGTGGGATGCCATGGGTGAGGGCTTTCTCGATTGCTACCCCATCGGGCAACCGAACCACGCGATCGGCAGCCTCCGCGGCGGCTCGTAGGGCTTCTTGCCCCGGGGCCCCTCGATCGCCGTCAATGACCGCCACCGTATGAAAGCCCAGCCGGGCCGCCAAGCTGGACAACCGTGCCACGGCCGACGTGCCGCCGGATCCGTCGGCCGCACCGCCGTCTGCCAGCCGGATCCCGTAGGTGGCGGGGGATTCCTCGCCAGCGACGGCGAATCGGCGGGCTGAATAGGCGTCGAGGGCGGCCCGATCGTGAGGGCCTTCCACGAGTACGATCGTCGAGGCTGACACTGCTGGCAGTAGCTGTAAGGCGACGTGGCGAGCTGCAACTCGCTCTGCCTTCGTTCTCGGGCGCTCGAGCTGAGCGACCTGGCGCATTCCATCGCGGACATGCAGCCGCACGATGGATTCCAACGGGAACGCCTCGAGGGCTGGCGCTCGGCGAGTCGCGAGCCAAGCCTGTGCGGCGCGTCCGCGCAGGACCGATGCCACATGCTTCGTGCTGGCGGGATCAAGGTTCTCGCCGAAGTCGTCGCTGAGGACTATCGAGCCAGGTTGAGCAAGGGCAGCGATCGCTTCTCCATGCTGGACCAGGGTCGCAGTCGATGAGCCATGCCGTGCGAGTGGAAGATGGCCGGGCCCGCCTAGATCGATCGCAGGTTGCAGCGTACGAAGGACACCTGTGAGCGAGCCTCCGTCCGGTACGAACTGCAGAATCCCGTCACCAATCTCGTCGACCCCAAGAGGTCCTTCAACTGGTGACAGTACGTTGCCGACCGATCGTCCGATCTCCTTGGACTTTGCGAGGGTTTCGCCGGCCGCTGAGATCGACTGCACCACCTGCTCGAATGCTTCAGCAACGGATACGCCTTCCTTGTCCAGCAGCTTCCGGAAGTCCGCTCTGGCTCCGAGCCTGAGTGGGGCGCCCGAGTTGCCGATTGCAACGACAGGTAGAGATCGATGAAGGCGGTATGGGATTCTGACAAAGACCCCGACATCGGGGTCCGACTGTCCTGGGTAGTCGACCCAGTGCTTCGCCTGGTCTTGATCGCCGTCCCATTCGATGCGATAGCAGAGCCGAAGAACCCAAGCTATCTCCTCGGGTTCGACGACTTCGGTTGGGGGCCTTGGTGCCTCAAGTACCGAGTTCGTCACGTTCCAGGCCTCAAGGTGGTCAATGAAGTCTTGTTCGAGCTCGTTGCCGAGTTCGCCGAGGACGACCTCGACTTCGGCTCTGTTCTCTCTATCTAGACCGAAGAAGTCGAGCTCTGACGGTGAGGCATGGCGAACCACCTCCGGAATAAGCACGCGCCGGAGACCTTCCAGTAGGTCTGATCGGCCCGAACGTGGTGGCCCAACCAACGCTACGTGCCCCGCCGGCTGGAAACTAAGTTCTTCAAATCCGCGAAAATGCCTAAGGGAGACTTCAAGGATCTTCAAAGCCTCGCTCCTCTACTCTTTGGCCGCATGGGCATGGGGGGAAAGCCCGCGCTGGATCGATCGTAGCCGTCCATCTTGGCGGCCGGGCTGAATAGTCGCCGCGTGATTCGAGTTCTCGTCGCCGGCTGAGTTGCCCAGCTGTTGGTCCTCGTTCAGCCGATGGTGTCCGCTGGCCTGAGCACCGATATCCGGCGGAGGCGGTGGCGGTAGCGTGAGCTGATCATCGACTCAGAGGTCCCCGCCCAATCCGCGATCTCCCAGCTGGTGCGGCCGGCGTCGGCTTGGTGGCTGATGGCCGTGTGGCGGAGCTCGTACGGAGTCACGTGAGGCGCGAGCAAGATTTCACCGCAGAGAGTCTTCACTGCAGTGGCCAGCGATTCTCGTGTTGTCGGGCCGCCAGTGCGGTTCGTCGCTATGAAGTCCTGGTCGGTGGGCGCCTCTCCTTCGTCGGCCTCCCTGCGCCATGCCGCAAGGCGCTCGAGAGTTGCTCCGTCTATGCCGATGGTCCGCTCGGCGTTGGTTGCGCGCTTCACCGGGCCTCGTTCGTTATCTCGATTCATCTGACCGCTGATGCTGAGCTCGCCTCTCTGCAGGTCGACGTCGATCCAACGGAGTGCTCGGGCCTCGGCAGGTCGAAGGCCGTTGCGACCGCAGAGGTCGATCAGAACCTTCAGCCATCCTCCGGAAGCCTCGAGCAGCATGTGCAACTCCTCGACCGTCAAGGCCCGCCTCCGTCGGGGTTCGATATCGCTCGAGGGAAGCTCGGCTACCTCTGCGACGTTGCGGGCGACGGTACCGATGCGGACCTCGTTGCGCATGAGCGCAGCGAGGCGTTGACGGACCCTTCGAAGATGGTCCTTGCCGATCGGCCGGCGACCATACCGCCCCTCAGCGCACTCGGCGAGGAAGAGGTCGCACTGGCGGACTGACAACGACCGGACTCGATAGCTCCCGAGGCCGGAGGCGATGAGGCCGAAGAGCCAGTCGTCGTTGGCCGACGGCGGTCGCCCCGCTCGGAAGGTGGCGATGGCGTCGTGGATGGTGCGGTCCGCACTCAGAATCGTGCCGCTTCGTTCGAGCTCCTTCTGCATCTCCTTCAGCGCACGTTGCGCATCGGCCTTCGTGGCGGCCTTGCGCTTGCGTCGGCGTCGCTTGCCGTCGCCAAGGCGGGGCACCTCGATCATCGCCACCCACCTGCCCTCGCCGTCTTTGAAGACTGAGCCCTCGCCTGCTGAGCGTCTACCCATCGAAGCCACCGCCTTGGCGCTCTCGGACGTAGGCGCGAAGCGCTTCGCCGGAAACCAACCGCCTTCGGCCGACCTTGAACGATCGGAGCTGGCCGGTACGGATCTCCTCGCGGACGGTGCTGTAGCCGATCCGCAATTGCTCGGCGGCCTCCCGCACGGTGTAGACCAGCGGCTCGGCTGAACCAGCCTCATCGGCAGGCTCGCCGGCCAGCTGCGGTCCCTCCGCAGGGGCGTGGCATCCGTGGCAAGCGTGACAATGCACGTGCGCAGCGGTCGCGGTGCCACGGGTGGGCCGTCGGTGCCACGGGTCAGCTGTCGTCGGGTTACTCATTGCTCTCTCCGGGAAGGTCAGTCGGGCGGGTCGGTCGGTGGTCACGGCGGGCGGTCGTCGATGGGGAGGGCAACGGTTGGTTGCCGTGGCAGGTTCGGCCATCCGTGGCACTTCCAGGCCTCTGACCAGGGGCGCCACGGATGCCACGGATGCCACGTCTCTCGTGGGGTTCGCCTGGTGGGTCACGGTCGGTGGCGTCGGGTTGAGGCAGATACCGGTTCCAGGCGTCGAGGAAGTCGTTGGCGGCGTAGCCCTTCGCCTTTCCGCTTGGGAAGCGATAGGTGCCGGACCGAATCCCGAACTCCCGGAGGATCCGGGCCAAGGTCCGGGGGGTTAGCTGTGACGTGCGGGGACGTTGTCCCTGTCGGTGGGGTTTGGGGTGATCCACCGGTGAGGTGAGCCCTCCGAGAGAGTCTGTGGGTCTTCCAGAACTCACTGACCTCACCGGAGGGCTCGTGTCTCACGCTAGAACCCA
>JBCCVL010000021.1:0-46858 GCA_039195375.1 Actinomycetota bacterium
CGAACTCGGGGTAGCGGGCCAGGTGGTCGGTGAACACGTCGGGGGCCGAGTCGGAGGCGAAGGCCGCCGTCAGACCGGTCCAGTAGTCGCCCCAGCCGAACTGCTCGATGTTGACGCTGATGTTGGGCTGCACGTTGGCCGTGAAGTCGGCCGCGCACTGCTCGTAGAACGGCTGCTGGTTACCGTCCCACAGCCAGTAGTCGATCGTGATGGCCTCGTCGAAGGTCGGAACCTCCGAGGACGCACCACTGCTCTCTTCATCGTCTCCACCGCAGGCTGCAGCAATCATCGCGAGAGCGAGCAGCGCGGCGAGGAGGCGGAAGGATTGCTTTCCTCGCATGGTTTGGATTTCCTCTCCTTGTGGCGTGTGGGCGGAGTGCTCCACCCAACCTCGGTTGGCCGCTGCGCGCCGGAAGGGGCGGAGCGACACGACTTGTGCGTACGGGGGGTCGTTCGGGGGGCGGAAGCCTTTCCGTTCCGGCTACTTGATGCCGGAGAATTGGATGCTGTCGACCAGTCGTCGACCGAAGGCGATGAACAGGAGCAGCATCGGAAGGGCGGCCAGAATGGTACCGGTCATCAGGCCGGACCAGTCGGGGGCCGAACCCGGGTTCTGGGCGGCGAACGAGCCGAGGGCGACGGTCAGCGGCTGGACGCTCTCGTCGACCGGGGCGACGACGAGTGGCCACAGGAACTCGTTCCACGAGGTCACGTAGGTCAGGACCGCAAGCGTGACGATCTGGGGCGTGGCGATCGGCAGGATCACCTTGCGGAAGATCGTGAAGTGGTTGGCGCCGTCGATGATCGCCGCCTCCTCGAGCGAGCGGTTGATCCCGAGGAAGAACTGGCGGAGGAAGAACACGGCGAACGGGGTCATGAAGAAGAACGGCGCCACCATGCCGGGGAAGCTGTTCAGCCAGCCGAGGTTCTTGATGAGGATCAGGTTGGGGATGAGGATGAAGATCGGCGGGACCATCAGCCCGGTCAGGTACAGGAAGAACAGCTGGTCACGGCCACGGAACTTGAGCCGGGCGAAGGCGTAGGCGGCCATGGCGCAGAACGTCACCTGACCGGCGGTGACCAGCGTGGCGATGATGATGCTGTTGCGCAGGGCGAGCAGGTAGTCGAACGAACCGGAACTCGCCTGACCGGTCGCCTCGACGATCTCCTCCTCGGAGGCGAGGCCGAGCACCCGCTTGAAGTTGAGGATCGTGGCGTCGCTCGGGACCAGCCCGTTGTCGCCGGCCAGCAGGGCGGCGTTGCGGGTCAGGCCCGTCCGCAGCGCCCAGTAGAACGGGAACAGGCTGACGAGGACGATCAGCCCGAGGATGCCCCAGGCGGTCCACCGCCCGACCCGGGCGCCGACGCCCTGTCCGGCCGCGGTCCCGGCCATGCCTGCGGTTGCCGTGGTCATGCTCGACCCCCCTCGGTCTCGACTGGGTTCCCGATCCGGCTGCGCTCGCCCGACCCGCTCATGACGCCAGGTCGCTCTCGCCGGCCCGAAGCAGCTTGAGCTGGATGGCGGTGACCCCGAGCAGGATCGCCACCAGCACCACCGAGAGGGCGGCGGCGTAGCCGAGGTCATTGAAGTTGATGGCGTTCTGGTAGATGTACAGGTAGATCACCCGGGAGGCGTTGGCCGGGCCGCCCGGCTGACCGCCGAAGCCGCCGGTGGCGACCTGGATGATGTCGAACACCTGGAACGAACCGACGATCGTCAGCACCAGCACGAGGGCGAGCACCGGCCGCATCAGGGGGAGCGTGATGCGTCGGAACATCTGCCACTCGGTGGCGCCGTCCATCGCCGCCGCCTCGTAGACCGTCTTCGGGATCGTCTGGAGGCCGGCGAACAGCAGCAGTGCGGTGTAGCCGGTGAACTTCCAGGTGTTGATGCCGGCCACCGTCGGGATGACCTTGCCGGCGTCCTGGAAGAAGCGGACGGCTTCGAAGCCGAGACCCTCGATGGCGGAATTGACGATGCCGACCGAGCCGTCGAGCATCCAGAGCCACAGCAGGGCGACGACGACGTTCGGCATCAGCCACGGCAGGAGCAGGATGCCGCGGATGATCGTCGACTTGGTCAGGCGATCCATCATCACGGCGATGAGCACGGCGAGGATGGTCTGCGAGCCGATGTTCAGCACGACGTAGAGCAGCGTGCGGCCCATCGAGGCGTAGAACTCGTCGTCGTTGACCAGCGTCGAGTAGTTCTCGCCGCCGACCCAGCTGCCCGAGTTCGACAGCAGGTTCCAGTCGGTGAAGCTGAGGTAGACGCCTCGGAGGGTCGGGTAGAGGAAGAAGACCAGGAAGCCGATCAGGCTTGGCAGGAGGAACCAGATGGCGACCCCCCAGCCGCCCTCGAGGTTGGTCTTGCGCGTCGACGCCGTCGCCGTCGCCATCAGCCGAGCCTCGGGTCGTGGCCCAGCGTGTGAGGCTCTCGCCCCGCCGGGGTGATCGTCACTTTTGCCTCCCCTGATCGCTACCGATCGCATCGGAACGAAGCCGGCTTTTCGAACGCCAAGCCTCAGAACCGCCCAGAATCTTCCAATATCGCACGATCGATGTCAAGGTCGGCTGTGCTGGCATGACTTTTTGGCGACGGAACGTCGGCACGCCGTCACTTTCTGCGGTCCGCGCTCGGCGATGGCCGGCCGTCGCCTGTGCGTTGTTGTTTGACTTTGTCTTGTGGATAGCCGATTCTGGCGGAGCGATGTTCGCCCACCAACGACACGACATCATCGTTGACGCGGTTCGGCGTCAGGGGTCGGTCCGAGTCCGCGAGCTGGCCGAACTGCTCGACGTGTCGGAGATGACCATCCGGCGCGACCTCGACCTCTTGGCCGGTCGGCGGTTGGTCGACAAGGTGCACGGCGGCGCCACCCGGGTCGGCAACCAGAGCAGCAACGAGCCGGGCTTCGAGGCCAAGCGTCGGCGTCAGCTGGCGGAGAAGGACCGCATCGCCGCCGCAGCGGCGGGTCAGGTCACCGAGGGAACGACGATCGGGCTGACCGCCGGGACCACCACGTGGGCGCTGGCCAAGCACCTCGTCGACGTGCCGGGACTGACCGTGGTCACCAACAGCACCCTCATCGCCCAGGTCTTCTACGACGCCGCCGCCCCGGACGGCACGGTCATCCTGACCGGAGGCGCCCGCACGCCCTCCGATGCCCTCGTCGGGCCGATCGCCACCTCGGCCCTGGCCCGCCTGCACGTCGACGTGATCTTCATGGGGGTGCACGGCATGGACGGGGTGATCGGGTACTCGACGCCGAACCTGGCCGAGGCCGAGCTCAACAGCGCCTTCCTGGCCTCGGCCCAGCGGGCGGTGGTCGTGGCCGACCACACCAAGTGGGGCGTGCGTGGCCTTGCCCGGATCGCACCGCTCGATCTGGCCGACCTGGTCATCAGCGACCGGGAGCTGCCGTCGACCGCGGTGGCGGCGTTCGCCAACCTCGAGACCGACCTGCAGCTCGTCTAGCGCCGGCCCGGACGCGTTCGGGGCCGGCGCCCCGAAGGACGCCGGCCCCTCCGCCGGGTGGATGCGGACGCCGCTCCGCGTCCAGGCGGCGAGTCGTCGCTCGATGCTCAGCCGATCAGGGGGCGCCGACCAGCTTCCCGTCCGGGGTGGCGGCGAACCACACGTCGCCAGAGCCCTGGCCGTTGACGTCGCCGGGGGCGGCGTCGCCGGCGAACCGGTAGAGCGGCCAGATGCCGGCGGCCAGCTGGTTCGAGCCGTCGCTGCGGGTCATGACCGAGAAGATCTCCGGGTCGAGACCGGCCGGCAGGTCGGTCCCGTCGACGATGACCGGGGGCCAGGCGTCGGCGCAGGCATCGTCGCAGGTCGGGGCGCCGGCGTCGCGGTCGGGTAGGAAGCCGTAGAGGGTGAGGCCGGCGGCGTCGACCAGGACCGGACCGAGCTCGGTCTCGGCGGCGACGACCGGAGCGGCTGCGGCCCCGGCGGCGTCGGCCGAGTCGTCCGAGCCGGCGGCCGCCGAGTCGTCGTCGTAGCCGTAGGCGTCGTCCGCAGTCGAGTCATCGGCGGCGTCGCCGGAGCCGGCGTCGGCCGTCGCGCCGTCGGTGTCGACGGCGGCCTCGCCGCCGAGGGCCTCGGTGATCAGGCTGCCGTCGACGTCGACGGCAAACCACACGTCGCCAGAGCCCTGGCCCTTGACGTCGCCCGGCGTGGCGTCGCCGGCGAAGTAGTAGAGCGGCCAGCGGCCGGCAACGAGCTGGCGCTGCCCGTCCTCGCGGACGGTGGTGGCGAAGATGCCGAAGTCGAGGCCGGGGCCGGCGGTCCAGTCGTCGGAGACGATGACCGGGGGCCAGGCATCGGCGCAGGTGCCGTAGCAGGTGCTGACGGCATCGACGTCGTTGGTGAACCCGTAGAGGCTGAGCCCGTCCGGGCCGACCAGGATCGGGCCGATGGCCGAGTCGCCGGACAGCACGTCGATGGTGGCGGGGCCGTCGTCGACCGGTGCCGCGGCCTCGGCGGCGGCGGGGTCGGCTGCGGCCGGGGCGACCGTCGTCGTGTCGTCGCCACCGCCGCAGGCGGCGAGGACGAGGGCCAGTCCGAGTGTGCTGGCCAGGGCGGGGGTACGGAATCGCATGATTGGGTTCTCCTTGTTCAGAGTCGTGTCTGGTGATGCGTTGGTTGGTTCGGTCTGGTTGAGCGGTCCGGTCAGGGGGCGACGGTGATCGAGCCCTCCATCGAGGGGTGGATCTCGCAGAAGAAGTCGTACGTGCCGGGTGCGGTCGGGGCGGTCACGGTGGTGGTGGCGCCACCGGCGAGGTTGCCGGTGTCGACTCCGCCCGAGCGGAACGTCAGCGTGTGGGGAGCGCCGTCGTTGTTGGTGACGGTGAGGGCGGCACCGGGGGCCACCGTGGCCGGGCCGTCGAAGGCGAAGCCCTCGATCGTGATGGTGGCCGCCGTCGGGGCGCCGGCACCGTCGTCGGCTGCGGCCTGGCCGCCTCCGGGGGCGGCCGGTGTGGCCGGCGCCTCGGCCCCGCCGCGGTCGCCGGCGGTGCGGGTGCCTCGCCGGTAGGTCTCGTCGGTGCCGTCGGCCTGATCGGTGGCCGCGGCCTCGACGGCCGCAGTCTCGGCCCCGCCGTCTGGCGCCCCGCCGGAGCCCGGGCGGGCCAGGGCGATCCCGGCGGCCAGGCCCCCGGCCAGGATGATGGCCAGGGTCGGGGTCATCGTGCGTGTGGTCGACATGGGTTCCTCTCGTGTGGTCGGAGCGTTGGCAAGGGGGACTGGTCTGGCCGGCTCACCAGGGGAAGCCGATGGTCGTGAAGAACCAGAGCGACGAGGTCAGCCAGATCCCGGTGAGGATGGCGACGAGCAGGCCGCCGGCCGCCGGGAGGACCCAGCCGGAGAGCCGCTCCGAGCGGAGCAGCAGGAGCTTGGTGGCCAGGGCGCCGTAGAAGGCGCAACCCAGGATCGAGTGGACGAGGACGCGGGTGGTCGTGTCCTGGAAGCCGAGGGCCCAGAGGCAGTGGTAGGCGACGGGAAGCGTGAAGAGGAAGGCCACGGTGCCGCTCCAGCGATGGACGGCGGCCAGGCCGGCCGGGGCGTCACCGACACCCGGCAGGCGACCCCACATCCACGCCGCCGACACGCCCTGGGTGATCCCGAGCACGACGGCGGCCGTGGTGAACCACGACTTCATGGCCAGCAGGCTCGGGAACCCGACGTCCCAGATCGTGTCACCCGTCGGGGTGTGCAGTCGGCCGTAGGCGCCGAGGCTGAGGGCGAGGGCGCCGCCGACGGCGGCGGCGACGATAACGGCCTGGTTGTTCGGGCGCGTCGAGCTCGGGGGCGCGGGGGCGCCCACCGTCGAGGTCTGCATGAGGTGAGGTCCTTTCGAGCGTTGGGTCCAGGCGGGGCGCCGATCGGCGGTGCCGCGTGGTTCAACTCCGTTGCGTCCTCCTCTACGCCGGGTCGCGGGCTGCGGTTCGCGATCCGTCGAGAAATCTCCGCGGTCGTCCGACGGGGCCGGAACTTGCCGACGGCGTGACCGTCGATGGACGATCGGGGCGCAGCGACGGCTGCGGCGGTCGCAGCGGCGATCGAGACGAAGGGGACGAGATGACCAGGACGATCCAGACCGGAAGTGAGCACCTGACCGCCGAGGTCGCCGATGGGGTGGCGGTGATCACGATGAACCGCCCCGATCGCCGGAACGCGTTGACCGACGACATGCTCAGCGGTCTCGCCCTGGCGCTGGCCGACGTCGAGGTGGCGTCGGACGTGCGCTGCGTCGTGCTCACCGGGGCCGGCGGGGCGTTCTGCGCCGGCGGCGACGTGAAGGGCTTCGCCGAGGGTGACGGAGCCGGAGGCGGATCGTCGTCGTGGGACGCCGGGGTCCACGAGCAACGCCTCAGTCACAAGCGGACCTCGGGAGCGCTGTTCCACATGCCGAAGCCGACGGTGGCGGCGTTGCCCGGTCCGGCTGCGGGAGCCGGCCTGTCGCTCGCCCTGGCCTGCGATCTCCGGATCGCGGTCGACACCGCCATCCTCACCACCGCCTTCGCCAGGGTCGGGCTGGCCGGTGACTACGGCGGCACGTGGTTCCTGACCCGGCTGGTCGGTCCGGCCAAGGCGAAGGAGCTGTACTTCCTGCCCGAGCGCATGGACATGGCCACCGCCGCCGACCTCGGCATCGTCAACGAGGTCGTCGGGCCGGACGACTACGAGTCGGCGTGGCGTGGTCTCGCCGCCCGGCTGGCCGCCGGCCCGCCGATCGCCTTCCGCTACATGAAGGAGAACATCAACCGGGCACTCACCGGCGAGCTCGACACGCTGCTCGAGCTGGAGTCGACGCACCACCGCCACACCGGCACAACGGCCGACCACAAGGAGGCGTCGCAGGCGTTCGTCGACAAGCGGGACCCGGTGTTCGAGGGCCGCTGAGCCAACGATCGACAGGCGCCGCCGGGCGCTGGGCCGAACTACCTGCGCCCCCCGGCGGTCATGCGTTACCCGACGGGCCCGCCCTACGCTGTCGCTCGGCAGTCGATGACTGGAGTGACACACCCATGCCCTTCCGACGGTTCCTGCGCGTCCTCGTGCCGGGTCTTGTCCTCGTGCTCGCCGTCGCGCTGCTCCAGCCGGCCTCGCCGTCGACGGCGGCGCCGCTGTCCCTGCCAGGCGGGCCCGACACGCCTGCGGTCACGCTGACACCCGGGGTCGACTTCGTCGACATCGAGTGGGAGCCGCTTGCCGACGCCGACCGCTACCGGTACCGATTCCGGCAGGGTCGCAAGCCGTGGTCGTCGAACACGCAGGTGATCGGCAGCTCGGCCCGTGTCGCCGACCTGTCGCCCGGTTCGACCTACACCTTCGCCGTCGGGGCCCGCATCAACGGCAAGTGGAGCCGGAACTGGACCCAGGGCACGGTCGTCGTCGAAGCCGACGGCTCCACCACCACCTCGACGATGGGCTCGACGACGACGGGCTCGACCACCACCTCCACGACGGGCTCGACGACGACGGGCTCGACGACCACGACCACGTCGACGACCACGACGACGGCATCGACCACGACGACGGCATCGACCACATCGACGACCGCATCGACCACCACCACCACGACGTCGCTCCCGCCGACCGTGGTCGAGGTCATCGGGGCCAGCGCCGCCAGCCCGACCGTGCGGGTGGCCCCGACGGACTCGTCGCTCTCGGTGAGCTGGGACGAGGTCGCCGGCGCCACCGAGTACCAGTACCGGTTCCGGATCAAGAACCGGGCCTGGAGCTCCTGGGAGGACGCGGCGGGACCGGTCGAGATCGCCGGACTCCAGCCGGAGACCTCCCACGGCGTGCAGGTCCGGGCGAGGGTCGGGCGCCGCTGGAAGCCGAAGACGACCGTCACCCTCGACACCCTGGCCGGCGAGCCGCCACCGCCTCCTCCTCCGCCCCCACCACCTCCGCCCCCGCCCGACCACGGGCACCCGCCGACGCCCGGCGTCTGGCTGCCCGCCGCCGACGAGGTGGCGACGTACACCGACGAGCGCGAGTCGACGCCCTACTTCCTGGTCGATCCGTTTGTCGTCGCCGTCGGCGACGAGCGCTGGACCGCCACCCGGATCGGTTGGCTCGTCAAGTGTGAGAGCGTGAAGGTGGAGCAGATCGACCCGATCGCCCAGCCCGGGATGGCCGTCGGCCATCACCTGCACGAGTTCTTCGGCAACCCGAACGTCGACCCGGACACCACCACCCAGTCGCTGATGGACACGCCGATGTCCGACATCGAGTGCACGGACCGCAACGACAAGTCGGCCTACTGGTCGCCGACGGTCTACCAGGACGGCTACCCGATCCGGGCGATCAGCTTCTCGGCCTACTACAAGTCCACCACGCCGGACGTCGTCCCCATGCCGGACGGGCTCCGGATCATCGCCGGCAACGCCGGGGCCACGTCGAACGAGTCGTCCGACCTGGTCGGCTACTGGATGACCAGGGAGCCGTCGACCGAGGAGGTCTTCAGCTCCGTCGGGGCGACTGAGATGATCACGCCCCACCGCGACGGCGTCGACCTCGTGCTCCGCATCAACTTCCCGAACTGCTGGGACGGGGTGCACCTCGACTCGCCCGACCACGGCAGTCACATGGCCTACTTCGACGAGGAGACCGCGACCTGCCCGGCCACCCACCCGGTCAAGGTCCCGCAGCTCACCACCTTCACCTCGTACGGGGAGATCGCCGGCGGCGCCGGGCTGACCCTGTCATCGGGCCCGTGGTACACGTTCCACCAGGACTTCTGGAACGCCTGGAGCCCGGACCAGATGGCCGACCTGACCCAGATCTGCACCGTCGACGGGCTCAACTGCCGGGTCAACGCCACCCCGTGGCTGTTGGACTACGGGCAGTACGAGCAGGTCATCCCCGAGCCCGAGCCCGAGCCCGAGCCGGATCCCGGGCCCGAATCGGATCCCGCCCTCGCCCCCGGACCCTGAGCCGGCGTCGTCGCTACAGCCAGCCCCGATCGCGGGCGATGACCGCGGCCTCGACGCTCGAGCGGGCGCTGGTCTTCGCCGCAGCCGTCGACAGGTAGTTGCGAACGGTCCCCTCCGACAGGTGGAGGGTGCGGGCGATCTCGGCCACCGGCGACCCATTGAGGGCGAGGGCCAACGCCTCCCGCTCCCGGTCGCTCAACGGGTTGGTGCCCTCCAGCAACGACTCGGTCGCCAGGTCCGGGTCGACCACCCGCATGCCGGCGTTGACCCGACGGACCGCCTCCGCCAGTTCCGGTGCCGGGGTGTCCTTGACCACGAAGCCGGCCGCCCCGGCATCGATCGCCCGGCGCAGGTAGCCCGGCCGACCGAAGGTGGTCACGATCAGGGCCCGTACCGACGGGGCCCGCTCGGTCAGGAGCTCCGTGACCTCGATGCCGGTCATCCCCGGCATCTCGATGTCGAGCAGGGCCACGTCGACCGGATGGCGTTCGACGGCGGCGAGGACCTCGTCGCCACGGTCGACCTCGGCCACCACCTCCAGGTCGGGCTCGAGGCCGAGGAGCGCGGCCAGGGCGCCACGAACGAGTGCCTGGTCGTCGGCCAGGAGGAGGCGGATGGTGTCGCTCATCGCACGCTCATCGCGTACGCAGTGCCTGCCCATCGCGTGCTCATGGCGTCGTCACGGGTGCCACAAGCGAGTCATCCGACCACGACCTCGACCCGGGTCCCGCCACCCGTGCGCATACCGTTCGAGTCGTCCGGCCAACCGACCCGCAACTCGGCCCCGACCGCCTCGACCCGTTCCTGTAGGCCCCGCAGGCCGTTGCCGGCCGTGTTGCCGGCGATGCCGACCCCGTCGTCACTGACCCGGAGCAGCACCGGACCGTCGGCGGGGGCCAGCTCGATGTGGCACTGGGAGGCGCGGGCGTGGCGAACGATGTTGGTCACCGCCTCCCGGACGACCCAGGCCATCGTCGGGCGTTGGTGCTCGGGTACGTCGTTGACCTCGCCGGTGACCAGCAGCCCGACGCCGGCGTCGGCCAGCACCGTCCGGGCCACGGTGACCTCGTCGGACAGGTTGGCGGCCCGGAGCCCGCCGACCGTCGAGCGGATCTCCGCCAACGCCCCCCGGCTGATGGCCTCGAGCTCGTCGAGCTGGGCCCGGCAGGCGTCGATCCGCTCGCGCTGGATCGGGTCGTCCGGGTCGACGTCGGCCAGGTAGCGGCGGGCCAGCTCCACCTTGAGCACGACCGCGGTGAGGCTGTGGCCGAGGACGTCGTGCACGTCGCGGGCAACCCGGGTCCGCTCGTCGCTGACCGCCAGCACCGTGCGCAGCCGCGTCTGCTCGACCTGGTGGCTCTCGACGACCCGGATGAGCATCGTCGCCCCGCCGACGGCCAGGATGATCAGCGACATGAACCACAGGTCGCCGAACGACCCGTCGGCCAGCGGCAGGCCGACGGTGACCCCGACCCCGACGGCGAACACGACGAACACCACCGGCCAGGGGAACAGGAACACGGCGAACGACACGACGAACGGGACGACCCCGATCGCCGGGAGGTCGACCAGGGCGTAGAGGGCGACCGTGGTCAGCACCAGGCCGACGAGGTGGTACCAACCGTTCGGGAGGTCGTGCTCGACCTCGGGTTGAGCCCTGGCCTCGTTCTCGGCCTTGTTCTGGATGTGGAAGCCGCTGATGTAGAGGGCCGAGAAGACCAGCAGCAGGCCAATCGCCGCCCACTTGGTCCTCGCGGTCTCGTCGTCGAGGGAGGCGATCGTGATCGCCGGGAAGACGAGGAAGACGAGCCAGACCGCGGCCAGCAGCCAGCCGTTGCGCTCGATCCAGCCCGTGGCCGGGCCCGCTGGCCGCGGGTCGGCGCCGATCGTCACTGCCTGGCCCGACCCCGGCCGACGAGGATCACGGCGGCGACGGCGAGGATCGCCGTCCACACGACCACGTTGGTGAGCGGCTGCCAGAGGGGGACGTCGATCAGGTCCCCGGTGTCGGTGTCGATCGTGGCGCCGCCGGTGAGGGCCCGGCGGGCAAGCGACACGTAGCCGTAGAGCGGGGTGAACTTGGCCAGCGTCAGCTGCCAGCCGCTCACCGGGATGAAGATGTTGCCGAGGAACGACAGGACCACGAGCGAGCCGGAGGCGGCGCTGACCGCCGCCTCGGACCGGAAGGCGAGGCCGAAGCTCAGACCGTAGAGGGCGAAGGTGGTGGCGCCGACCAGCAGGATGGCAGCCGAGATGATCCATACCGACAGCGGGGCCTCGGCACCGGTGAAGGCGCCGATGGTGTAGACGAGGGCGATGGGGATGGCGGCGATCGTGATGGCGGTAGCCGCCTTGATCCGGACGTAGCCGCCGTCGCTCAGCGGGGTGAGGCCGAGCTGGCGACCCCAGCCCTGCATGCGCTCGACCGCGGCCATGCCCCCGATGCCGGTGGTGGCGGTGACGGCGCCGTAGCCGGCCATGGCGATCATGATCCACATCGCGACGTTGCCGTCGCGTACCGGATCGTCGCCGTAGTCGGGGGAGGCACCAAAGATCACGTAGAGGAAGGCCGGTAGTCCGGCGGTGAAGAACATGGTCACGTAGTCCCGCCGCAGTCGGCGGAGCTCGAGGCGATAGTAGGTCAGGTTCATCGGTGTGCTCCCGGTGAGGTGGTTCGCTCGGTCACGAGGCGTCGGCCGTGACCGAGCTGCGGTTGGTCAGGTTGACGAAGGCGGTCTCGAGCGAGGCGGCCTCGATCTCGAGCTCGGAGCCGCCCAGCTCGCCGAGCAGACGGCGGGCGATGTCGTCGGAGTCGGTGGTCTCGACGATGAGCCGGTCGTGCTCGGTGGCCAGGTGGACCACCGAGGACAGCCCACGGAGCACCTCGGCCACCCGGTCGACGCGGTCGGCGCTGACCCTGGCCCGGACGGTGCGGCCCGAAGCCCGCCGGCGCACCTCGTCGGTCGGGCCGTCGGCAACGATCCGGCCGCCGGCCAGCAGGACGGTGCGACGGGCGAAGTCCTCGGCCTCCTGCAGGTAGTGGGTGGCGAACACGATGGTCCGACCCCGGTCGGCCTCGTCCTCCATCGCCGCCCAGAAGGCCCGCCTGGCCTCGACGTCCATGCCCGCCGTCGGCTCGTCGAGCAGCAACAGGTCGGGGTCGGCGAGCAGGGCGAGGGCGAACCGCAGTCGTTGCTGCTCGCCACCAGAGCACGCCTGGACCTGGCGGTCGACGAGGTCGGTCAGGCCGGTCCGCCCGAGGATCTCGGGTATCGGATCGTGCGTGGTGTAGGTCGAGGCGACCAGCTCGACGGTCTCGCCGACGGTCAGATCGCGCAGCAACCCGCCGGTCTGGAGCACGGCCGAGACCCGGCCCGCCGCCACCGCATCGCGGGGCGCGCCGCCGAACACCTCGACAACGCCTGACGTCGCCTCGGCGAACCCGAGGATCATGTCGATGGTGGTGGTCTTGCCCGCCCCGTTCGGGCCGAGGAGGGCGACGATCTCGCCGCGGCCGATGTCGAGGTCGATGCCGTCGACCGCCCGGGTCAGCGTCGAGCCGGAGTCGTAGTGCTTGGCCAGGCCACGGAGGCGGATGCTGGTTTCCATACCGCCAACGGTGACGCCACGGGTGTGATCCCGGTAGGGGGATCGATCACCGGTTCGGCATGAGGATTGTCATGTCCGCTCGGTGCCGGTCCGGGACGGCCGCTGGTGGCGGCGCCGCCTGCGGCGTCGGTCGGCCGAGCTGCGGTGGATCGCCACCACCCGTTCACCGAGCGCCCTGGTGGTCGCCGGGTCGAGGACGGGCCGCCCGCTGATCGTGCGGTCGAGCTCTTCGAGGTCGGCGGTGACCAGGTCGACCCCGGCGTCCTGGCAGCGAACGATCTCGGCAAGGGGATCGACGAGGACGACGGCGGTCCTGACGGGAACCGGATGCACGGCCGCCAACTCGGCGGCCAGCGCCTCCGCCGGCTCGCCGACCTCGCGGCCCCAGGTCCGGCCGCCGCCGTCGACGGCCAGCTCGGTCTCCTGGGTCCGACCTTGGCGGGAGAGCCTCGTCTTCTGCCAGCGGCTGCGGTCGACGGCGAGCAGCACCGCCTCGTTCTTGATCTCGATGGCCCACACGCCCGTCGGTCCGCCGAGCACGTGGTCGATCTCACCCGAGTCGGTGAGCACGCCGTTGTAGAGGAACCATTCGTCCGACAGCGACGCCCGGTAGCGGTTCGGCAGGATCTGCTGTCCGGCGTGACCCTTGGCCAGCTGCGCCTGTTCGATCTTGAGGTAGCTGAGCTTGGCCTCGATGTTGGCCAGGTCCTCCTTCAGTTGCTCGAGCCGCCTGGCCGCCGCCCGCTCGGCGTTGGAGGCCACCCGGAACAGTCGCTTCCACAGCCCCTTGGTCCGGGTGGCCTCGTCGAGCCGGACCCGCGCCTCGGCCTCGGCCATCCTGACCTGGTTCCGCTCGGTCTCGGCACCCTCGACCCGCTTCTCGGCCCGACCGAGCCGACGACCCACCTCGTCGGACAGGTTCTCGATGTGAATGGGCATGCCGGGGCCGCCTCCCTGTCGCCCCGAACCTAGCGCAGCCCCGGGCCGCGGTCACGCTTCGCGCCGGTGCGGTCACCCAACGACGGCGTCGGCCAGGAGGTCGTCGGGATCGGGGCCCAGATCGTCCCACACCCGGAGCAGGTGCTCACCGGCGGCGAGGTACAGCTCGCCGGCGTCGGGATCGCGGTCGGCCTCGGTCAGGACCGACCGGAGGTACTTGGCCACGTGGGCGTCGTGACGCCTGGCCGCCTGGTCGATGAGGGCCCGGCGGCGGGACCCGACGGTGGCCGGGTCCGCCGGGCGGACCAGCGGGTCGGTCGGGTCGACGGCAACCGTGGCCTGGGCGGCCCGGAACGCCAACAGGTGGGTGGCGGCGACGGCCAGCGCCTCGCCCCCCGCCGCCTCGATCTGTGGGGCGACGGTGAGGACGGCCTGGGGGAGGGTCAGGCTGTGGGTCCAGCCGTAGGGCGCGGCGCCGGGATCGTCGCGGACCATCGAGGTGGCGGCGAGGCGCAGGATCATCCTGCTGGCCTCGTCGGTTGCGGTCCGCCCGACGGTCGGGGCCAGGAGCTCGTCTGCCGCGCCGGGGGCGTCGACCTGCATCACCATCGGGTGGATGAAGTCGGGATCGGGGCGACCGAGGCGGGGCGGGTCGGCCAGCGCAGCTGCGACGCCGTCGAGCCAGGGCCGATCGCCGGTGGTCGTGGCGGCTGGGGCTGTCGTGACCGTCGGCGCCGCCCGGTCGATCCAGCTGATGCGCCAGTCGGCCCGGCGGGCCAGCTCGCGGACGAGCGGGCGGAGGAGGTCGAGCCAGCCGACGGCCCGATCGGGGGCCTCGACCATGGTCGCCAGCAGGATCGGGCCGTGGGCCGCGGCCGAGGTCCGGTCGGCCACGGCGGGTGCGAGCGGGCCGACGATCCGGTCGAGGAGCCCGGCGGCAGCCCCGGCGCCGGCGCCCCCTCCGGACGCCGCCGACGATGCGGACGATGCGGCGGTGCTCAGGGCGAGGGCCGCGGCCTCGGCGCCGGCGAGGTCGCCGGCGGCCACGGCTCGGACGACGGCATCGACCGCGGCGTCAACTGCGGCGTCGACGTCGTCACCCGACTCGGCCGGGGCAACCGGGGTCGACGGTTCGTAGGTGTGGTAGCGGGCGGCGATCGAGACCAGCCGGAGCCGGGCCAGCCGCCGCCACTCGGGGGAGGTGACGGCCAACAGCTGCGCCCTGGCGGTCAGCTCGAGTGGGGCGTGGAGCACGAACGAGTTCGGCGGCCCCTCCCGTGGCTCCGCCACCACTGCGGCCACGGCGGCGACGAGGGTGTCGTCGTCGAGGCGGTCGAGCCCTCGATGGTCGTAGGCCGAGGCCAGGTCGGCGGTCGGGAGGTCGCTCACTGCGCCGATGACGGCGTCGGTCACGGGGTCGGTAACGGCGTGGCGCCCGTTGCGGCGACCGGTGTCGAGAGCGGTGGCGTCGGGGGAGTGGTCGTTGGCCATGCCCTCCGTTCTACAATCTCAAGTAATGTTGAGATCAAGGCCGGATCCCGTCGGTGCTCGGGCCCGTGAGCTGTTGACGATCGGCGCCGTTGCCGAGCGGACCGGTCTGGCGGTGTCGGCGATCCGCTTCTATGAGCAGCGGGGCCTGATCGAGGCGGAGCGGGCCCCGTCGGGCCACCGGCGGTTCACGAGGGCCACGATCCGGCGGGTGTCGTTCATCCTCGCCTGCCAGCGGCTCGGCTACAGCCTCGGTGAGATCGGCGAGCGGCTGGCCGCCCTCCCCGACGGTCGGACGCCGACCGACGCCGACTGGGAGCGCCTGGCCGCCGGTTTCCGAGCCGACCTCGACGCCAGGATCCGGGGTCTGCTCGACCTCCGGGACCGCCTCGACGGCTGCATCGGCTGCGGTTGCCTGTCGCTCGAGAACTGCGCGATCTACAACCCCGACGATGCTGCGGCCGGCCTCGGCACCGGCCCCCGGTACCTGCTCGGCAACAGCGCCGACGACCTCGGCCGCTGACGACGGTCCTCCAGCCGGCCGTCTCACGGGAGGCCCCGTCGGAAGAGGGCCCGATGGGTCAGCTCGGTGGCGACGGCGACCAGCCCGCCGAGTGTGGCCAGCATGATCGCCGGGTCGTTGATCACGTCGGCTGGGTGGAGGGTGCCGATGAACGGGACGCTGATGACCGCGAGCACGGCGGCCGCAGCCGTTGCCACCTGGAGGCCTCGTGACAGCGATCGGCTCGGCGGTCGGCGGCCGAGGCGCCA
Source organism: Actinomycetota bacterium (assembly GCA_039195375.1). Taxonomy (GTDB): domain Bacteria; phylum Actinomycetota; class Acidimicrobiia; order Acidimicrobiales; family SZUA-35; genus JAHELU01. The sequence continues at coordinate 15,760 of JBCCVL010000021.1, forward strand.
CAGCATCACCGCCCCCTGGGCCACCAGATAGAAGGCCGATGGGGCGACCGCCCCAGCCGCCAGGAACACGAGGTTGAGCAACGAGCCGACGACGAGCGCAGGGGTCACGGCCCGGTTCGTCACCAGGGCGGTCCCGACCGCGGCCTGGGCCACGACGACCAGCACGGCGACGAGCGGCGCCAGCGGCACCACGAACGACGACAGGAACGGTGACAGCCACGGCAGGGTCAGCGCTGCGTGGTCGGCGACGAAGGCCCGGATCACGTCGCCGGTCCACCAGGCCGGATCGATCACCTTTGCCGCCACGGCCCGCAGCCACCCGAGGCCGAAGAAGAGCTGGGTGACGACGACCCACGGGGGCACCTCGGTGGCGCGGGCGAGCAGCCGGTCGAGTCGGCTCACCGACCCGGACGGCCTGGACGGGGCGGGACCGGGCAGCGGTGGCGGGTAGGTCGGCGGCGCCGGGTCGGCGGTGGATGGTGGACGATCGACGGTTGGCGTGCGGTTGGTCACGGGAGGCGACGCTACGGAGCGGGCGACAAGTGCTCGGCCGGCCGGTGGCAAGGTTGTGGCAAGGCGGTGGTGGCCGGGCGGTGGCGGCCGCGCGGTGGTGGCCGGGCGGTTCCGGCAACGCCGCTTCGCCCGGTCGACCGTCGATCAGGCGGGCAGGGCGAACGACACGACAGCGCCGCCACCCGGGTTGTCGTCGACCTCGATCCTTCCGCCGTGGGCGGCGACGATCGAGGCGACGATCGACAGCCCGAGTCCCGAGCCTGGTTGGGCCCTGGCCTCGTCTGACCGGTAGAACCGGTCGAACACCCGCTGCCGGTCCGCCGGGTCGATCCCTGGCCCCCGGTCGGCCACGGCGACCACCCGGTCGGATCCGACCCGGATCGCGATCGGTGGCCCCGGCGGGCTGTACTTGTCGGCGTTCGACAGCAGGTTGCCGACGGCCCGCACGAGGCTGTCGTGGTCCCCTCGGACCGGGACCGACGGCAGCTCGGCGTCGATCATCCGGTCGGGGCGGCGGGCCCGGAACCGCTCGACCGCCTCGGCCGCAGCGTGGCCGAGGTCGACGGTGGTGAAGGCCTGGGCCTCGTAGCGGTCGGTGGCCACGTCGACGATCTCGTTCACCAGTCGGGTCAGCTCCCGCAACTCGCCCTGGACGCTGCGCAGCGTGTCTCGTCTGGCGCCGGGGTCGAGATCGGGGGCGGCGGCCAGGAACTCGACGTTGGCCTTGACGCTGGTCAACGGTGTGCGCAGCTCGTGGGCCGCGTCCTGGACCAGCCGCTGCTGCTGGTCCCGGCTGTGTGAGAGGCTCTGCAGGAGGTTGTCGAAGCCCCGGGCGAGCCGGCCGACCTCGTCGTCGCCGTCGACCTCGATCGGGACCGACAGATCCCCGGTGGCGGCGACCGTGTCGACCGAGGCGGCCAGCGACCGGAGGGGCCGGGTGATCCGTTGGGCCAGCACGAGCCCGGCCAGCCCGGCCATGACCGCCACCACCGGGATGGCGACCGCCAGCTGACCCCGGATGAGGCCGATGGCGGAGTTGGTCTCGTCGAGCGCTCGCCCGACCTGCACCGCCCCGCCGTCCGGCAGGCTGGCGGTGATGACGCGGTACGGCCCGTCGTCGGTCTCGACGGTCCGCAGCCACGTCTCGCCCTTGTCGCTCGTGGCCAGCTCGACGTCGCGGTTGTCGACGGGGAGGGCGACGCCGGTCGACACGAGCGGGCTCCCGGCCGGGTCGAGGGTCTGGACCACCGAGTCGGCGTCGAAGCTCCTGGGAAGGTCGAGGTCACCCTCCGGTCGGTTCTCGGCCTGGCGGTCGTCGTCCTGGCGGTTGTCCCGGTTCGGCCGTTCCGGCCGTCCCCGGTCGCCGGCCACCAGCTCGTCCGCCCGGTCGCGGAGGAATTGGTCGACCTGGCCGGTCACGCCGGAGGAGGCCGTGGCGAAGGCGATGGCGGCGAAGACCAGCGCCACGGTCGCGACCAGGCCGACGAAGGCCGTTGCCAGCCGGACGGCCAGGCTCGACATCAGTCGCCGTCCCGCAACACGAAGCCGACGCCGCGAACCGTCTCGATCAGTCGGGGGGTGCCGGCCGCCTCCAGCTTGCGGCGGAGGTACCCGACGTGCACGTCGAGCGAGCGGGACTCGCCGTCGAAGTCGTAGCCCCAGATCCGCTCGTACATCACCGAGCGCTCGAGCACGATGTCGAGGTTGTGGAACAGCAGCTCGAGGATGGCGAACTCGGTGCGGGTCAGGTCGACGACGGTCGGCTCCACCTCGGTGTCGGCGTCGGCGTCGGTGTGGGCGCCCCCGCCCGCCTCGGTCACGGTGACCAGGCGGCGGGGCAGATCGAGGGTGAGCGGACCGGCCTGGAACACCTCGCCGTCGCCGTTGCCGCCGTTGTCGCCGACCCGGCGGAGCAGCGCCCGCAGGCGGGCCAGGAGCTCCTCCATCTCGAAGGGCTTGGCCAGGTAGTCGTCGGCGCCGGCGTCGAGCCCGGCCACCTTGTCGGCGGTCTCCTGGCGGGCGGTCAGCATCAGGATCGGGACCCGGTTGCCGTCTCGCCGGAGCTGCCGGCAGACGGCGAGCCCGTCGACGTGGGGCATCATCACGTCGAGCACCAGGGCGTCCGGTTCGTGCTCGGCGACGGCCCCGAGCGCGGCCGCACCGTCACCGGCCCCGACGACCGAGTAGCCCTCGTAGGTCAGGATGCGTTCGAGCGCAGTCCGGATCTCGGGGTCGTCCTCGGCGATCAGGACGGTGGCGGCCATCGTGTCGTTCATCGTCTGCGGCTCCGTTCGGATCGACGGTGGCTGGAGTCGGTCTCCGGGCTGGCAGCTGAGCGAACCCTACCGGCGACGCCCACAGCCACCCCCGCAGCGGGTGCTGCGAGGGTGGCGGGGAGGGGAGAGGGGGTCGTCGTGACCGAGTGGTCAGGCGTCGCTGTCGCTGGCGTCGTCCTCGTCGCCGAAGACCCTGTCCTCGATGCGCTCGGTCTTCTCGGCCAGCTTCTCGGCGGCCTCGTCCTCGGTGATGCGGCCATCGGCCACCTTCTCGTCGATGCGCTCGGTGGCATCGGCGATCATCTGGGCGACGAGGTCGTCCGGGTCGACGCCGTTGGCCTCGGCCACCTCGGCCAGCGTGGCGCCGGCGTCGAGCTCGGCCCGCAGCTCCTCGGGCTCCATGCCGAGCAGCTCGGCAACGGCACCCTTGCTGCAGCCGCCCCGGCGGCCCTCACCACGACCCTCGCCGCGCTGACCCTCGCGGCGGGCCTCGTCACTCGGGGTGGTCTCCGGCGTCTCGGTGGCGTCCGGCGTCTCGGCGGCGTCGGTGTCGGCCGTCTGGGCCGAGGCCACCGAGGCCAGGCCAAGGCCGCTGAGGGCGAGGGCGGAGGTGGCGCCGATGGTTGCCAGGGTCTTCTTCATTGCGTTGCTCCTTCGGGGAAGTGGGGGAGTCTCGGAGGGGGTTTCTCGTTGACGGTTCCCAGCTTCGGGGAGCTCCCGCAGGGCCACGGCAGGCCAACGGCAAGGTTCCGGCAAGACGGAACCCCGGTGGGCGGTTCCGGCAAGACGGAACCCCGGTGGGCGGTTCCGGCAAGACGGAACCCCGGTGGGCACTCAGCGGACGTCGAAGATCCGCTGGCGTAGTTGGTACTTCTGGATCTTGCCGCTCGGCGTCATCGGGAAATCGCCGACGACGACCAGGTCCTCCGGCCAGAACTGCTTGGTCAGCCCCTGCTCGTCGAGGAACGCGGTCAGCTCGGCGAGCGTCGGCGCGGCGGTCGGGTCGGCGACGGTCATCACCGCGCAGCCGATCTCGCCGAGCCGGTCGTGTGGCTTGGCGATCAGGGCGACCCCGGTCACGGCGGGGTGGCGCAGCATGACGTCCTCGACCTCCTTCACCGGCACGTTCTCGCCGCCACGGATGATGATGTCCTTGGTCCGGCCGCTGATCGTGACGTAGCCATCGGCGTCGATGACGGCCCGGTCGCCGGTGTCGAACCAATCGTCGTCGGCGAAGCACGACTCCGTCAGCTCGCGTCCCTGCAGGTACCCGACGAAGGTGAGAGCGCCCCGGAACTGGAGGTCGCCCTCGATGCCGGGCGGGAGCGGTCGCCCGTCGTCGTCGACGACCCGGACCTCGTTGCCAGGCAGGGCCGAGCCGTCGGTGGCCCGCTTCTCGAACGGGTCGTCACGCCGACCCGTGGTGCTGAGCGCCGTCTCGGTCATGCCCCAGCCCGGCATCACCGTGCACGGGAGTCGGTCGCGGGCCTCCTCGAGTACCGGTCGAGGCACGGCGGCGCCGGCGCAGACGAACACGGCGAAGCTGGACAGGTCCCGCTCGGTCAAGCCATCGACCGCCAGCAGGTCGGCCAGGAACGGGGTCGCTCCCATCGATGCCTCGATACCGTTCGCCGCGATGAGGTCGGCGAACCGGGTCGGGTCCCACACCTCCTGGTAGACGACGGTCCCGCCGGCGGTGATCGGGGCCCGGATGCCGTAGAGGTAGCCGGTCTGGTGGGCCAGGGTCGACGCCATGTGGAACACGGTGCAGTCGGGGGCCACCCGCTCCAGCCACCGGTCTGCGGCCCCGTTGATCGTGTTCTGGGTGTGGAGCACGCCCTTCGGTTGGCCGGTGGTGCCCGAGGTGAACATGACCTCGCAGACGTCGTCCGGTGTGGGACGCAACAGGTCGATCGCGTCGTTCGTGAGCGGCGAGGCGTCGCCGGCGGCCAGCACGTCGTCCCAGGTCCAGGTGTCGGCCGGTGGCGGTCGGTCGCCGCCGGTGCGGTCGCCGCCGTCGCCGACCACGATCAGGTGCTCGACCCAGGGTGACGACTCCCGCAGCTCGGCGTGCATCGCCGCCAGCCCGAAGCCCCGGAACCGGTCGACGGTGATCACCGCCGTCGGCTTGGCCAGCTCGGACATCACCGAGACCTCGTGGTGGCGGAAGATCGGCGCAACCGGGTTGACGACGGCCCCGATCCGCTCGCAGGCCACGACCGCGAGCGGGAACTCCCGCCGGTTGGGGAGCTGCAGCTGCACCACCTGGCCAGGTCGCACGCCGATGGTCAGTAGGCCCCGGGCCAGCCGGTCGACCTCGTCGACGAAGCCGCGCCAGGTGAGCGTGCCGTGCTCATCGATCACGAGCGGCTGGTCCTCCCGGCCGGGCAACCGGCCGCCGAGCCGGTCGATCAGGAGGTCACCTGGCCAGTGCCCGGCCGCGGTCATGGCCTCGATGCGCTGGTTGGTGAGCACGGTCTCGAAGAACGGTGTGGACATGCTGGCCCCCTTGCCAGGCGGTTTTAGCGGCCCCCGCCCGGCCGGGCGAGCCCGCGTGTCTACACTCATGGGGTGTCCGAGTCGATCCGTCAGACCAGGACCTCCTCGTTCGGGGTCGGGCGGCGGGAGGGTCACGACGCCTCCGCCTTCTATCAGCGGTTCTCGCCTCCCGAGCTGTCCGACGACCAGACGGTCAACCGGCCGGCCGAGCTGGTGGATGAGCTCGACCGGGGCAAGACCTTCGTCGGGTCGATCGAGCAGGTCGGGATCCTCCCGGAGAACAGCGTCGCCCTCGTCGTCACGTCACCGCCGTATTTTGTTGGCAAGGATTACGAGCTGGCGGTGACCGGTCCGGGCGACGACCGGATCCCGACCACCTACCTCGACTACCTCGACGTGCTCCGCACCGTCTTCGCCGAGTGCGCCAGGGTGCTGGAGCCGGGGGGGCGGATCGCGGTCAACGTGGCCAACCTCGGCCGCAAGCCCTACCGGTCGCTCTCGGCCGACGTGATCGCCATCCTCCAGGACGACCTCGGCCTGTTGCTCCGCGGCGAGATCCTGTGGGAGAAGGCGGCGGTGGCCTCGGGCTCGTGCGCCTGGGGCTCGTTCGCCAAGGCGTCGAACCCGGTGCTGCGCGACCTGACGGAGCGGGTCATCGTGGCCTCGAAGGGTCGGTTCAACCGGGCCCGCTCGGCGCCGCAGCGGCGCAAGGCCGGTCTGCCGTGTGAGTCGAGCCTGACCAACGACGAGTTCGTCGACGTCACCCGTGACGTCTGGCGGATCGAGTCGGAGTCAGCGACCAGGATCGGGCACCCGGCTCCGTTCCCGATCGAGCTCCCCCGTCGGCTGATCGAGCTCTACACCTACGAGGGTGACCTCGTCGTCGACCCGTTCGCCGGCTCGGGCACCACGGTGGTGGCGGCGGCGAGGACCAACCGGATCGGCGTCGGTTTCGACATCGAGCCGGCGTACGTCGAGCTGGCCGACCAACGGCTCGGTATCGAACTGGCGTCGCTCGACCTGCGGGCGCCCATCGATCCGGACGACCTCGGTGAGCTCGATGCCGAGGCCCGCCAGGAGTGGTTCCACCAGCAGGCGCTCGAGGAGGGGCGCAAGCTCGACGACATCGCCCACCGGGTGCTGGCCGACGCCGGGTTCGTCGACGTCGAGGCCGGGCCCCGCCCGATCGGCGGCGTCACCGACCTGGCGTTCCGGGTCGTGGCGCGTGGCGGTCGGCCATTCGGCGTCGAGGTGACCGGTCCGTTCGTGGCCGTGCGGCCCGGCCTGCAGCGGATCGAGGCGGTCTGGCGACTGCTCGGCCGGCTGCACGTGGTGGCGGCCTCCGGCGATGGCGACGGGGTCGACGCAACCGAGCCAGTGCTCGTGCTCACGTCGAACCGGCCCCGTCCGGGTTCCCCGGCCGACAAGGTCCTCCGCTCGATCGGGCCTGGCGTGTTGTTCGACGTGATCGAGCTCTACGACCCGGCGGGTCTCGACCGGCTCGAGCGCTACGCCGACGGCTCGTCGCCGCAGCCGCTGCCGGGCTTCTGGACCGAGGCCGAGCTGCGCCGCAGGGGTTGACGATGGGCGCTGGCGGAACCGGGAGACGTGCGCTGCTTCTGGCGGTGGCCGTCGCTGCCATCGTGGTCACCGCCTGCGGGAGCGACGGCGGCGACGACCAGGCCGGTGAGACGAGCGGGTCTGCCGTCGCCGACGCCTCGACCGATGACGCCACCTCGACCGACGCCGCCGACCCCAACGAGAGCGGCGACGCCGCCGTGGTGATCGAGGCGTCGACCTCCTCGACGCTGGCGGGTACGACGTCATCGACCGCCACCTCATCGCCCGCCACGTCGTCGACCGGCGCAGCATCGTCGGCCACGACGTCGACCTCCGAGTCAACCAGCACCACGTCGTCGTCGACCACGACCCGGGCATCGTCGACCACCGTGACCACCACGACCGGCCCGGTCGTCGACGGTGGGTCGAGCTTCGCCTTCACCAGCCCGACCGGCAACATCGCCTGCGTCATGGGGCCCCAGGTCTCGTGCTGGATCGGGGAGAAGGCGTGGACGATCGACCAGCCGGACGGTCCCGACTGCGCCATCTCCGACTGGGGCAACGCCGTCGACCTCGGCGCCGAAGGTCCCTCGTTCCCCTGCTACACCGACATGGTCTGGAACGTGTTCGCCCCACCGCTCGACTACGGCAGCGCGGTGACGGTTGGCGAGTTCCGCTGCGACAGCGCCAGGGCCGGCGTGACCTGCCGCAACGCCGCGGGCCGCGGCTTCACCGTGGCCCGGGCCAGCGTCGACTTCTTCTGAGTGCCCTCGCCGCCGGCCTTTGGTCGACGGACCGCGAGGTTGCATGATGGGGGCGTGGGCGACGCCGACGTGACGCTGCTGACCACCTCGGAGATGGCGAACTTCGTGGCCGACGGGGTGCTCGTGTTCCCCGGGATCGTCCCGGACGACCTGAACGAGCGGGTCGTCGACGAACTGCCCGCGCTGCTCGGGGAGAAGCTGGCGGTCCTCCGGGGTCAGGCGGCGGCCGGGCCCGCGGCGGTGCCGGCCACCGGCACGCCCTACGACGAGCTGCGGTGCGGCACCGCGGTCGCCGACGTCCTGGCGCTGCCGCGGGTCCGCGGCATCGTGCAGTCGCTCGTCGGGCCGGGCCCCCGCTACGACCACGACTTCGTGCACCACCTCCCGGCCGGCCACCAGAACCGCCAGCACCTGCACCCCGACGCCATCGTCGACTCCGCCGACCCCGCGTTCGACGTCCAGCTCTTCTACTACCCGCACGAGGTGATGCCAGGGGGCGGGGGCACCCGCTACGTCCCCGGCACCCATCTTCGGCGGGTGACGAGCACCACGACCGCCCGCTATCAGCACGTCGTCGGCGAGCGCTTCCACGCCGGCCCGGCCGGGACGATCGCCGTGTTCCATCACGGGCTCTGGCACGCCGGCCACGACAATCCCGGTCCCGTCGACCGGTGGCTCTACAAGCTGCGCCTCAACCCGGCCGTTCCCCAGGTCCGGCTGTGGGACACGTCCGACCTCGCTGGCCGCACCAATCCCCCGACCGACCACGTCTTCGCCGCTGCCGACCCGTCGTCGGTCGCCGCCGTCCTCCGCCGGGTCCATCCCTGGCAGAGCACCGACGCCAGCCGCTACGACCTGGTCGAGCGGGTCCGGCTCTGGCGCCACCTGACCGGCGATCCCGACTACGACGTCGACCACTACCTCACCCGCCTGATCCGGCCGGGTGCCGACCACCCTGCGGCCGATGGCTGACCGGCCGACGACCGGGCGCCAGCACGTCCTGCATCTGTGGTTGGCGGCCGCCGCCCTCGACACCGAGGTCACGGCCTGGGCGAGCTACGGCGGCCCGGCGTCCGGGGCGCCCCGCTTCGACGGACCCGATCCGCCCTATCGCACCGGGGTCGACGCCATCGCCGACGGGTGGTCGCTGCTCCAGGCCCCCGGCCCGATCGGGATCGACGCCGCCAACGGCGAGCTCGGGTGCGAGTTCGTCTTCGAGCGTCGCGAGCCGATCGAGTAGGGTCGGCGTCTCCATGGCCTGGCCCGTCGACGAGTTCACCTTCCCCGACCCCGACACCGGCGTCGAGCACGTCGTCTCGGTCGCCCTCCCGGTCCGCCACGCCACCCTGGAACGGGTCCCGCTCCTGCTGTGCCTCGACGGCCCGTGGATGTTCGGCACGGTCCGGGATGCCACCCGGATCATGTCGATGGGCGGCGAGGCCCCCGAGGCTGCCGTCGTCGGCCTGTCGTTCGCCGATCGCTCGATGGGGGAGTACCTCCGCCAGCGAGCCCGCTGGTACACCCCGACCCCGTGGGTGCCGCCCGAGGTCACCGGCGTCCGGGGTGTGGAGGCCAGTGAGTGCGGACGGGCCGCCGACCTGCTCCGCTTCATCCGCCGCCACCTCCTCCCGATGGTGGAGGGTGACCACCTCGGTGGCACGCCGGTCTCGGAGCGGTGGCTGATCGGCCACAGCTTCAGCGCCCTGTTCGGTCTCCGCACCCTGTTCACGGCCCCGGACGCCTTCGACCGGTGGTTGCTGGCCAGCCCGTCGATCTGGTGGGACGACCGCTCGGTGCTCGATCGCGAGGCGACTTGGGCGGCCGCCAACGACGACCTCCCGGCCCGCGTCTTCCTCTCCTATGGCGAGCAGGAGGCGACGGAGTTCGGCGACCCCCGTTTCGAGATGGGCGCCAACGTCGAGCGTCTCGTCGAGACCCTGCGGGACCGCGCCTACCCCGGGCTGGAGCTGTCGCACCGGGTGCTCCCCGGCGACGGGCACTCCTCGTCGATCGGGGCCGCCGTCAGCCACGGGCTGCGCTCGCTGATGGGGGTTGCGGTCCCACCTGCCTGAACGCCGGGTGGCTGGTGGATGACGGGTGACGTAACTTCTTGACGCTGCCTGCTGCTGCAGCTACAACCGCTGGTTGCAGGGCGATTGCTGGAGGAACAACCCATGAAACCATCGAAGTCGGCGCGTCGCGCCGTCGTACTCGCGTCGGTGCTCCTGGCATCACTGCTGGCGGTGAGCCCGTCGTCGGCCCGGACCGGGTACCCACACCATCCGACATCGGAGGACCTGGCCCAGGACCTGGCCTGGGAGCCATGCTTCGAGGAGGTGACGGTCGAGACCGGCACCACGTTCGAGTGCGCCGACGTGCTGGTGCCACTCGATTACGACCGCATCGACCTCGACCTGTTCGACGGCGGCCCACTCGAGGGCCATCCGCCCTACGGTGACAACCAGTTCCGTGGCCTGGCCACCGAGGTGGCGATGATCCGGATCCCGGCAACCGACCCCGAGGCACGGCAGGGCTCGATCCTGTTCAACCCCGGCGGGCCTGGCGGCTCGGGTATCAGCTTCATCCTCGGCTTCGGTCCGGCGGCCGGTGTGTTCTTCGGTCCGGACGTGACGGCCCAGTTCGACCTCGTCGGCTTCGATCCTCGCGGCATCGGGCAGAGCACGCCGGTCCGCTGTTTCGACACCGAGGACGAGGCCGCTCAGGTCTTCCCGCCGGTCGCCTTCCCCCTCACACCGAAGGAGGTGCGCCAGTTCCGGGCCGCCGACTTCGCACTGGCCGACGCCTGCAAGAACTACCCGGGTACCCGTCTCCTGGCCCGCCACCAGTCGACCGCAAACGTGGCCCGCGACATGGACGTCATGCGGGCCAGCATGGGCGACGAGTCGCTCAACTTCCTCGGCCTCTCGTACGGCACGTTCGTCGCCGCGACCTATGCGAACCTCTTCCCCGAGAACGTCCGCTCGGTGGTGGCCGACGGCGTGCTCGACCCGATCGCCTGGGTGAACCGCCCGGCGCAGCTGCCGTTCTCGTCTCGTCTCCGATCGGACGAGGGCGCACAGGAGACGCTCGAGGAGTTCTTCGTCCAGTGCGAGGCCGCCGTCCCCGGCAACTGTGCCTTCGCCCCGGACTCTCGCGAGCGGTACGACGCTCTGGCCGCCAAGCTCCGGCAGGACGGTCCGATCCAGCTCCCGAACCCCTTCACCGGCGAGACCGAGCCGTTCCTCTATCAGGATCTGATCGGCTTCTCGCTCGGCAACCTCTACAACCCGTTCGGCTACGCCGGCTTCGCCGAGGCCCTGGCCTTCTTCGAGGCGTTTGCCTTCGGTCCGCCGCCGGCGGCTGCGGCGGCCGAGGCTGCCGTCCCGGCCGCGGCGCTGGCGTTCATGGAGGAGCAGCCCTACGACAACTTCGTCGAGGGCTTCCCATCGGTCGGCTGCGTCGACACCAACAACCCGAAGTCGTACGAGCGCTACACCCAGGCGGCCAACGCCGCTGAGCGGGAGTTCGGCTACTTCGGCCGGATCTGGACGTGGGCGTCGAGCCCGTGCATCCGGTGGCCGTTCAAGGACAACGACCGCTACGCCGGTCCGTTCAACGCAGACACGGCCAACCCGGTGCTGGTCATCGGCAACCTGTACGATCCGGCCACCCGCTACGAGGGGGCGCAGGCGCTGCGGAAGCTCCTGCCCAACTCGGGTCTGCTGACCGTCGACGTGCCCGGTCACACCTCGCTCGGCTCGAGCATCTGCGCCGGCATCGTGACCGGCCAGTACTTCCTCGACCCCTCCGTGGCCACCCTGGTCGACGGCGAGACATGTCCGTCCGAGTTCAACGTCTTCGACGCCGTTGCCGGTCCGCCGGCACCGGCTGCGGCGGCGGAGGCCCCGGTTGCGGCGGCCGCCTCGTCCGATGCGGAGATGGCCGACATGGTCCGGCTCCGGGCCGAGATCGGCGACGACCTCGGCATGCTGCCGGCGGGCGTCCGCTCCGTCGGCGGTTGACCCCGACCGACCACATCGGGCCGAAGCCGACGACCGGCTGAACGCCCAACGCGCCACCGCCGACCCCGGATCGCTCCGAGGTCGGCGGTGGTCGTTTCTGGCTGGGACAGCTCAGTGACTGTCGCTGTCTCAGCCGAGGTTGGCCCGGAGCTCCCCGGCTGGGAAGTCGGTCGAGTGGATGTTGATGTAGGCCCCGCCGTCCAGGATGATCTCCCAGAGATCGGCGGTCGACATGCCGGCCAGCGGCCCGACGAGGTCGGCGTCGGTCAGCTCACCCCGGACCCGAAGCAGGCCGCCGTCCGAGATGTCGCCGTTGAACAGGGTGGCGACGACCGGGCCGTTCTCACCCGGCGCACCGAGGTGGATGTGGCCGAACAGCAGGTTGTCGATGTTGGCGGCCCGCACGTTGAAGGCCAGGTCGCCGTCCTCCTGAATGTTCAGGCGGGCGAGGCCCCCGGCGTTGGTGTCGACCGCCGGCACCTCGTTGTCACCGCTGAGCTCGGCGCTGACGTGGGAACGGACCCGCTCGGCCCGGACCCGGATGTTGGCGACGCGGTAGCCGTCACGGGTGAAGTCGGCGTTGGCGAAGCGCGGCGTCCCGAGCACGTTCGGGAACGGGTCGGTCTGGGCCGGGTTGAAGCCCGGGTGCACGGTGACGACGCCGTTCTCGTCGATGCCCTGGTCTGGGCCGGTCTGGTTCAGGAAGGCCGTGTCGTCCGGACCCTCGGTGTTGACCTCGGTACCGCCGTCGAGCACGTCGCCGCCCTTGATCTCGACCCGGAACTGGCGGGTGCGACCACGTCGGTCGATCAGCAGGTGGGCCTTGGGGTCACCGTTGGCGACGAAGGCGTCGTTGGATGGCAGGACCATGGCGGCGTAGCTGAAGTAGGCCCGCTCGCCCCGCTCGACCGAGACGAAGAACGTCTCGCTCGCCTGGTCACGGGGGAGGATCGGCCCGCCTGGACCGAAGACGACGGCGTCCTCACCGGTGGCATTGGCCGCGAAGTCGCCGATGAGCGGAGCGATGTTGCCGTCCTCGACGATGCGCTCCATCGCCGGCGACAGCGGGGCACCACGGTCGTAGAGGTCGAAGTTGCCGTCCTGCACGCCGACCCAGAACGGGGTCAGGGCCGACCCGTTGTCGGGTGAGCGGCTGTCGATCTCGACCGTGACCCGGTAGATCTGGGCCGGCCGGTCGTCTTCGCTGTCGGCGGCGGCCGGGCTGACCGCAGCCATGGTCCCGACCAGTGACGCCACCCCCACCACTGCGGCGGCGCCTCGTTTGGTTACCCGTTTCGAGAACATCGTCGTGCTCACTCCTTCGTCATCGCTGGCCGACGGTTGCCGACCACGCCCTGTGCCTAACCGGCGGTCCGTCACCTCAATGCAAAGTGAACGGCTCAGTTCATGAGTTGTTGAGATGTCTTGCCGGGAAGCCGGGTGCGCACGGGCAGGACTGCCCAGGACGGCGCGAGCCGGTGACGGGTTCGAGACGCCGGAGGAGGGTGACGAGCAGGCCGGCGACCCGGCGCCGATGGTCCAGATGGAGATCGTGGGCGTTGGCGCCATCGCCCGCCTCGATCAGTTCGACGAGCCGACGGTGGTCGTCGACCGGGCCGGTCGGTGGAGGTCGGAGGCGGAGGGTGGCGAGGCGGGCCCGGTGCACGAGGTCGGTGGAGCGCTCGGCCACTCGGTCGAGGTGGTCGAAGCCTGCTACCGTTCGGCCGCCGAGGAGGAACCGTGACCGTCTGGGCGGAGGGCGATGCCGATGGCTCCAACCGATCGACCCGGCGCCGACGATGGCGCCATCGTCGACGTCGCCGGGATCGAGCGGGCGGTCGGGCGCGTCGCGGAGGTCGCCCGCTCGGTCGAGCTGTCGACGCCGGTCCCGCATCTCGGCCGCTGGAAGGTCCGTGACGTCGTCGCCCATCTCGGCGGCGTGCACCGTTGGGCCACCCGGATCGTCGAGACCCGCTCGATGGACGGGCCCGGGTCTCGCATGTCGGAGCTCGACGGCGTCGAGCTGTGTGACTGGTTCGACGAGGGCGCGGCCGAGCTCGTCGAGGCCCTGGCCGGGCCGGCGCCCTCCGACCACTGTCCCAACTTCAACCCCGGGTCGGCGTCGACCGTGGCCTGGTGGGTGCGGCGCCAACTGCACGAGACCACCGTGCACCGCTGGGACGTCGAGCGGGCCGTCGGTTCCTGCACGCCGATCGAGGCGCCGATCGCGGCAGACGGTGTCGACGAGTTCCTCGACGTCTTCGTCAGGACCCGGGGCGAGCAGACGCTCACCGCCCCGCTGACCCTGACGTCGATCGACCCGGCCCGATCCTGGTCGCTGACCCCGTCGGACCGGCCGGGTCGCGTCGACATCGCGCCGGGCCGGCTGGCTGACGTGGCGGAGGAGATCAGCGGACCGGCGGACGATCTGCTCCTGCTGGTGTGGGGTCGCCTCGAGCTGGCGGAGACGGCGCTGACCGTTGCGGGCTCGCCCGAGGTGGCCGCCAGCCTCTAGTACCGACGCAACCGCTCAGTCGCCGAGTCCGAGCCCGAGGTTGCGGGCGGTGGCGATCCACGGATGGTCGAGGGGAACGGTCGCCCGCCGGCCGGCCACCTCCTCGAGGGGGACCGGAACGGCCTTGCCGTTGACCATCGCCACCATGACCCCGGTGGTGCCCTCGGCGGCCAGCCGGGCTGCCGTGGTCCCCAGCCGGGTGGCCAGCAGGCGGTCCTGGGCCGACGGGGTGCCGCCGCGCTGGACGTGGCCGAGGATCGTGACCCGGGCCTCGAGCCCGGTCAGCTCCTCCAGGCGACGGGACAGGCGCGGGGTGCAGTCGTCCATCGTCGATTCGAGCGCCTTGAGCGTGGCCTTCGCCGCCTTGCGCTCCTCTTCACCGGCCCGTTCGAGTGCCTGGCGGGCGGCCTCGATGGCGGCATGGTCCTCGACCGAGCGGGCCCCCTCGGAGACGGCGACGATGCTGAACGTGCTGCCACCGGCCCGGCGGTGGTTGATCGTCTCGGCGATGGCCTCGACGTCGTAGGGGATCTCGGGCAGCAGGATGACGTCGGCCCCGCCGGCCAACCCGGCTCCGAGGGCCAGCCAGCCGGCGTTGTGGCCCATCAGCTCGACCACCACGATCCGATGGTGGCTGTGGGCGGTCGAGTGGAGGCGGTCGATGGCCTCGGTGGCGATGCCGAGCGCGGTGTCGAACCCGAAGGTGGCGTCGGTGCCCCACACGTCCTTGTCGATGGTCTTTGGCAGGGTGATGACCGGCGCGCCGCTCTTGTGGAGATGGAGCGCGTTCTTCTGGGTGCCGCCGCCGCCGAGACAGATGAGGGCATCGAGGTGGTTGGCCTCGATGTTCTCCAGGATGGCGTCGGTCATGTCCCGCTTCTTGCCCCCGACCATCATCTTGTGTGGCTTCTCCCGGCTGGTGCCGAGGATGGTGCCGCCCTGGGTCAGGATGCCGGACAGGGTCGACGAGTCGAGGGGGATGTGCCGGTTCTGCATCAGCCCCTTGAAACCGTCACGGAACCCGACCACCGTCATGCCGTGGGTCCGGATGGCCGCCTTGCCGATGCCGCGGATGGCGGCGTTGAGGCCCGGGGTGTCGCCACCCGAGGTCAGAATTCCGATGTGCTGTGGCATGCGCCCGACTCCTGGTGGTGGTGTGGCGATCGTACAACAGTGGCCCTCGCCGGGGCCCGGTGCGGGAACCGCTAGACGTCGCCGCAGCCCGGGGGGACGAGCCGCCTCGCCTCGTCCGGTCCCCACGACCCGGCCCGGTACAGCTTGGTCGGTTCCATGTCCCGCAGGATCGGGTCGACGACCCGCCACGTCTCCTCGACGCCGTCCTGGCGGGTGAACAGCCGATGGTCGCCGATGATGGCGTCGCCGATCAGACGCTCGTAGGCGTCGGGTACGTGGCCGGGCTCGTTCCCGGCGTTGGCCGTTTGCTCGTCGTAGTCGACCGTCATGTCGACCGATTGGCTGACCATCTCGACGCCTGGCACCTTCGACTGCATCGACAGGGTGATCGAGTCGTCCGGCTTCATCCGGAACCGGAGCCGGCACGGGTCGGGGACGTGATCCTCCTCGGAGAACAGCATGCGAGGGGGCTGCTTGAACTCGACGACGGCCTCGGTGACCGTCGTCGCCAGCGACTTGCCGGCCCGGATGTAGAACGGCACCCCGGACCAGCGCCACGAGTCGATCTCCAGCTTCATGGCGGCGAACGTCTCGGTGTCGGAGTCGGGGTCGACACCCGGCTCGGTCCGATAGCCCTCGACCTGGCCGCGCACGACGTCGGCCGGGTCGAGCGGACGCATGGCCCGGAACACCTTCACCTTCTCGTCGAGCAGGGCGTGCTGGTTCTTCGACGCCGGCGGTTCCATGGTCAGCAGGGCCACCATCTGCAGCAGGTGGTTCTGGACGACGTCGCGGATGCAACCGACGCCGTCGTAGAACGCGCCTCGGCCCTCGACGCCGAACGACTCGGCCATCGTCACCGTCACCGACTCGACGTGGTTCCGGTTCCACACCGCCTCCAGGAGACTGTTGGCGAACCGGAACACCATCAGGTTCTGCACCGGCTCCTTGCCGAGGAAGTGGTCGATGCGGAACAGCTGCGACTCGTCGAGGTAGCGGTGCAGGGTGTGGTTGAGCTCCTTGGCCGACGCCAGGTCGCGCCCGAACGGCTTCTCCACCACCACTCGGCAGCGGCTGGCCAGGTAGATGGCGTCGATGCCCTTGACCACCGCGTCGACCAGGTCGGGCGGGACGGCCAGGAAGGCGACGGCCAGCTTCGTGTCCTCGGTGGCCGCCGCGAGCTGACGCCACGTGCTCGGGTCGGCGTAGTCGCCCGACACGAACGACAGGCGCTCGCAGAGGTCGTCGAGGGCGTCGGTGTCGATCCGCTCGGGATCGCCGACGTGGTCGCCGACGGCCTCGCGGGCCCGCTCGGCGAAGTCGTGGTTGAACCAGTCGGTGTTGGCCACCCCGATCACCGGGAGGTGGAGTCGACCGTGGCGGGTCAGCTCGTAGAGGGCGGGCAGCAGCTTCTTGCGGGCCAGGTCACCCGAGGCCCCGAACAGGATGAGGGCGTCGGCCTCGGGATGGACCGGGGGCCCCACGTCAGCTCCCCGAGTCGGCGGCGCCCGAGCCGGCGCCGTTGGCTGCCTCGTTGGCCGTCTCGTGAGCAGTGCCCTTTGGCGAGCCGGTCTTGGCGCCGTCCCCGCTCGATCCGTTCCGGCTCGAGCCGCTCCGGCCCGTCGAACCGCTCCTCGACGTGGTCGAGGACGAACCGTTCGCACCCGGGCCGTTGGCGTCGTCGGCGTCGAGCTTCTCGGCGTGACCGCCGAACTCGGCCCGCATGGCCGACAGGACCCGGTTGGGGAACACGTCGTTGCCCTGGCTGGCGAAGCGGGCGTAGAGCGAGGCGGTGATCGTGTTGGCCGGCACGCCCAGCTCGACCGCGGCCTGGGCCGCCCAGCGCCCCTCACCCGAATCGGAGACCCGGCCGGCGAACGCCTCCAGGCCGGGGTCGACCGACAGTGCATGGGCGGTCAGATCGCCGAGCCAGGAGCTGATGACCGAGCCCCGGCGCCACACCTCGGCCACCGCGGCGATGTCGAGGTCGTAGCGGTAGTAGCGGCCGTTGCGCATCGGGGCGGTCTCGGCATCACCCTTTGACTGAGCACCGCCGCCCTTCGGGTCGCCAGCCTCGGGGCCGGCCGGGAGCCCGGCGTCCGCGGCCTCGAGGATGCCGATCCCCTCGGCCATCGCCGCCATCATCCCGTACTCGATGCCGTTGTGGACCATCTTCACGAAGTGGCCGGCACCGTTCGGGCCGCAGTGCAGCCAGCCCTTCTCACCCGGCTTCGGGGCGCCCTGGTGGCCCCGGGTGCGGGGTGCGGCGTCGACGCCGGGGGCGATCGTGTCGAAGATCGGCTCCAGGTAGGAGACGACCTCGGTCTCGCCACCGATCATCAGCGAGTAGCCCCGCTCGAGGCCCCACACCCCGCCGGACGTGCCGACGTCGACGAAGTGGATGCCCTGCTTGGCCAGGGTGACGGCGGTGTCGACGTCGTCCTGCCACATCGAGTTGCCGCCGTCGATGATGATGTCGGCCGGCTGGAAGTAGAGGGAGAGGTCGGCGATGGTGGCCGGCGTGTTGGCGGCCGGGACCATGATCCAGGCGACCCGGGGGATCTCCAGCGCGGACGTGAACTCCGACAACGAGGTGGTGCCGACGGCGCCCTCGGCCGCCAGCTTCTCGACCGCCTCGGTATCGACGTCGTAGACCACGCAGTCGTGCCCGTCGAGGAGCAGCCTCCTGACCAGGTTGGCCCCCATCCGTCCGGCCCCGATCATGCCGATCTGCATCACTGTCCTCCCGATGGTCCGAGCGGGCGAGCTCTGCGTCGCCCTGGTACGGATGGCCCATCGGCTGCGCCCATCGGGAGTTGAGGTGGTGATCGACGGTCGGTTCGCCGGCCCCTCAGCGGCGGAAGGTCGCCAGCTCGTCGCGGTTGGCGTCGATGAAGTCGGTCTGGAGGTCGACCAGGATCTCGTCGATCAGCGCCCGTTCGGTCGTTGCGTTGCCGCCACAGTCCCACACGGCGGTCGCCGTGCGGACCTCCAAGGCCTGGATCTCGCCGAGGCGGGCCTTGGCCTCGTCTGACAGGGTGCGTGGGACGTCGTGCAGCGCGTCGAGCTCGCGGGGTGAGAGCTCGGCGAGGTCCTCCTCGTCGAGCTCGTCGAACGGGTTGCCGCCGACGGTCTCGTCGAGTCGGAAGAGCAGATCGTCGAAGTGGGCGAGGGCGGCCCAGCGGGGTTCGGTCGAGTAGAAGTCGAAGCCGGCCTCGTGCACGCAGCGCTCGATGTCGTCGGCGTGGGCGACGTAACGGGGGTCGGCGTACGCCCGTTGGGTCATGCCGAGGATCTCGGTGGCGAACACGTCGAGCACGGCGCCGGCCTCGCCGTCGATCGCCCGCTGGGCCTCGCCGATGCAGCCGTGGGCCACCATCTGTCTGGCCACGCCGACGCCGGCCTCGTCGCCGTCGGCCGCTTCCTCGACCTCGCCGCCGAACATCGGGCTCTCGTCACCCCAGAAGGCCCGGTCGTAGGCCTCGAGCTCCTCGGCGGTGAGATCGGCCCGGATGGCCGAGTTGGGGTTCTCGGTGAAGTTCACGCCGGACCCGTCGCCGGTGTGTCCGACGAGTCCGGCGCCGACGTCGCGTTGTGCGTAGAACTGGGTGCTGACACCGAAGCCGTAGCGCTCGGCGAACGCCCTCGACTCCGGATCGAGCCCCTCCTCCACGGGGACGTAGACCACCGCCGGGTCCTCGACCCAGGCGACGTAGGCGAAGCCCTCCCGGCGCATGCAGGCGGCGATCGTGTCCTGTTCGAGGCGACGGAGCTCCAGGTCGTCGCCCCAACCGAAGCCGGGGATCTCGTAGCCGAGGTACCGACCCAGGACCGAGACGTCCTCGTCGTCGTTCCGGTTGCCTGGCGCACCCGTCCGCTCGCCGTCGCCGCCGGCAGCGATCGTGCGGTCGCCCGCGCCGCCGTCGGTGTCGTCGTCGGATCCGTCCACCGCGGTGGCGTCACCGGTCGGTCGCTCGCCGGCGGCGCCGGCGCCGTCGCTGCGGCCGGAGCAACCGGCGAGCGCGATGGCGCAGACGGCCAGCACCGCGGCGACGGTGGTCGACGACGTCATCGGCTGGGGCGTCGAAATCGGGATCAGGGCACCGAGCCGAGGTTGGTGCTGCCGAACGGGGCCTGGAAGCCGCCGTAGTGGCAGGTGGTCGAGGAGTAGTTGTGGCGGTCGATGCAGGCGGAGGCGCTGATCCAGCCGGTGGCGGCGTAGGGGTCGGAGCCGGCGCCGTTGCCGACCGGACTGTGGCTGCAGTCGGTCGCCCGGACCCGCCAGCGGCCGCCGAGGTGGAGTCGGCCCTGGGCACAGTGGCCGTCCTGTTGCTTGTCGAACACGGTGATGAAGACGTGGAACCGGGTGGCGCTGCCCCGAGCGGCGGCGCCCCAGCGATTGCCGTGGGCCCCGACCGGCGCCGAGGCGATGAGCATCGCCAGCACGGCGACGGCGGCCCCGATGGCGAGCCAGCGCCGACGGGGTCGTCGGCGAGGTCGGCGAGCGGCGGGATCTTGCGGCGGTGGCATGGTGGGACATTCCTTCTCCCGCCGTTTTTCTCGTGATCAGAAGTCTACGATGCGGCCCGGCCCGCCCTCAAGGTCGGCGATCAGGACCCGGTCCTCGACGGGTGGTCCATCAACGGATGGTCCGGGAAGACGACCGGTGCGGTGAACTCCTCGGGGAGACGGAAGGTGTACGGGAGCTCCGGTTGCAGCTCGGTGTTGATGTCGTCGAACAGGCGCTCGATCGCCTTCCCGGTCCGGAAGGCCTCCTCACGGTCGATCCCGCCGAGGTGCCGTTGCCAGTCGGCCACGCTGCCCTGCTCCAGGAGATCGAGGTCATCGTTGGTGAGCAGGACCTCGCGCCCGTCGTCGAGTGGGATCTTGATCGCACGTTGCTCGGTCTCGGTGTCGGAGACGATCGAGACCGACACCGGCTTGTCGAACGGGACGTGGCGCCCGCCGTCGCCGGTCGTCGCATCGAGGATGACGACGTCGGGGTTCGAGACCGCCTGACCGACATGGATCTGCGGCTCGTAGTTGACCCACTGCACCAGGTTCGTGCCGGCCTCCTCGAAGACGTAGGACCCGGCACCGCTGCCGAGCGGCCCGAGGGGTGAGCCCGCGAACGCACCGCCGACCGAGAAGCCGGCGGCGACCAGCTCCTCGGTGAAGCCCTGCCGGTCGAACGATCCGTTGCGATCGAATGCTGCAGCGGCGATGTCTGGCAGCTCGAAGACGACGGCGGGGCCGTAGCCGAGCCCGTCGATCAGCTCGCGTCCGCCCGCTGCGATGGCGTTGCTGCCTCCGACGTCGGCCGCGAATCCGAGCGTCGTGAGGGCCACGTTCACCCAGTTGCCGCTCGACTCGGCCCGGTCGATGTCGGCTGCGTTGGCGTTGAACGCGAGCGGTGTCAGCGGTCCGATCGATGCTGCGGTCACGGGGTCGAGTCCGGCGTTGTCGGAGGCCAGGGCGGCGAGACCGGCATCGAAGGCGCCGCCGGCCACCGGGTCGAACGGGATCGAGGTCCCTGCCCGGTCGGGGTTCGGGAGGGTCGGAGGCTCGGGGTCCGGCCCGAGGGGGCCTGGCCCGAGGTCGAGCGGTCGGGGCAGCGGCTGCCGGAGTCGGAAGTCGTCCTCGAATCCGGCGTGTGGGATCTGCAACCGGCCGATCATGCTCTCGATCAGGTCGCCCTCGCGGTTCCTCCGTGTCGGGAACTCGTCCTGGAAGTTGCGGAGCTCACCGAGCGCCGCTGGCCAGTCCTGCGACGTGATGTGTCGCCAGAACGTCGGGGTCTCGGTTGCGAGCCCGGCCCCGTACTGGAACGCGACCGACGAGATCGCCGTCTGGGCCTCACGAGGAAGACCGGCGAACGGGGTCTTGCCCGGGGCGATGGCATCGTTGTAGAGCGATTCGATCTGGTCGAGAGACGCCGCCTTCACCGCGTTGTCCAGCTCGTTCGCCTCGGCCTGGGTCAGCTGCAGCGGTTGCGTGTCGATGGCTTGTTCGGCGGCGAGGCCGGTGAGCTGGGTGTACGGCTTCAGCTTGGCTTTCAGCCCGGCGGAGATGGGAAGTGCGTCGATGTCGCTTGCGGAGCGCTGACCGAGGTCGACACCGGTGCCGACCGTGACCCCGCTCTCCGTGTTGTTGTTCGCGCCCTGCTCCTCGTCGGGGAGGTACCCGTCGAGCCGCTGACCGCCCTCGAGGCGACCGATGAACTCCCAGTCGAGGTCGGGCCCGGGGCGGGACGGCGACGGCAGGATCGGGCCTCCACCGGCGGCCAGTTCCTCCTGGGCGGCCAGGGCGACGAGCGCGTCGAGCTGCTCCGGCGTCGGCTCGCCCGACCCGGCGCCGTTCCCCTGGCTCGCCAGGCGGATGGCGGTGTCGGCCCGGCCGTCGCCGTTGGTGTCGATGGCAAGCGCGTCGACCCGGCCGTCCCCGTTGGTGTCGATGGCGATCCCGTCGCCTGCGCCGTCGCCGTTGGTGTCGACGACGCCGAGCGCCTGGGGCTGGCCCGCGGTCCGCGTCGGAAGCGGGGGTGCCGGGGGGATCGGAGCGGCGGGAACGGTGGCGCTGGCGCCGGCGAACTCGGCCAGTTCGGTTGCGATGGTGGCGTAGTCCGGGACGACGCCGCTGCGGTAGGCGGTGTCGACGAGGTTGGCGACGTCGAGCCCCTGGTCGAGGGCGAGCAACAAGCCCTCGTTGCGGGTCCGCTCGGGGTCGCCGTCGTCGGCGGCCATCGTGGCCAGACCGACGGCGCCATCGAGGATGCCGAGCAGGTTGCCGTCGCTGATGCCATCGACGATCTGGCTGCCGCTGCGGATGAACTGGGCGGCGTTGGCGGTGAAGTCGGTGAACTCACGAACGGCCTCGCCGCCAACAACGGGGGCGAGGTCGCCGGCGAAGTTGAGACCGGACGTGACGATGTCGATCAGGTCGCCGCCATCGATGGCGTCGAGGAGCCGGTCGCCCGACTGGATGGTGTCGATGACCTGGGCGGCCACGTCGGCGCCGTCAGCGATGGCGCCGATCGCCCCGCCGAACTCGCCGCCGGCCATCCCGACGGCGCTGAGGGCGTTGCTGGCCACACCGAGCCAGTCGTCGTTCTGGATGTCGTTGATCGTGTCGGCGGCGACGGCGGCCCAGGCGGCGATACCCGCCGCACTCGATGGCGGCAGCACCGTCGCGGCCACGGTGGCCGCGAACTTGGTCATGTCGACGGCGCCGTCGAACATGTCGTCGAAGTCCAGGTCCTCGACGCCCTCGGCGAACTGGTTCGCCCCCGGCATGAGCCCGGCCGGCCCCATGAACAGGTACTTCCAGGGGTTGTCGGTCCACTCCTTCCAGAGGCTCTTGCCGATGGCCTTGATCGTGTTCTTGAACCGCTTCCACTTGCTGATCTTCTTGTTCCGGATGTCGACGAGGCGGCCCTGCTCGTCGAACTCGAAGCGGAACTTGCGCTTCTTGGTCTTGAACTTCTGCTTGCCGGGGATGCCCCAGTGGGCGACCAGCGACAGCAGCTGCGGACGCTTGCCCGTCGCCTTGGCCGACCGGGCGGTGAGCGTCTTGTACCCGAGCTCCTCGTCGACGTCCGGACCGACGATCTCCTTCAGCTGTCGGTAGGTGACCGCTGGGGCGCCGACGACGTTGAGCGACCGGAAGGCCTCGATCGTGTTGGCGAAGATCCGCTTCTGCTCGGCCAGCGTGGTCTGCTGACCGATCAGGTTCAGGGCGGCGACGATCTGCCGCTGGATGGCGTCGTTGTCGGTGACGAACTCCTGCCCGTTCTGGGCGGCGATGGCGGCGACGAGTGCCTGCTGTTGCTCCTCGGACAGTTCGATGGCGGCGCCGTCGCCGCCGCCGAGCACGCCGTCGGCGATCTGCTGGGCCACCGCTCGGCTCTGCTCGTTGATCACGCCCTGGCGTTCGCCGGCGAGGAGCGCCGAGTTGATGCCCTCGTCGGTCCAGATGATGTTCGGGCCGTCGAGCCCCTCGAAGTCGCCCGGGATCAGCGATCTCTGGAGGAAGCG
Source organism: Actinomycetota bacterium (assembly GCA_039195375.1). Classification (GTDB taxonomy): domain Bacteria; phylum Actinomycetota; class Acidimicrobiia; order Acidimicrobiales; family SZUA-35; genus JAHELU01. Next base: position 39,076 of record JBCCVL010000021.1, read on the forward strand.
TCCACCCCGGAGGTGGGCGAGCGCAGCGTCGAGTTGGGCCTGCTGATCGGCTGCACTCAGCCCATCGAAGTCCCGCCCGAACGGTCCACGCCACCCCATGTTGGCGGCCAGCGAGGCGGCCAGCGCCCACTGAGCCGGATCGTCGGTCGCCGGACCCTCGCCGGCCAGGTACGCCGGCAGCCACTCGTCGAGCGCCGCCCACTCCTCGTTCCAGCGCTGGCTTCCCTTGGTGTGCTTGGCGTAGTGGAAGTGCAGGTCCTCGACGGTTGGGAGACCGGCCGCCTTGCGGAGTCGGGAGTCCAGCTCGTAGGCCTCGGCGATCTGCTCGAAGAGCGCCTCACCGAACCCCTGGTTCAGGGGGATGTCGCCACCTGCGGCGATGATGTTGGCGAATCCACTGCGGATACCGGCACCGATCCCCTCGCCGGCGGCGATCGCGGCGGCGCCGTTCAGGCCGACCACCGCCCGCTGGAACAGGGCGAGGTCGGTGATCTGCTGGTCGGTCAGATCGTCCGGGACCTCGCCCGCCTCGAGCGCGGCCGCGAGCCACGACCCCAGCCGGATGAACGCGGCATCGAGCTCGGGATCGACACCCGTCTCGGGCAGCCCGACGAAACTCTGCCGCAGGATGGCCGCGCCCTGACGCTGTTCGACGAGCAGGTCGATCAGCGGGGTGTCGTCCTTGCCGATGTCGTCGCCGGTCAGCTTGGCGATCGCCGTCTCGGCCTGGGCGATCGTGATGCCAAGCTCGGTGGCCAGTTCCTCGGGGTCGATCACGTAGCCCTCGACGATGTCGACCCGGGTGTTGAGGACGACGGCGACGGCGTCGAGCTCGTCGCTGATCGCCAGGAGCTGGGCGGGGGTCGGCGACTCCAGCTCCGACAGGGTCAGGGCGGCGGTGACGTCGCCGCTCAGGGCGTCGGCCTCGGCCTCGGCCTGATTCATCGCCGCGATCAGGTCTCGGACCTTGTCCGGCTGCATTCCCTGGAACGACATGGTGTGCTCCTCCTTGCGCTCGAGTCGGTGTCGGGGGTTTCGGGAAGAGGGTCTGCTCGCGATTCCCGATTTCTCGTAAATGGCGAGGTCCTCGTGCGAGGTGCTGGACGTCAATGACCCCGCGCAACATCGCCGGAGCGCGGGGTCATCAACTGCGGCCTCGTGACGGAGGGGTTGTCAGAGGTCGACGTAGGGAGGAGGTTGTGGAGGGCGCCGCGGTCGGGTCGGCGGGTTGCCGGGTTGCGGTGCCGTCGGGTCGTCGGCGAAGGCGGCCGACGCCACCTCGTGCTCCAGCAGGTCTCGCCGGTAGGCCGCATCGGCCCGGTTGAAGTCGGCGATGGCGGCCGCCGCCTGGCGGCACTCCTCGGCTCGCCGCTGACACTCTCGGGCCAACTCCCGCAGGTCGCCGGCGACGGAGCCGAGCTGCCGGCCGGTGACGTCGACGAACCGGTCGACGTCACCGGTCAGCTTGCCGCCCCGGAGTGCACCTCGGCCGTTGGTCCGCCTGGTCTGACCGAGCAGGTCGTCGGCATCGTCGGCGGCGGCGAAGAATCGGGTCTTCGCCTCCTCGAACTGTGCTTCGGTCGGCATCTCCTGGCTCCTTCGCCGGCGTCGCTGCGGCGTGCGGTCGACGGGTGTCGGTGCGGTGTCGGCGACGGTCTCAGCCGCCGTACGTCATCCCGCTCATGGCGGCCTCGAGGTTCTCCCGCTGGAGATCCAGGGCCTGACCGAAGCTGTCACCGCTCTCGGCTGCGTTCTGGGCGTAGGTGTCGTAGCTGGTCGCGATCTCGGTCAGGGACTCGGCCAGCGTGTCGATCTGCACCCGGAACTCGTCGAAGGCCGCCGTCATGTCGGCCGCCGTCTGCTGCGCCTTGGCGTCCATGTCGGTCGCGGCCTGGCGGGCGGTGTCGGCGTTCTGGCCGACGTACTGGGCGCCGCTCAGCATGGCGACGAAGCCCTTCAGCTCCGTCACCATCCCATCGATCGACTGGAGGCAGGTCTGCTGGGCCTGCGTTGTCTCGGCCCGGAGGTTGGCCACCGAGCGGTCGACGGTGCCGACGACCGTCGTGCCCGACTCACGACCGACGGTCACCCACTGCTTGATGCGGACCGACGACTCGTTGAGGTCGCCGATGGATGCACCGATCATGTCTGCCATTGCTTCATCTCCTTGCTCGTGCTCCGACCACGGAGCGGTTGATGACGGTCACTACGGCAACACGATCGTCATGGTTCTCGATCGGCCGAATAAATCCTGCTTGCGCCAATCGAGAACCGAAGATCCACCGTCGCCGTATATGGGACATCGAGTCGATCTCGGCCCGACCCTTATGTGAGAAGGAGCGAACAGCATGTCGACCATCACCATCGACCAGGCCTCCGATCTGATCGGCCCACCGACCTGGATCGAGACCGACGCCGGGTACCCGTTCGGCAGCGTCGGCGCCGAGCCGGTCATCTCGCTCGACGACGATGAGGTGCTCGCCGGCTCCCCGGTCGGCTCGTTCACGGTCGGCGACGCCGAGCGGCTGGTCGCCTTCACCGAGTTCCTCGCCGGGTCACCAGCCGATGCGTCCGAGCGGGAGTGGCTGGTCGACGCCGTCGTCCGCGAGTTCGAGCGTGATCCCGTGCGTGGTCGGACCGAGCTCGATCGCGTCGCCACCGCCACCGATGCGGTCGGCGACCTCGACCCGGTCGAGCGAACGACCAATCGCCACCGGGCCCTCACCTCGCTCTACCGGCTCGACCGGCGACGGGAGGAGCACGGCCTGGCCGAGAACCCCGTGCTGGCCGTGATCCGGGCCCACAACCCGCCCGTGCTGGTCGAGGATCCCGGTCCGGTCATCACCACCGGTGCCGTCGAGGCCAGGGGACTGCTCAACGAGCTGGTCCTCCGGTTGGCCGACCGTCGGCTCGACGACCAGCCCAACCTCCGCACCGGTCTCGCCGACGGCATCGCCGACGCCGCGCCGGCCCGGAAGGCCGAGCTGGCCGGCAGCTGGACCCGGCTGGTGATCCTGCGGGCGTGGCTCGCGCAGCTCGACGTGGTCGAACTGAGCCGACTTCGACGCCGACTGGGCGAGGTGGTCGACACCGCCACCGACCTCGACCTCGTCGGCCTGCAGCTCTCGTTCCGCTCGATGATCGAGGCCGTCACCATCGAGGACCTCGACGACTGAGCCACCCAGTCTGTCCGATTCCCGCGCTGCCCGATTTCCCGCGCTGCCCGATTCACCCGCCCAATCCACCCGCCCGACTGCGGTCGACCGCCCCCCGGCGGCGCCGCCGAGGAGCACCTCCATGCGCCTGTCCCTGCGCTCCAGCTCGACCGAGCTCGACGTCACCGTGTCCGCTGCGGCGGAGCCGGTGACGATCGGCGACGTGTTCCGGGCCGCCGGCCTGCCCTGCGATCCCGGGAGCGCCGTCGATGCCGACGGGTACCGCTGCGACCCCGACACCCGGCTCCGAGATCTCGACCTGTCGGACGGCGCGGTCATCGTCTGCCCGCATCAACCGACCCCGTCCCGGGTCGAGGCGGCGCTCGCCGACCACGGCCACCTGACCGGATCCGACGGGCGGGACGTCATCGATCCCGATCGCCCGGTCGTCGAGTTGGTCACCGTGGCCGGACCGGGCGCCGGCCGCCGGCGGGATCTCGCGCCCGGCGTGTACGACCTCTGCGTCATCCCCCGGACCCGGTCCGCCTCGTCCGGCGTCGGCACCGGGGTCGGTGTGGCCCGGCTGGCCGTCGGCGCCGATGGCGGGATCCGGGTGGCCGCCCTGGGCGGGGCCGGCGTGGCCGTCGACGGGCGCCCGATCGGCGAGGAACCCGTCGCCGGTCGCTGGATCGAAGCCGACGGTGCCGTGTTCCGGGTCGCCCCGCTTGGACGACATCGGCCGCGCCCGGCGCTGGTCTCCGGCGGGCGCACGTCGTTCGTCCGACCGCCCCGCCTCCACGACGCATTCGAGCCAGACCCCGTGCTGGCGCCGCCCCCACCGCCGCCGCCCCGGGAGCCGGAGCCGCTGTCGATGCTCCTGTTGCTGCTCCCGATCCCCGCCGGCATCGTCATGGCCTACTTCTTCAGCCCGCTGTTCCTGATGTTCACCCTGTTGTCGCCGATCATGGCCGTCGGGCGGTGGGTCGACGGCAAGCGGCGGATGAAGAAGGGCACCATCGAGCGGGCGAGGATCATGGGTGAGCAGGCCACCCAGTTCGCCGACGAGCTCGACGACCAACGGCACCGCAAGGCCGACTGGGTCCGGGCCAGCAGACCCGACCTGGCCGGCCTCGGCGTGCTCGCCGACCGGGGTGACCCCGACCTGTGGCGCAGCCGGACGACGCACGACGACTTCTTCCGACCCGTCGTCGGGGTCGGGGTCACGCGGTGGCAGCCAGCGATCCAGGGCGACCCGGCGACGCCCGAGCTGCAGGCCGTCGCCGCCGAGGCCGCCCGGCTGCCGATGACGCCGGTCACCGCCGATCTGCGGGAGGGCCTGGCCATCGGCATCGTCGGACCGCTCGATGACCGGCGGCGGCTGGCCGCCGCGATCGTCGCCCAGTTGGCGGTCGAGCACGGCCCGGCCGACCTCACCCTGGCCGTGCTGTTGACCGAGCAGTCGGCCCGGATCTGGGACCACCTGAAGTGGCTGCCCCACCTGGCCGAGCCGACCGGCGGACTCCGGGTGTCGACGTCGGTCGACGGGGCCGACCGTCTCGCCGCCCGGCTGCTGCCCGAGGTCGACCGTTCCCGCTACCGGCCGGGACAGGACGAGCTCGTCCCGCCGGTGCCGCTGTTCCTCGTCGACTCGGGCGACCTCGTCGCTGGCGGGGTCCGTCCGCTCGCGGCCCGGCTGCCCCGGTCGGTCGGCCGGGCGATCGTGCTGGCGTCGACCGTCGAGGAGCTGCCGGCGTTCTGCACGTCGTATCTGCGGCTGGTCGTCGCCGCCGACGGGCGACCGCTCGGCGAGCTGGTCGAGGTCGGCACCGGTCTGGCCTGGGCCCCCATCGTGCCGGTCCTGGCCGACGGCGTCGTCGCCCCGATGGCTCGCTCGCTCGCCCGGTTCACCGACCCCGAGGCGGCGGGGGCCGGGGTGTCGCTCCCGGATCAGGCGTTGCTGCGCGACCTGCTCGGCATCGCTCCCGAGGCCGGCGCCGTCGGTCGGGCCTGGGCCGATCCGCCGGACGGGTGCCAGGCGCTGCTCGGCGCCGGCGAGCAGGGCGCCCTCGGCTTCGAGCTGTTGCGGGACGGCCCGCACGCCCTCGTCGCCGGCACAACCGGCGCCGGCAAGAGCGAGCTGTTGCGGAGCCTCGTCGTCTCCCTCGCCGCCCGCTACGGGCCCGACCAGGTCACGTTCGTGCTGGTCGACTTCAAGGGTGGCGGCGCCTTCGACGTGTTCGCCGAACTCCCCCACAACGTCGGTGTTGTCACCGACCTCGACGAGCACCTGGCCGGGCGGGCCCTCCGCTGCCTCCAGGCCGAGCTGAAGCATCGGGAGCTCCGCCTCCGCGACGCCGGCGTGAGCGACCTCGTCGATCTGCCACCCGGCGGCGACCCGCTTCCCCGACTGCTGATCATCGTCGACGAGTTCGCCACGCTGGCCGCCGAGCTGCCCGACTTCCTCGACGCCCTCGTCGACGTGGCCCAGCGGGGCCGCAGCCTCGGGATCCACATGATCCTCGCCACCCAGCGACCGACCGGCGTGGTCGACGCCAAGATCCGGGCCAACACCAACCTCCGTATCGCCCTCCGGGTCCAGGACGACCGCGACTCGATCGACGTGATCGGCAGCGGCGACGCCGCCGACATCGATCGCCGCCATCCCGGACGGGCGTTCGCCCGGTTCGGTGCGGCCGAGCTCGTCGGCTTCCAGTCGGCGCTGGTGTCGGTCGAGACCCGGGCCACCGACGGGCCGGCGTTGCGACTGGACACCTTCGAGCTGCTCGATCGCTCGCCCGGCCACGACGAAGTCGGCGAGGAGGCCGCGCCGGTCACGACGGCCGCCGGCGCCGAGGACGAGCACCGGGGCGCCGAGCCAGACGTCGCCGGAGTCGACGGGGCCGAGTCCGGCGCAACCGCCGAGGCCGAGTCGGCCGCAACCGCCGGGGCCACCGACGTCGGCGGTGGGCTCGACGATCTCGCCCGCTATGTCATCGCCGCCCGTCAGGCCGCGGCCGACCTCGGCCTGCCACCGCCTCGCGTCCCGTGGCCGGACCCGCTCCCGCCGACCGTCGACGCCGAGCGCCTGATGGCCGACACGCCATCGCCAGACGGGTCCGGAGCCGGGTCGACGTGGCGGACCCCGCTCGGCGTCGTCGACCTTCCCGACCTCCAGCGTCAGGACGTCTTCTGGTGGGGCGCCGACGACGGCAACCTGATCGTCTACGGCATCGAGCCGGGAGCGGCGACCTCGGGGGTGGCCACCGCGGTGCTCGGTCTGGCCAGGACCCACCCGGCCGACGCGTTGCACGTCTACGTGATCGACTTCGCCGGCTCGCTGGCCGCCCTCCGGCGCCTCCCACACACCGGCGGCTACGTCGCCCCGGACGACGACGAGCGCCTCCTACGGACGCTCGGCGTGCTCGAGGGCGAGCTCGACCGTCGCCGCCGGCTCGTCGAGGCGGCCCAGGTCGACCGCATCACCCCGACCACCCGGCTCCACGAACCGACGCCGCTGGTCACGCTGGTCGTGGCCAACTACGCCGCGGTGCTGGAGGCGTTCGAGGAGCTGGGGGAGCTCGGCGCGGCGGGCCGGCTGGCCCAGATCGTGCGCGACGGGCCCGCCCTCGGCGTCGTCACGCTCGTCGCCGCCCAGTCCGAGCGCGACGTCCCCAACCGGGTTGCCCAGGGGGTGGAGGCCAAGCTGATCCAGCGCCTAGCCGACCCGAACGCCTACATGATGTTCGGCCTCCGTCCGAAGGAGGTCCCCGAGCTCGTGCCAGGCCGGGCCATCGACGTCCGCACCGGCGACGAGGTCCAGCTGGCCAACTTCGCCGGCGGCGACCTGCGGGCCGCGGTCGACGAGCCGGCCTGGACGGGCGCCGGCGCCGCCGCTTGCGCCCCCGGCTCCGGCGGACCGGTCGAGGTGCGGGTGCTCGGCGACGACGTCGACCTGGCCGACCTCACCACCGCCTCGACGGCGGAGGCGTCGTGCTGGCGGCTGGCCATCGGCCTGGCCCACCACGACCTGCAGCCGGTGGCGCTCGAGCTTCGCCGGGGTACCCACGCCATGGTCGGGGGCTCGGCCGGGAGCGGCAAGACGTCGACACTGATCGCGCTGGCCGCCGCTGCCCGCCGGTCGGACCCCGGGGCCCGCATCGCCGTCGCCTCCGCCCGACCGGAGGAGTGGGAGGAGGCGATCGCCGCGCTCGGCCTGCTCGACCTCGACACGATCACGGCGATCCTCGCCGATGGGGAGGGTGACGCCGTTCAGGCAGGTGACGGGGGCGGCGATCCGCGGGCCCTCGTGCTGCTCGACGGGATCGAGGGGGCTCGGGTTCCGACCGACGTGCTCGACGGCCTGGCGACCCGACCCGAGCAGGACGTGCACCTGATCGTCTCGGGCCGATACGAGAGCCTCCGTGGCCTCGACCGCTGGCTCAAGGCGGTCGCTGGACACCGGACCGGCATCGCCCTGCGCCCGTCGATGGAGCACGGCGACCTGTTCCGATGCCGGTTCCCGACGCCGAAGGGCGTCGCCCCACCCGGACGGGGCTACGTGGTCAACGAGGGCCTGCCCGTCCTGGCCCAGGTCGCCCGCCGGCGCCAACCGACGGCCGAGGTACCGA
>JBCCVL010000022.1:0-46454 GCA_039195375.1 Actinomycetota bacterium
CGCCAGCTCGGGCGACGGGATCGTCATCCCGAGTTGCACCTCGTTGGCACACAGGAAGCCACGGTCCTCCCGCATCAGCCGCACGTCGTGACACAGGGCGAACATGAAACCGGCACCGAACCCGTGACCGTTGACGGCCGCAACGGTTGGCATCGGGAGGGTGATGACCCGGCCCATCACCGCCATGAACTCAGCACCGAACACCGCCCGGTCGCCGCCCCGGTGATCGGGGTCGTCGCCCATGATCCACTCGAGGTCGAGGCCGTTGGAGAAGAACTTGGGGTGGCTCGACACGGTCAGCAGGGCGGCCGCGCCGTCGGAGGCCTCGACCTCGTCGAGGGCGGTGGCCACGGCCCGGGTGAACGTGGTGTTCCACCGGTTCTCGTCGTCGTTCATGGTGAGGACGAAGACGTCCCCGTGCCGTTCGAGATCGATCATGGCCTCGATGCTAAACCGGGATCTCCCCCAGCACGATCGTGCCGCTCCCCGGTGACGACGTGATCGTGAGCCGACCCTGGACGATCGCGATGCGATCCTCCATGTTCTGGGTCCCGCTGCGATGGGCCACATCGCCCGGGGCGAACCCGACCCCGTCGTCGGCGACCTCGAACCGCAGCATGCCGTCGTCGTGAGCCAACGAGAGCCGGACCGTGGCGTCCGACCCGGCGTGCTTGTCGGCGTTCTGCAGGGCCTCGAGGCAGATGAAGTAGACCGTTGCCTCGATCGACGGGTCGAACCGGTCGACGTCGTCGATGTCGGTCCTCGACGGCAGCTGGACCCGGTCGACGGCCCGGCGGAGCGCGGCAGCCAGTCCGTGCTGGGTCAGCGACGGTGGGTAGATGCCGAGGGTGAACTCCCGGAGCTCGGTCTGGGCCGCCTTCAGCTCCTGGCGCAACTCGCCGAGCAGCGACTCGGCCCGATCGGGTTGGTCCCGCACCACCCGATTGATGGCGCCGGTCTTCAGCAGGAGTGAGACGAAGTGCTGTTGGGTGCCGTCGTGCAGGTCGCGCTCGATCCGCCGGCGCTCACCGTCGGTGGCGGCCACCATCCGGATCCGTGACGCCAGCAGCGCGTCCGACTGGCTCTGGAGCCGCTGGTGGGCCTCGACGAGGTTGGCGATCGTCAGCCGGGTCCTGGAGAAGTTCTGGAGGGCCAGCAGCCCGACCATCGCGGTCAGCACCGGCACGAAGATGGTGAGCACCGAGTCGATCGTCCAGGCCGGGACGTCGTCGGCGATCGACGTCGGCGCGGTGAACAGCCCGATGAGCGTGCAGGCGGCGGCCACCGCAACCGAGCCGAGCAGGTACCACCGGAACTGCCGCTGCTCGACGTAGGAGGCGGCGGCGGTCATCGGCAGGAGCGACGCCAGCACGAGCACCGGCCACACCGGGGCGGCCAGCAGGGTCCCGCCGATGACCATGAACCAGTTGGCGGCGGCCAGGCGGGCCACCGCCGCCTCGGCGTCGCTTCGCCTGGCGGAACGGAGCGCGGTCGAGAGGATGGCGGCGCCGACCATGGTCACCCCGTACGCCGCGAGCAGGTAGCCCTCCCGGGCCGCGAACCAGTAGATGGCGAGCACGTAGTAGCCGGAGACGAAGGTCAGGACGGCGTCGACCCGGACGAACGTGACGAGACGCTGCTGCTGCACCGACCGCCACGCCGCCAGCACGTCGACGGGGGACTCGGCGGCGACCGCGGTCATCCGCTGATCTCCTGGCCGGACAGGAACATCAGCACCGCGGCGACCCGGCGGTTGATGTTGTCGTTCTGGGCCAGGCCGAGCTTGGCGAAGATCGAGTTGCTGTGCTTCTCGATCGAGTTGGCCGACAGCACCAACTTCTCGGCGATGGTGGCGTTGGTGGCCCCGGTTGCGATCTCGGCCAGGACCTCCATCTCGCGGTCGGACAGCGTGGCGAGCGGATTGTCGGCCGTCCGGCTCCGACCCCGGACCAGGGCGTCGACCACGTCGTCGTCGATGAACGAACCGCCGGCGGCGACGGAGCGGATGGCGTCGATCAGCCGATCGCCGTCGTCGACGTGGTCCTTCAGCAGGTACCCGCGGCGGCTGACCCCGTCCTCGAGCAGGGCCAGGGCGTAGGCCGGATCGACGAACTGCGACAGGACCAGGACCCCCATCTCCGGATGGCGCCGGCGGACCTCGAGGGCGGCCCTGATGCCCTCGTCGCTGTGGTCCGGCGGCATGCGGATGTCGGTCATCACCACGTCGGGACCGTGCTCGTCGACGGCGAGCAGCAGCTCGTCGAGCGACTCGCAGGTGGCGAGGACCTCGAGCTCGTCTGCGGTCGAGAGCAGGCTCAGCAGCCCCTCGCGGACCAGCAGGTTGTCCTCGGCCACCACCAGGCGGATCGTCGTCACGGTGTTACCCCTCGCTTCCGGTGTCACATTGTTGCCTCGGTCGTCCATCGTTCGCTCCTCGGAAACGACGATGGCGGGTGCTGCGGTCGAGACCGCAGCGCCCGCTCGTCATCGGGATGGGAAGGTGAACCGGCGCCGTCAGCCGAGCTCGAACGAGACCAGGGCTTCGAAGGTCACGAAGTCGTTCCCCGGGCTGCCGTGGCTCAGGATGTTGACGCAGTGCAGGTCGTCCTTGTACGCCGGGAGGCTGAACGGCTCACACGTCGACAGGGTCTCGATCCAGTCGACCGTCACCCCGCCGAGGACCCCGGCCGAGATGCTGAGCGAGCCGTCGGCGCACCCGGGAGCGATCGGATCCTCGTACAGGGTCTGACCGGTCCCACAGCTGTTGATCGCCGACGGGAACTGGACGTCGCGTTCGATGGCGTTGACGATGAGGTCGGGCAGGACCTCGCCCTCCTCGACCAGCAGCGTCGTCCCGTACTCGGTGGTCCAGGTGTCGCCGTCGCCCAGCTTGTGCTCGGCGGTCTGCCAGTAGGCGACCGAACCGTCCGGGCCGATGCCCATCTTGAACCGGATCTCGCCGAAGCCGAGCGTGTCGCCGTTCGACAGGACCTTGATCTTCTCGAAGGTCACCGTGACCGGCTGGGGCTCAGGGGCGACGACGGGCTCCGGGTCGGTGGTGAAGGACCCGACCGCGTAATGGGCGTAGCCGTCGCCGTCGGTCGCCTCGGCCACCACGTGGTAGGTGGTGTCGCCGGCCAGGCCGGTCAGCTGTCCGGTCAGGCTGGTGGCCGTCTGGTTGGTGACGTTGAGGTTGACCTCGTTGGTGACCCACGGGTTGCCGTTGATCTCGAACGGGGGTGAGGTGGAGACCGCGACCTGGAAGGTCACGTCGGTGTCGGCCACGAGCTCGATGGTGGCGACGTCGAAGCTGTCACCGAGCGACACGGTGCCGCTTTCGATGCAGTCGTAGTAGCAGCCCGACCCGTTGCCGACCAGCTGGTCGGGAGGGCCCTCGGTCGTCGTCACCAGCGTGGTGGCGATCTCGTGGTTGCCCTGCAGGTCGACGGCATCGATCACGATCCGGTAGACGCTGTCGTACGACAGGCCGAGCAGGTCCGTGTTCCACGTGTAGCCGCTGCCGGAGACGCCGGCCGGGGGCATCCCGATGTGGGCCGGGAGGCCGTTGACCAGGAACGGGCCGGGAGGGAGGACCCACACGTACTTCGTGGTGAGCACGTTGGTGGTCATCTCCAGCTCGATGGTCGGGGTGAACGGGCTCTTGTGGAGCAGCGCCTCGGTGATGCAGGTGGCGGAACAGCCGTACTGGTTGCCGGCCAGCTGGCCGGTCGGGTCGGGCGGCGGCTCGTTGACCGGGATGACGACGGGCGGGCCGACGTCCGGCGGTGTCTGCACGCCTTGGACGAGCTCGAGCTCGATCGCCTCGACGTCCGACCGGAGCGGAGGCGGGCCGCCGCCCCGGACCGGCTGGATGCCGCCGACGACCGGCGTCTGGCCGCCGCCCCGAATGGTCGAGCCCTCATCGCGGCCGGAGGCTGCGGATGGGCCGGTCAGGGCGGCGAGCAGCGACAGGACGAGGGCGATGGCGAGCACGATCCGACCGATCGGGCCTCGGCTCGCCGTGCTGCTCGACGAGGTTCTCGACGAGATAAAGGGACGCATGGGGTACTCCGTTTCGCTTGGTGGGGGAACGTTCCAAGCGTCACGGATCGGGCCGGATCGAAGGAGACCGCCAGCGTGTCTCTTCGGGGTAGGGCCAGCCCTACCCCCGTGGTGTCGGGAGCCGTCGTCCGGCTACCGGCCAGCGGTCGACGGGGGTCAGGGCGTCCAACCGGCGAAGCCGTCGATCACCGGCGCAATGTCGTCCATGATCGGGTACAGGATCGGGCACGTCACCCCGGCGTCGACGTAGGCCGCCACCGCCTCCCGGCATTCGGCGGTGGTGCCGACGGCCATCAGGCTGCGGGTCAGGTCGTCGGGGATGAGGTGGGCGGCCCGCCGGTAGTCACCCTCGGTTGCCGGCCAGCCGACGATCTCCTGCACCCGCTCGACCAGCTCGGGATCGGCACCCGAGGCCTCCCGGATGTGGGGCTCGGTGCCGAGGTAGTAGGCGACGAGCGACTTGCCGACCAGCATCGCCTCGTCCGGGTCGTCGTCGGACAGCGAGCACACGAGGAGCTCCGGGCGATCGACGTCATCGAGGGTACGACCGGCCCGAGCCGCCCCGGCCGCCACCCGCTCGACGGCGGTGCGGATGTAGTCGGTCGACACCACGTAGTTGAGCACCGGGCCGTCGCAGATCTCGCCGGACAGCTCCAGCATCTTCGGGCCGGTTGCCCCGAGGTAGATCGGGATGTCCCGGGGGCCGGTCTCGCCGTAGGCGACGTCGAGCCGGACCCGGTCGAGGTGCACGAACTCACCCTCGTAGCTGACCTCCTCCATCGTGAACAGGGCCCGGATGGCCTCGATGTTCTCCTGCATGGCGGTGAGTGGCTTGCGGCGGCCGGCGCCGACCCGGCCGGCGATCGGCTCCCACCAGGCCCCGAGGCCGAGCATGACCCGGCTCTCGCCGTCTGCCGTGAGCCCGGCCAGCTCCCACATCGTGCTCCAGCTGGCGGCGATCACCGCGGGGTTGCGGGTGTAGATCGGCAACACGCCGCTGCCGATCCGGATGCGGGAGGTGTTGGCCAACAGGGCGCTCATCATCACGACGCAGTCGCGGGCCAGGCGGGTGTCGGCCTGCCAGATCTCGGCGAACCCCCGTTCCTCGGCGTACCGCACCATCTCGATCTCGTAGCCGATCGGGTGCTTGTCCTGGAGGTAGAGGCCCATGCGAACGGGCGGCTGATCGGCCATCGGCCGATCGTATCCGTGGCCCGCCGGCGGGGCCGCTCGGCCGACCCGGAGGAAGAGGAGGGGGCGGCCGACCTAGCCTGGTGTCGATGCGGGTGCTGGTCATCGACGCCTTCGAGCCGGACGACCCCGATCGGATGATGGCCGAGCGGGCGGTGGCGACGCTGACCGCAAACGGGCACGACGTCGACCACCTGGACCTGGCGGGCGACGGGTTCGAGCCGTTCATGTCGAGCGGCGAGCGGGCGGCGTACCACACGGACCAGCCGCTGGTCGGCGACGACACCCGAGCCTCGGCCGACCTGGTCCGGGCCGCCGATGCCCTGCTCTTCTGCTACCCGACCACCACGTTCACGGTGCCGGCACGGTTGAAGGGGTGGCTGGAGCGGGTGCTGGTGCTCGGCGTCGCCTTCGTGTTCGACGACAAGGGTCGGGTGTCGCCCGGCATGACCCAGGTCCGACGGCTCGGGGTCCTCACCACCACGCCGCACGGCCGGCGGGCCACGCGCCGGCACGGCGACCTCGGTCGGCGCACGATCATGTGGACCCTGCGACTGAACTGCAACCGGCTGTGTCGCCGGACGTTCGTGTCGGCCGCCCGGGGTGCCGGTGCCGACCCAGCGGCCGGTCGCCGGGTGGAGCGGGCCATCGGCCGCTGGTGACGGTGCCTCAGGTCGGCGGCACCCCGGCCCCGCCACCGGCGATGGCCCGGATCTCCCGACCGACCCGGTCGATGAAGGCCAGACGCTGACCCTCGTCCGACCGGTCGAGCTTGTAGAACGAGATCCAGTCGAACTCGGCGTCCGGTCGACACAGCGGCAACACCGAGCGTCGCCACAGCAGGCGGCCTGGCTCACCCTGCAGCCGGTTCATGAGCTGCGACGACCCGTGGCTGGTCACCACCGTCAGCCGCTCGACCGACCGCAGCGGCGACCGACCGGGGTCGCCGGCGCCGTCGATCCACGGACCGAGCTCGGTCTGGATCCAGTCGAGGACCTTGGCCGGCATCGCCCCCCACCACGTCGGCGTGACCACGACGAGGTGCTGACAGGCGGCCAGCCGTTCCCGATCGATCACGCCTCCCTGGGCCAGGCGGACGACCTCGTTGGCCCGGCCCGACTCCTCCATGGCGTCGACGACGGCGTGGAGGAGAGCGACGTTGTAGCTGTCGTCCAGGGGGTGAAATTGGACCACGATCGTCCGCACCTCCGGATCGTACAATCGGTTGATGGGAGCCACAGCAGCCGAAGGAGCCACAGAAGCCACGGAAGTGATCGTCGTCGGCGGTGGGCACAACGGCATGATCTGCGCCGCCTACCTCGCCAGGGCCGGGATCGACACCCTGGTCATCGAGGCAAGGGACCAGGTCGGGGGGTGCGCGTCGACCGTCAGCGACCTCGGGGCCCGGTTCAACATCTGCAACTGTGACCACACGCTGATCCGGGCCATGCCGATCGTCGACGAGCTCGAGCTGGCGGCCAACGGGCTCCGCTATCTCGAGGCCGACGCCGGCTCGCTCAACCTGTACCACGATGGTGCCGAGCCGTGGTTCTTCTTCCCCGAGGTCGACCGCCAGCTCGACTCGCTAGCCGCCGCCTTCCCCGACCAGGTCGACGGCTACCGCCGTTACCTCGACGACGCCATGCCGGTGGCCGAGCTGGTACTCGACATGGCCAGGGCCAGGCCCGGTGCCGTTCCGATGGCGGCAACGGCGGTCCGCAGCACCGGCGGCACGGCACGGCGGGCCGAGGGGGCGAGGCGGCTGCTCGACTGGTCGCGCCGGAGCATCGACGACGTGCTCGGCCAGTACTTCGACGACTGGCATCTCACGATGCCGCTCGTCACCTCCGGTCCGACCGTCTGGGGCGCCCATCCGGCGCTGCCGGGCACCGGCCTGGCCGCCCTCGGCTACGCCTCCCGCCACCTGGTCACGACCGGTCGGCCGGAGGGCGGCAGCGGGGCGCTGACCGACGCCACCCGGGCCAGCTTCGAGGCGGCCGGTGGGCGCGTCCGCTGCGGTGCCCGGGTCGATCGACTACTCCTGGCGAGCGGCCGGGTCGCCGGCGTCCGCCTCGACGACGGCACCGAGCTCCAGAGCTCGATGGTGGTGGCGGCCTGCGATCCCAAGCGGGTGTTCGTCGACTGGATCGACGAACCTCCGGCGGCGGCCCGTCGCCTCATCGACCGCTGGCGTTCGCTCCCGACCCACGACGGCTACGAGTCGAAGATCGATGCGGTCATCGACGGCGTCCCCCGCTACCGCCAGCACGACCGTCTCGTCGACCGGCATCCCGATGTGGAGTTGCTCGGGCCGACGGCCTTCATCTCACCGAGTCCCGAGGATCTGGCCGAGGCCCACGCCCGTCGCCCCGACGGTCGGGTGGCCAGCCGGCCGAGCATCCTCGCCAACGTCCCCTCCGTGCTCGACCCGACACTGGTGACCGCCGATGGCCATCACGTGCTGAGCGTCGAGGTGCTGTTCACCCCCTACGACCATCCGGGTGGCTGGACCGACTCGGACGAGCCCGCACGGTGGCTCGACGTCTGGGCCGGGTTCATGGAAGCCGGTGTCCGCGACCGGATCGTGTCATGGCGGGCGATGACCCCCGACCGGTACGAGCGGGAGTTCTCGATGCACCGAGGTCACACCCCGTCGTATGCAGGTTCGCCGATGGCGGCCCTGCTCGGCCGACAGAAGGAGCTGACCCGGTACCGCACCCCGATCGACGGTCTCTACCTCTCCGGTGCCGGAACGTTCCCCGGGGCCGGGATCTTCGGGGCGGCCGGACGCAACGCCGCCGGTGTGGTCGAGCGGGACCTGACCGGACCCGTCGGGCGTCGCCTGCGGTCGCTTCGACGGCTGTCACCGCGGCGTGCCGCCAGCGCGGTTCGCCCCGCCAGGGCCGCGGGCTGACCGGACCGATGGACGATGCCCCCGGCTCGATCGGGCCGCCCGGTCGTCGGCCACCGACTCCCCTGCCGCTGGCCGTCAACCTCATGCCGGACGGGCCCGTCGGTCGGGTGGCCGAGCTGGCCCGCCTCGCCGAGGCCAACGGGGCGGCCCGCTGCTTCGTCTACGACGAGGGCCTGCACACCCGAGACGTCTACGTGACGCTCGCCGCCGTCGCCGCCACCACCGAACGGGTCGGACTCGGCCCCGGCATCACCAACCCGTTCGTCCGTCATCCCGGCGCCACCGCATCGGCCATCGCCACCCTCGACGAGGCCAGCGGCGGTCGGGCCGTCCTCGGGCTCGGCGCCGGCGGCGGACTGACGCTCGGTCCGCTTGCCATCGAGCGCCGACGACCGGTGACCGCGATCGAGGAGATGGTGCGGACGCTGCGCCGCCTCTTCGCCGGTGAACGCGTCGACCACGACGGCCACGCCTTCTCCTTCGCCGGGGCCGAGCTGCACTACGGCCGGGCCGACGTCGACATCGTCCTGGCCGGGCGGGGCCCGAGGATGCTCGACCTCGGTGGCCGCCTGGCCGACGGCTTCAACCTCAGCTGGGTCCACCGGGACCTGCTCGCCGGTCACGTCCGCGACCTGCGGACCGCGGCCGGCGACCGGCCGGTCCGGGTCGGCTACTCCACCATGCTGGTCACGACCGACGCCGACCTCGACGCCGCTCGGGCCCAGCTCACCTTCCGACTGGTCGACTCACCGGAGGAGGTCAGGGAGCGCCTCGGCCTCGGCCCCGACCGGGTGGCCGCGATCCGTCTGGCCCTCGGCGAGGGTGGCCCACCGGCCGCCGCCAACCACGTCGATCCCGACTGGGTGTCGGCGTTTGCCATCGTCGGCACCGCAGACGAGTGCGGGACCGAGCTCCGCCGTCGGCTGGACGACCACGGGATCGACGAGTACCAGCTCGCCCTGCCGTCGGTCGAGGGAGCCGGGCAACGGATCGAGCAGGTGGCGGCGATGCTGGGGCGCTGAGTGACGCCGGTCGCGGTCAGCCGCCGTGCCAACGACGGGTCTCGCCGGCCTCGATGCCAAGATGCTCGATGGCCCGGACCACCGAGTGGGTCACGAGATCGTCGATCGTGTCCGGCTCGTTGTAGAACGCCGGGATCGGCGGCTGGACGATCGCGCCGACCTCGGCGACCTGGGTCATCAGCCGGAGGTGGCCGAGGTGGAACGGGGTCTCCCGCACCATCAGCACCAGCGGCCGACGCTCCTTGAGCGTGACGTCGGCCGCCCGGGCAACCAGCTCGGCCGAGGCCGAGGTGGCCACCGCCGACAGCGTCTTGATCGAGCACGGCGCCACCAGCATGCCGGCCGTCCGGAACGAGCCGGAGGCGATCGGGGCGGCGATGTCGCGGTTGCCGTGCACGTGGTCGGCCAGCGCCTCGACCTCGTCGACGGTGAACGGCGTCTCGATCCCGATCGTCATCTTGGCTGCGCTGGTCAGCACGGCATGGGTCGCCACGTCGTCGACCTGTCGGAGCAGCTCCAACGCCCGGATCCCGTAGATCGCCCCGCTTGCCCCGGTGATCGCCACCACCACCCGGCGGGGCCCGCTCACGAGACGTACCGGTGCAGGTCGACCATCGGGTACGAGACCCGTTCGCCGTACTCCCGTCGCTCCCGCTTGTAGGTGGCATCGATCCCGACCTTGGTGCTGACGCCACGCTGATCGGCCGTCGGATCCATCTCGTGGCCCTGGGCGCCTGGCACGGTGAAGACGTCGGTCGTCCAGTGGACCCGGTTGGTCAACGCCCACTGGACCTCGGCCGGGTCGTGGACGTCGATGTCGCGGTCGACGACGATCACATTGCGGATGTTGAGATGGGCCGCCATCGCCGCCATGGCCAGGTTCTTCGGCGTCCCGGGATTGTCGCGGTCGATCTGGACGATGGCCAGGAAGCCGTTGCCGTACGGCGGGATGTGGACATCGGCGCTGGCGTCGAGGTGGCGGACGAACCGGCGCAGCAGGGGCTCTCGGGGCAGGACGTTGCCGATGTAGATGTGCTCGTACCAGCCGGGGATGATCGTCTGGTAGATCGGATCGTCGCGGTGGTTGATCGCCGTGACCTCGAACGTCGGGCTGTTCCAGGCCTCGCCGTGATAGCCGTGGAACTCGGCAAGCGGGCCTTCCGGCTCCCGCACGGTCGGGTGCAGCAAGCCCTCGATCACGATCTCGGCTGCGGCCGGGACGTCGACGTCCACCGTCACCCCCCGACACACCTCGATGCCGCGGCCGCGGATGGCGCCGGCGATCAGCAGCTCGTCGACCGGGGTCTTCACCCCGGCGGCGATCATGATCGCCGGGTCGAGCCCGATGGCGAGGGCGATCGGGAAGGGGGCGTCGGGGTCATCGCGGGACTTCCAGAACGTCCCGACGTCGCGCCACTCGTTCACGTTGAACCCCAGCCGGTTCCGCCCGGGTTGGCGGTCGTCGAATCGCAGCATCCGGTTGTAGCCCAGGTTGCCCCGGCCCGAGATCGGGTCTTTGGCCACGGTCACCGCACCGGTGATGAACGCCCCACCGTCGCCCCGGCTGTGGGTGGGGATGGGGATGGCGTCGAGATCGACGTCGCCGCCGACGACCGAATTGGCCAACCACGGCACCCGGTCGGGGTCGGGGTCGACCCGGACGGGGCCGATGCCGTTGGTCGGCTCGAGCGCCCGATCCATCACGTCGACGATCTCGTCCTGGGCGCACTCGAGGGCGATGGCGGCCCGACGATGGGAGGTGACGCTGCCGCACACGATCGGCCACGGGCTGCCGTCGACGTTGCTGAAGTAGCCGGCGCCGGTGTCGGTGCGGGCCAGCATCGAGCCGACGTCGGCCAACTCGTGCACCATCGAGACCGGGGCGTCGATCCTGGTCAGCTGGCCGGCTGCCTCCAGCGCCGTCAGGTAGCTGCGGAGGTCGGTGATCTCGGACATGGTCTGGCCCCTTCGCGCTGGTTCGACGACGGCCTCAACCTAGCGCCGGGGGCGACCGGCCCGGAGACCGGCTGCTGGGCCGCGCCGTGAGTTTCACCCCTCAGGCGGGGGCGATAGTGACGTCCATGCCCGACCGACGTCTGGCAGATGGCCGCCACATCGCCGTCGCTCCGGTCGCAACCCGAGATCGGCGTGGTCAGCCGGCCCCGCTCCAGCCCGGCTCCGGCCCCGATCGGCCGAGTATCCTGGACCCGTGGGCGCTCCTCCCCTCGTCGATCTCGGACCACTCCTGGCCGCCGACACCACTGTCGACCGGGCCGAGCACACGATCGCACGGCTGCACGAGGCCTGCACCGAGACCGGCTTCGTCGTGGTCACCGGCCACGGGATCGACGACGAGCTGTCCGACCTGATGCTGGCCGCCCGGGCCTTCTTCGCCGAGCCGCAGCAGGACAAGGAACGGACTCCGAGGGTCGACCGCTACGGCTTCGTGCCCCACGCCGGCACCGCCATCGACGCCACCAGGGCCAGCGACCGGACCGAGTACCTCGACCTCGGGCTGGCCGACGAGGTCCCGATCCCGGAGGTACCGGGTCATGACCTTGCCGGCGCCGTCCGCTCCTACCAGCGGGCAGCGCTACCCGTCGGCCATGCGGTGCTGGCCGCCCTGGCGTCGGCCCTCGGGCTCGACGACGGCTTCTTCCGTTCCCGTATGGAACGACCGCAGTGCCGACTCCGGCTGCTGCACTACCCGCCGATCGAGCCGGCCGCCGACGGTACCCTCCCCGTTCCGACCGAGCCCCACACCGACTACGGCCTGATCACGTTGCTGGCCACCGACGGCGTCGCCGGTCTCGAGGTCAAGCCGCTCGGCGGTGACTGGACGCCGGTCGATGCGGCCACGGGGCAGCTCGTCGTCAACCTCGGCGACATGATGGCCCGCTGGACGAACGACCTCTACCGGTCGACCCCCCATCGGGTGGTCGGTCCGGCGGAGGGCGACCGGATCTCGATCCCGTTCTTCGTCAACCCCGACCCGGCAACGGTGGTCGAGACGATCCCGGCCTGCGTGACCGCCGAGCGCCCGGCCCACTACGAGCCGGTGACCGCCGGTGAGTTCCTGGCCCGCCGGATCGACGGCTACGACGAGCCCTACGTCGACCGCACGGAGGGTCCGGCCAGACGAGCGCCGACCTCGCCGGAGACCGCACCGTCAGACGCCACCCGGTCGGTCTGACGGTGACCGAGGCGAGCAGCGTTCGGGTCCTGTCGCTCATCCACGACCCGACCTGGACCGAGTCCCGCATCCACGACGAACTGCGGGACCGTGGTCACCAGGTCGAGCTGTGCTGTCATCCCGCCGGCGATCCGTTGCCCGGGGTCGCGGAGCTCGGCGACCGGTTCGGTGCGGTCGTCGTCAATGGCGGCCCGGTCAGCACCTGGCAGGCGTCGGAGCATCCGTTCATGGCCGCCGAGATCGAGTTCGCCTCCGAGGTCATCGCCGCCGGCGTGCCCTACCTCGGCCTGTGCCTCGGCGCGCATGTGCTCGGTGCCGCCGTCGGGGTGTCCACCGAGGCTCGACCGGATGGCGTGGCCGAGTACGGCTTCTGCCCGATCGAACCGACGGCGGCCGGCATCAGCCTCTTCGCCGACCTCGATCACGTCTTCCAGTGTCACTACGAGGCCCTGACCGAGCTGCCGGTCGGGGCGGAGCTCCTGGCCACCAGCCCCCTGTTCCGGATCCAGGCGTTCCGACTGGCGACGGAGCCGGGCGCCGGTGCGACCATCGGGCTCCAGTTCCACCCCGACGCCAGGGCCGACATGATCGAGGGCTGGTGGGCCGGCAATGCGGCGACGGCGGCCCGTCCGGGCACCCAACCGCTCGCCGAGCAACGGATCGACGCCGAGCGCTTCGAGCCGGCCAGGGCCGCCTTCGTCAGCCGCCTGGTCGACCGATGGCTCGCCGAAACCGGCGAGACCCAAGACCCGCACCGGCAGACGACGCCGACCCGCCCGGAGGTCGGGACCCGATGACCGCACCGAACGCCGTCCTGCTCGCCAACGCCAGACTGGCCGACGGTCGCCTGGTCGACGTGTCGATCAGCGACGGCACGATCACCGCGGTCATCCCGACCGCAAACGGCGGCGGCCGCCCCGACACCCGCACCGCCACAGCCGAAGCCGAAGCCGCAGTGATCGAGCACGATCTCGGTGGCTGGCTCCTCCTGCCCGCGCTGGCTGAACCCCACGCCCACCTCGACAAGGCGCTCACCGCCGACCTCGTGCCAAACCCGACCGGGGACCTGATGGGTGCGATCGATGCCTGGGTCACGGCCGCCGGCCAGGGCCGGATCACGCCGGAGGGCATCACCGAGCGGGCGGCGAAGGCCCTGGAGCTGCTGTTGGTCCGGGGGGTCACCGCCGTCCGGACCCACGTGAACGTGACCGCGGACAACGGCGTCACGGCGCTGGTCGCGGTCCAGGAGGCGGCGGCCCGCTTCGACGGCCTGCTCGACGTGCAGACGGTGGCGCTGACGTCGAGCCCGATGGCCGGCCCGGACGGGGCCGACAACCGGGCTGCACTCACCGCCGCCCTGGAGGCCGGGGTCGACCTGGTCGGCGGCTGCCCGCACCTCGACCCGGACGGACCGGGCCTCATCGCCAACGCCATCCGGGTGGCCACCGAGGCCGGCATCGGGATCGACCTGCACACCGACGAGATGCTCGACCCGACCGTGCTGACCCTCCGGGACTACGCCGAACAGGTCATCGAGGCCGGGTTCGACGGCCCCGTGGCGGCCAGCCACTGCGTGACCCTCGGCATGCAGACACCCGAGGTCCAGGCCGAGGTGGCCGGGCGGGTGGCCGAGGCCGGCATCGCCGTGTTCCCACTACCCCAGACCAACCTGTTCCTCCAGGGCCGCGACCACCCGACCGGAACCCCGCGGGGGCTCACGGCGGTGGCTGCGCTGCGGGAGGCCGGTGCGCTGGTGGCCGCCGGGGGCGACAACGTGCAGGACCCGTTCAACCTCGTCGGCCGATCCGATCCGCTCGAGACCGCAGCGCTGATGGTGATGGCCGGCCACCAGCTGCCGGACGACGCCTACGACCTCGTGTCGAACGACGTTCGCCTGGCGATCGGCCTCGAACCCGTGACGATCGAGCCGGGCTCCCCCGCCGACCTGCTGGCCATCGATGCCGGCTCGGTGCGGGAGGCGATCGCCGACGCCCCCATGTCTCGCCGGGTGTTCCACCGCGGGACGCTGGTGGCCTCGGCCGACCAGTCGGCCACCGTCCACCGCCCGGCCGACCGGAGCGGAGGCTGATCGTGGAGCTGCGGACCTGGATCGTCGGCGATCTCGTATCGCTCCGTCAACGGCTGGCCGGTGGGGTCCTGACCCGGATCCCGGTCGATCGGCGGGCCGAACGGGTCGACGACGGTGGCATCGCCCCCACTTACATCCTGTGGCACCTGGCCCGCCACCACGACGTGGCGGTCAACCGGGTGTTGCGGGAGGTCGACGAGACCGTGCATGCCTGGACCGATCGGGTCGGCGTCGGCGACGACCTGTGGCGCGGGCTGGCCGAGGGCGAGGACACGGAGCTGGTCGACAGCCTCGACCCCGAAGCGGTCGAGGGCTACGCCCTTGCCGTGCTCGACGGCACGAGGAGCTGGCTCGACGAGGCCGACCTCTCGATCCTGGAACGGCCGACGCTCGACACCGACACGGCGCTCGCTTCGCTCGGCGCCCCCGAGGACCGGATGGGCTGGCTCTACGACATGTGGCGTGGCCGGCCGGCCTCGTTCTTCCTGCAATGGGAGGCCGTCGGACACGGGTTCAACCATCTCGGCGAGTTGACGTCGATCCGCAACCGCATGGGTCTCAGCCCCTTCTGATCCGGTTCTACCGGTCGACCGTCCGATCGGCCATCCGGCGGAGCGAGTCGCTGAGCGGGATCGTGTCGAGGTCGGTGTCGGGCCCGACGATGTAGTTGCCGGCCACGACGGTCGCCGGACCGGCACCCTCGTCGAACGACACCCCGATCGGATCGCCGCCGTCGGCCACGATCCGGACCTGCTCCTTGAACTGGCGCCGGACCAGCGACACCCCCCGGTCGGAGGTGGCCAGGCGCTCCGTCGAGTGACGGGTGATCGGGCCCTGCCCGACCTGGGTCTCGTAGTCGCCGGGGAAGTACTGGTGCTCCTCGTCGGTCAGGTCGAACCAGCTCTTGTCGCCGGCGTAGACGGCCATGCCCTGGGCCTCGGCCCCCTTCGGCTTGCGCAGCATGGCGAAGACCCGGGTGGTCGTGTCGTCGATCGGGAGGGCCCACGACAGGTTGTTGGTCTTGCCGAGCACCGTGAGCGTCGGGGTGGCGATGACCCGGATCGTCGGCGCTCGGACCTCGGTCACCCGGTGCAGGATCGTGCCGTCGGGCAGCTGGCGGTCCTGGGTCGAGGTGACGCCCCAGTCGTGGCGTTGCCACTCGATGTGGGGCCAGATCTCCAGCTGGGGACTGAACTGGGGTCCGCTGATGGCGACGTGGAGGATGAACACGTGGTACGGGTCCATCACGTTCTCGTGGGTCTGGAACCAGTTGCACGGGGCGACCGACGGCCCACCGAAAGCGAAGTGGTCGACGATCTCGACCTCCTCGGTCTCGGGGTCGAAGCCGTCGAAGATGTCGTAGCGGGGGAACACCGGTTGGCGGTCGGCCGGACCGAGATAGGCGAACAGCAGCCCGTTGTACTCGACCACGGGATACCACGGCTGGCGGTAGCGGGGCCGGTTGCGGCCGCCGTCCGGCTCGCAGGGTTGGTCGAGACAGGTGCCGTCGGCGGCGAACAGCCACCCGTGATAGGGGCAACGGATCCCGTCGTCCTCGACCCGACCGAAGTAGAGCGTCGTGCCTCGGTGGCAGCAGCGGGGCTCGAGCAGCCCGGGGACGCCCGAGCGGTCGCGGAACAGGATGAGGTCCTCGCCGAGGATGCGGATCTCGGTCGGCCGGTCGGTCGCCTCCTCGCTGGTGGCGATCGGGTGCCAGTAGCGGCGGAGCAGCTCGCCGGATGGCGTGCCAGCCCCGACCTCGACCAGCTCGGGGTCCCACGTGCCGGTCTCCCGCCCGTAGGCCCGCCCGTCGGTGTCCGTGGTCATCGAGCCATCATCGCAAAACGGCCGGGGGCCGGCCCAGTGCGGACCGGCCCCCGACCATCACGTCACGTCCTCGTCGACGAGGCGGTCGATCAGAGACCGATGCTCTCGTCGATGAACTCGTTGGTGAACATGTCCTCTGCCGCCAGGTCATCGGGGATGTCGACCCCGACCTCGCGCTGGGCGTCGAGGATGGCCTGGATGCGGCTGGCCTCCATGTTGCCGACCGTGCTGTCAGGGCCGTTGCCGACCAGACCGAGCTCAAGCTGCTTGTCGACCGACCAGTCGGCCAGCTCAGCCGAGTAGACCCAGTCGGCGTCGAACTGGGCGACCGCGTCGACGATCACGGCGTTCGAGCTCGACGCGTCGGCGGCCCAGCTGACGACGGCCTGCTGGAGGGTCGGGATGAACTGCTCGAGGCAGGGGCGCAGCGTCTCGAGATCGCCGGGCTTCACGCCGATGGTCTGGGAGTAGACCTGCCAGCCGGCGTCATGGAGCAGCTCGAAGGCCGGGGCCTTGCCGTACTCCTCGAAGACGAACTCGTAGTTGTAGGGCTCAGCCGAGGCGAAGCCCTGCTGGGCGATGTCGCCCTCGGCGATGAACCGGGCCGGGGTGCCGTCGTACGACGGGTTCAGCTGGTCCTCGGTCCAGATGCCCTGGGCGACGAAGGCCTCGGGGAAGCCGTCGACGCCGAACAGGTTGACCTCGACGCCGGCCTCGCCGAGGTCGGCGATGGACTCGATGTCGGGGTAGGTGTCGGGGTCCCACATCACGATCTGCGGGTTGATCTCCAGCGGCGCCATGACCGAGATCAGGGGCAGGTCCTCCCAGCTCGTGGCCTGGGAGTCGGTGGTGGTGTAGCCGAGGTGGATCGAGTCGTCGGTGTACATCTGGACCCGGGGGGCGGCGAAGCCAATCGAGGGGCCGCCGGAGCGGATCTCGAAGTCGATGCCGAGGTCCTCGCCGTCGAGCACCATCGGCCCGGTGACGATCCGGTTCTCGACGTCGACGGAGTAGCCGTCGCCGATCAGCTGGTAGAGCGCGCCGTGCTCGGCCTCGGCCCACCAGTCGGTCTGGATCACCAGGGGGCTCGGGCAGATCTCGGCCAGGGAGCCGGCGGCCATCTCGCCGTCCTCCTCCATGGCGTCCTCGTCCTCCATGGCGTCGTCTTCCTCTTCCATGGCGTCGTCGTCGGCCGGCTCCGATGCGGACGCCGAAGCCGAAGCCGATGCCGAGGCGGAGGCGGACGCATCGGTTGAGTCGCCGGCGTCGTCGTCATCGTCATCGCCGCACGCAGCGGCGAACAACGCAAACGCCAACAACAAACTCAACAAACGGGACCATTTCAGTGTGCGCATATCCCCTCCCCGGAGATAGGTATCGATCCGGGCCTAGCGACCCGGGCGAAGTGTGTCGACTGGCTCGGGTCTAGATCCCGCCGGATCCCGATTCGTGCCAGCGGTTGAGCGCCAAGCTCTGGATCCAGCCGAAGATGAGGAAGACGGCAACGCCGAGCGCCGACGACATGAACACCGCTGCGAGGAGCTGCTCGCCGTCGAGCTGGTTGGCGTACCGCTGGAGCAGCTGGCCGATCCCGACGTCGCCCCGCCCGAAGAAGAAGTCACCGACGATGGCGCCGATGACCGACAGACCGGCCGAGATGCGGAGACCGGCGAAGATGGCCGGCATGGCCGCCGGCAGCATCAGCTTGCGCAGGCGGGTGAGGCGGCTGGCGTTGTGCAGCGTGAACAGGTCGTGGGTGCCCCGTTCGGCCGACTGCAGCCCGAACAGCGTGTTCACGATGATCGGGAACAGGGCGATGATCACGCAGACCAGGATCCTGGCGGTCTGGCCCGTGCCGAACCAGAAGGAGATCAACGGCACGATGGCCAGGATCGGGATGGCCTGGAGCACGACCATGAACGGGAAGATCCCCCGCTCGATCACCTTGGCCTGGCTCATGATGATGGCCAGGAAGAAGCCGATGGCGATGGCGATGGCGAGGCCGATCATCGCCACCCGGGTCGACGACCACAGGCCACCGAGGATCTCGGAGAAGTTCTCCCAGTCGGCGAAGCCGACCAGCCAGACCTCGTGCGGTGGACGGAGCAGGAACCGCTTGTCCGGGTCGAGGAAGACGTAGGTGACCATGTACCACAGGCCGATGATCCCGGCGCCGAGCACGAGGGGCGGCAGCACCGTCTCGGCCGCCTGACGGACCCGGCTCTTGGTCCGGTAGGGCTTCGGTGGCGTCGCGTCGAACAGCGGGGTGCTGTCGCCCGACTCGACGCTGCCGTCGACGGCCACCGTGTCGGTCAGCTCGGTCGTCATGAGTGGCCTCCCCGAAGCGACTGTGAGATCTCGCCGGCGAGATTGGCGAACTCGGGGTCGAACCGGAGGTCGGGGATCCGGGGGTACTCGAATGGCACGTCGTACTCGGCCACGATCCGACCGGGTCTGGCCGACATGACCAGCACCCGGGTGCTCATGAACACCGCCTCGCTGATCGAGTGGGTGATGAACAGCCCGGCGAACCCCTCCCGCTGGAAGAGCTGTTGGGTCTCGTCGTTCAGGTGCTCCCTCGTGATCTCGTCGACGGCGCCGAAGGGCTCGTCGAACAGGAACACCGGCGGACGGAGGGTCAACGTGCGGGCGAGCGAGGCCCGCATCTTCATACCGCCGGACAGCGACTTCGGGTAGTGGTTCTCGAACCCGGACAGGCCGACGAGCTCGATGGCCTCGGTCGCCAGCTTCCGGCGCTCGGCCTTCGGGATCTTGTGGAGTTCGGCGAAGAGCTCGACGTTGCCCTGGACGTTGCGCCACGGGAGGAGGGTGGCATCCTGGAACACGTAGCCGATGCGCTCGCGGTCGACCTCGACCGTCCCGGCCGTGTTGTTCAGGAGGCCGGAGGCGATCTTCAGCAGGGTCGACTTGCCGCAGCCGGACGGCCCGACGATCGTCACGAACTCGCCCCGGTCGACCTGGAACGAGATGTCCTGGAGGGCCTCGGTGCCGTCGGGGAACACCATGCCGATCTCGTTGAAGGCGAGTGCGGTGTGGCCGTTGGCCCCGGCCACGGCCGGTGCCGATGTCACGGTGTCAGCCAAGATCCGGTTCCTCGTCTCGCGCCGTTCATCGCACACCACGTCGCTCGGTGCGGGACGGCCCCTCCGGACGTTGTCGATGCTACACCGGGGTGGGGCCTGGCCCGTAGCCTTGCCGGTCGGCGTAACATGCCGTTCATGGTGATCGAGTTCCTGACCTTCGACGTCCCACCGGGGGAATTGAACGCCTGGCTGCCGATCGAGGAGGCCAACTGGAGCCGGTTCCTGGAGGCCCAGGACGGGTTCGTCCGCAAGGAGATGTGGCGTTCGGCCGACGATCCCGGCAAGGTCCACGCGGTCATCTGGTGGGAGACGATGGAGCAGTGGAAGGCCATCCCCCAGCACGAACTCGATGCGGTGATCGAGGCCATGGGGGTGCACGAGCGGGAGGCGACGCTGACCGTGTACGACCAGCTCCGGGCCTCCTGAGCCGGGCGGTCTCGGCTCGGCTCGCCGGGCCCGGCCCCCGAATCGGGCCCCGAATCGAGCTCCCGGCGCCGCGCTTCGGGGCGGCCCGCGGTCAGCCGACGCTCAGCCCCGGCCGAGGGCGACGGCGGCCCGCTCGACCGCGGCAACCGGATCGGTGCCCGGATCGAGCAGATCGACGAGGTTGATCCCGAGCGAGGTCGGCGGCGGATCGCCCATCCTGGCCGCTTCGCCGGACAGGACCGGACCGACGTCGTCCCAGTCGACGACGCCGGGCCTCGCCGGCCGACCCGCCGACTGGTAGAGGGCGAGCCCGACGGCGGACTCGCCGACCATGGCGGAACGGCGGACGGCGGATGCTCGATCGTGCTGCTCCTGGCTGCAGCCGCTGACGAAGATGCCGTCGGCGGCGCTCGTCGCCAGCTCGAGGAGCCGGGGTCCGCGGGCCCCGACCCAGATCGGGACCTGGCGCGGCGGGGCGGCGTGATCGGGCGGGAGGTAACCCTCGGCCGGGCGGCCGCTCAGGACGGCCCGTGCGGTGGTGATGGCGTCGGCGAGCCGGACAACCGGCCGGGTCGGTTCGATACCGAAGGGGGCGAGCGACTTGTCGCCACCGACGCCGAGGCCGAGCACGAACCGACCGCCGCTGAGCTCGTCGACGGTGGAAGCCGACGCGGCCAACGCCCCCGGGTGGCGCAGCAACGGCGTCGTGATGCCGACGGCGAGGCGGATCCGGGTGGTCTCCCGCGCAGCAACGGCGAGGACGGCCACCGGTTCCCTGGCCACCCCCTCGTCGGCCACCCAGACCTCGTCGAGGCCGAGCTCCTCGGCCCGGACGATCGCGGCGACGAGCCGGTCGGCCGGCGCGGCCGGGAACAGCCACACCCCGACCGGGAGCTCGCCGATCATCGGCCTCGGCGATCGCACGGGTGGCCGATGGCTGGGGCGGCCAGCCCGATGGCGGCGTGGACGGCGGCGCTCAGCGCTCGACGCTCCAGACCTCGGGGCTGGCGGTCTCGCTGACGATGGCCTCGGCCCGCCTGGTCACCGACTCGTGCGACTCGGGGTGGGTCAGGATCCACAGCTTGCCGGTGCGGACCGAAGCGAGCACCGTGTCGGCCACCTCGCTCGGCTCGATGCCGCCGTCGACGCCGGCGGCCAGGAACTCGGCGAACTGGGCACCGGTCTGCGAGCCGCCGGTCACCCAACCCCCCATGCCCTCGGGTTGGTTCCGATCGGAGCGGGCGATCCCGGTGCGGACGAAGGCCGGGCACAGTACCGAGATCCCGACCGTCGAGCCGACGAGCTGGCCCTCGTGCCAGAGCCCCTCGCTCAACCCCACCACCCCGAACTTGGTGGCGAAGTAGGGGGCCATGAGCGGGCCGCCGCCCATGCCGGCCATCGAGGCGGTGTTGACGATGTGGGCCGGCTGACCGTGGGCCTTCATCCGGGGCAGGAACTCCCGACACCCCCAGATCACCGCCCGGAGGTTGACGTCGAGCACCCAGTCCCACTGCTCCTCGGACTGCTCCTCGGCCAGGCCGGTGGTGACGACGCCGGCGTTGTTGTGGAGGAAGTGGATGTCGCCGAATCGGGCCTGTGCCGCATCGGCCAGCGCCGTGATCTGGGATCGGTCGCTGACGTCGGTCTTCACCGGCTCGACCGGGTAGCCGGCGTTGGTCAGGCGCTCGGACGCCCGTTCGAGCGCCTCGTCCTCCACGTCGGCGATCACGAGGTTGGCGCCCTCCTGACCAAGCCGGTCGGCGACGGCGAACCCGATGCCGGAGGCGCCGCCGGTGATGACGGCGGTCGTGCCGCCGAAGTCCTGCAGATGGTCCATGGGCGTCGATGGTGGCAGAGGTCGGACGAGCCGGCGAACCGTCGCCGGCCCGTCCGGTATGGTTCGGGTCATGAGTGAGGGAACGGACCGGGGGGAATCGGAAGCCGAGGCGGTGTTCTGGGATCTGGCCGCCGAGCTCATGGGGGCCGACGGCCGGATCGTCGAGGGCACGATCATGAGCTCGAGCTGCCTCCGGGTCGGCAACGAGTTCCTGGCCATGCCACACCACAAGACCGACGGGTTGGTGGTGAAACTGCCGGCCGAACGGGTGAGCGAGCTGATCGACGCAGGCGAGGGCGAGTCGTTCGCGCCGGCCGGCAAGGTGTTCTCCGAGTGGTTGGCGGTCACCGAGGTCGATGAGTCCCGCTGGCGCCAGCTGCTCAACGAGGGCGTCGCCTTCGTCGGCTGAGTCGATGCTCGACCACACACCCGAGCCGACCGCAGCGGGGCTGCTCGACGTCGGCGACGGCCACGCCGTCTACTGGGAGACGGTGGGGCGTGACGATGGCGTGCCGGTCGTGTACCTGCACGGGGGGCCGGGGGGCGGCGCCTCGCCCGGCATCCGCCGCTGGTTCGACCCGGACGTGTTCCTGGCGGTCCTGTTCGACCAGCGCGGCTGTGGCCGCAGCCGGCCGCTGGCCGAAGAACCCGACCACGACCTCTCGGTCCAGACGACCGACCACCTGATCGCCGACCTGGAGGCGTTGCGCAGCCACCTCGGCGTCGAGCGGTGGCTCGTGCTCGGGCTGTCGTGGGGGTCGACGCTTGCCCTGGCCTACGCCCAGGCCCACCCGGACACCGTGCGAGGTCTTGTGCTCGGCGCCGTCACCACCACCTCACCCGAGGAGGTGTCGTGGATCACCACCGAGGTCGGCGCCATCTTCCCCGAGGCGTGGGACGAGTTCGCGGCCAACGTCCCGGCCGGGCTGCGGGACCGGCCGCTGGTCGACGCCTACGGCGAGCTGCTGACCGACCCCGATCCCGCCGTCGTCGAGGCCGCCGCCCTGGCCTGGTGTCGCTGGGAGGACGTGCACGTCTCGCTGACCCCCGGCTACCAGTCCAACCCCCGCTTCGACGATCCGGCGTTCCGGGTGCGGTTCGCCAAGCTCGTCACCCACTACTGGCGCCACCACGGTTTCCGCAGCGACCGGCCGCTGCTCGCCGGGGCGGCCGATCTCGGCGACCTGCCGGGTGTGTTGATCCACGGCCGACTCGACGTCAGCGGGCCGTTGCGAACGCCATGGGAGCTGGCCAAGGTGTGGCCGGGGGCGGAGCTGACCGTCATGGAGGACGGCGGCCACGGCGGCGCCGAGCTCCCGAAGCTCTGTGCCGACGCGCTCGTCCGTCTGGCTGCGTCGACGGACTGAACCGGCTGCGCGCGGCTGCCGGTCCCGGCCTCAGGTGAGCTTCGGCAGCACCTCGGAGGCGAAGCGATCGATCTGCTCGGCCGTCCGGCTGTAGGGGTCGCCTGGCATGTTCGGGAAGATGATGAGGTTCTCGACCCCGCCGAGGAGAGAGGCGTAGTCCAGGATCTGCTCGGCGACGTCGTCGCCGGTGCCGACCAGCCACGTCTGGTTGTCGATCGACTGTTCCAACGTCGGGATGAGCCCTGGCGGGGACGGCTTCCCGTCCTCGCCCATGTAGCCCCGACTCCAGCCATAGGGGCCGAGGAACTTCCAGAACTCGTCGTGGCCGTCGCGGACCTCGGCCATCGCCTGCTCGCGACTGTCGGCGATCCACGGGTTGACGACGAGGGTCCGCTTCTCCCCCGGCGCCAGCTCCGCGCCGTTGGCGGCGGCGTAGCGCTCGCCGAAGCCGTGCCAGAACTGGCGGGTGAACTCGTGGTGCTTCAACCAGAACACGCCGCCCCACCCCTTGGACGGCACGTAGTCGAGCGTCGGCGGGGAGGTGATGGCCTGCCACGTCTCGAACGGGTGCAGCGGGCGGGGCACGAGGGTCAGGGTCTCGACGAACCCGCCCCGGTCGGGGATGCCGGGGGGCGGGAACTGGTAGATCTCGCCCTGGTAGGAGAAGGTCTCCTCCCGGAGGGCGAGCTGGATGATGTCCATGGCCTCGTCGAACTGCTTGCGGTTCAGGGCGTCGGCGTCGGCCTGGTCTGGATTGTCGTAGGAGCCGATGTCGGTGCCGAGGCTGCGGGCCTCGCGGGGGACGGTGCCCCGCCCGACACCGAGGATGCCCCGGCCGCCGGAGATGTTGTGCACGGTGGCGAAGTCCTCGGCCAGCTTCAGCGGATGCCACTGACCGACGATGTTGAACATCGTGCCGATCCGGATGCGCTCGGTCCGCTCGGCCAGGATGGCCGAGAACAGCAGACCGTTGGGGACGACCTCGTAGCCCTCGTACTGGAAGTGGTGCTCGGTCAGCCAGTAGCTGTCGTAACCGAGGCGGTCACACTGCACGCCGATGTCGAGCATCTGCTCCGAGGCCCGCCACATCGCCTCGTTGGTGTAGCGACGGTCGGTCGGTGCGGGTGGCCCGGCACCGGCATCGTCCATCTCCACTCCACCGAACAGGAACACACCGACTCGCATGACCCGATGCTAGCCGCGGCGTTCGGAGGGGCTCTGGTCGAGTCGGGCGGTCGGTGAGCGCCGGCCGGGTCGGCGCGTCGACGTCAGCCGTCGTCCGAGCGGGTGACGAAGTAGTCGAGGGTGGCGACGGGCCGGAACCCGACGGCGGCAGCGGTGGCGGCCGAGCCGGCGTTGGCGGCGGTGTGGCGGTAGAGCGGCACTCGCCCGTCGTCCAGCAGCCGGGCGGTCGTGCTGGCCACGACGAAGGTGGCCAGGCCCCGTCGTCGGTGGTCGCCGCGGACCAGTACGCCGATGTCGGCGATGAGCGGATCGAAGTCGAAGGCCGACGCCGATGCGTAGGCGATGATGTCCGGCCGGCCGGCGCCGTCGGTGCCGTCGGCGTCGTCGGTGTCGGTGCCGGTGTCGGTGTCGGTGTCGTCGGCCGGTACGACAACGTTGATCGCCGCCTCGTTGAACTCGTCGAGCTCATCGAGGGCGGCGGCCTCCACCTCGTCCGGATCGCAGCGTTCGGTGAACGCCCTGACCGCGTCGACCACGCCGGGGGTGTCGTCGCGCAGCCACCGCTGGCGGAGGTCGGGGGCGAGCACGGCGAGGTCACCCGGTTCGGTCGGCGGGCCGGCCAGGAGGTTGTTTCGCACGGTGGCGAACAGCTCGAAGCCGGCGGTGTCGAGCCGGGTCGTCAGCTCGTCGATCGACGGGGTGGTGGGACCGCCGAGGTCGGTGACCCGGTCGACCACCGCCGGGTCACCCCACACCAGCAGGTGTCCACCGGCCCGGTAACAGGCGAGGGCGCCCGTGTCGGCCCGGTCCTGACGGCCGACCACGGTGGTACCGGCCGGGCCGAGCGACCCCCGGTCGAGCCCCGTGGCGTCGGTCAGGGAATCGAGGAAGCGTCGCTCGGCGACGGCGGGATCGCGCAGGTCGTCGGACATCGGACCGATGCTGGCCGCTCGACGCAGCGCCGGCAACCGAATTCGAGCCCGGTCGGGGTGCCGTCGTAGGCTCGCGGCCATGGCCGACGACCCGCTGCCGAACCTCATCGGGACCGACGACAGGACCGACGACGGGATCTACGACGCCGTCATCATCGGGGCCGGCGTGTCCGGCCTCTACCAGCTCCACCGGTTCCTGCAGCTCGGCTTCTCGACGCTGGCCATCGAGGCCGGAACCGACGTCGGCGGCACCTGGTACTGGAACCGCTATCCCGGCGCCCGGTTCGATTCGGAGAGCTACAGCTACGGCTACTCGTGGTCGGACGACCTGCTGGAGGACTGGGACTGGCAGGAGCGCTTCTCGGCCCAGCCCGAGAACCTCAGCTACCTCCGACACGTCGCCGACCGGTTCGACCTGCGCCGCCACATCCGCTTCGGGACGTTCGTGACCGGCGCCCGCTACGACGCCGACACCAACCGCTGGCAGGTGACCGCTCGCCCGGCGACCGGCGACGGCGTTTCCGGCGACAACAAGACGTCCGACGACAAGGGCAACGGCGATGACGGGTACCTCGACGAGATCGAGGCCCGCTACCTCGTGACGGCCCTCGGCCCGCTGTCGGTTCCCGTGTACCCGGCCGTCCACGGTCGGGACCGCTTCGCCGGCCGGTCGTGGCACACCTCGCACTGGCCCCGCAACGACGACGGCTCGACCGACACCGATCCGGTTGCCGGCAAGCGGGTTGCGGTGATCGGCACCGGTGCGACCGCCGTGCAGCTCATCCCCGAGGTGGCGAAGGTGGCCGGCCACCTGACGATCTTCCAGCGGACCCCGAACTGGTGCGCCCCGCTGCACAACGGGCCGATCCAACCGGAGGAGATGGCCGAGATCAAGACGCGGTACCGGGAGATCTTCGACACCTGCGACGGGACCTTCGCCGGGTTCCTCCACGTGCCCGACCGGCGCAAGGCCCTCGAGTGCAGCGCCGAGGAGCGGGAGGAGCTGTGGGAGCGCCTGTGGGGTGAGCCCGGCTTCGGAATCTGGATGGCCAACTTCCGCGACGTCCTCGTCAACACCGAGGCGAACCGCCTGCTGTCGGACTGGGTGGCGGGCAAGATCCGGGAGCGACTCGACGACCCGGCGATCGCCGAGCGCCTGATCCCGACCAACCACGGGTTCGGGACCAGGCGGGTCCCGATGGAGACCAACTACTACGAGGTCTACAACCAGCCGAACGTCGAGCTGGTGTCGCTCGGCGAGACCCCGATCATCGAGATCACCGAGTCGGGTATCCGCACGGCGGTCGAGGTGGCCGCCGCCGAGGGGGCCGGCGGTCCTGACGACGGCTACGGCGACGCCGAGCATCGGGACCACGAGTTCGACGTCATCATCTACGCAACGGGCTTCGACGCGGTGCTCGGTGGCTTCAACCGGCTCGACATCCGCGGTGTCGACGGCGTCGCCCTCGCCGACGTGTGGGCCGACGGACCCCGCACCTACCTCGGCATCCAAATCAGCGGGTTCCCCAACCTGTTCACGCTCGTCGGCCCGAACAACGCCTCGACGTTCTGCAACATGCCCCGCTGCATCGAGCAGAACGTCGACTGGGTGACCGAGTTCATCGAGTTCTGCGAGCGGGAGGGCGTCACCAGGGCCGAGCCGACCGAGGAGGCGATGGAGGCCTGGGGTGAGCATGTCGTGACGAGCGGCGAGCGGATGCTCTTCACGAAGGTCAACTCGTGGTTCACCGGCATAAACTCGAACCTCGTCGGCCGGGACCAGCGACAGTTCCTGCTCTATGCCGCCGGGTTGCCGACCTACCGAGAGTGGGCAGACGAGGTGGCGGCCAACGGCTACGAGGGCTTCGTCTTCTCGTGACCGATCGCAGCGGACCGGACGACGCCGGCCCGATCACCCCACAACGGGCGCTCGCCGTCTACGGCACACTCGCCCCGGGTGAGTCGAACCATGACGTCGTCGCCGGGATCGGCGGCGCCTGGGTCCCGATTGCGATCCGAGGCCATCGCTTCACCGCCCGTTGGCGTGACACGCCCGGCTATCCCGGGTTCACCCCCGATCCCGCCGGACCGATCGTTGAGGCGCTGGCGCTGGTGGCCGACGACCTGACCGGCCACTGGGACCGGCTGGACGGGTTCGAGGGACCCGGCTACCGGCGGGTCGAGATCGACGTGTTCGAGCCGGGCGGGAACCGGGCCGTCGGCCGGGCCTGCGTCTACCAGACGCTGCCGGACTTCTGGGACTGAGCGGCGTCAGCGCCGGTCGACCCCGGTCGGCCCGATGATGATGTTGTACACCTGCCACCGGCCCGAGTAGTCGTCCCAGATGTCGGCGGCGGCGGTGGCCGAGTCGGGGACGACGACGGTGGCGAGGTCCTCGTTCATGGGCACGTTGACCGTGGCGGTCAGGATCAGCCCACCGAACAGGTAGACGACGGCGCCGGCGGCGAAGAACGACGACGCCCGTCGGTTCCCGGACGCTCGCGCCAGCAACGCCGTGCCGCCGAGCACGATCGGGGTGAGGAAGAAGCTCGGGAAGAACACGGCGTTGCGGACCGAGGCGTTCATGGCCTGCATGGCGGCGATGGCGACCCGGGGGTCGGCGTCGTCGAGGCCCCACATGGTCGAGCAGACCCAGGCGTAGAAGAAGCCGAAGATGGCACCGGCCAGGAGCACCGACACCAGGCCACCGACCCGGAGCAGCGGCGAGGCCGGAGGACTGAGATGCGGTGAAGGGGCTGGATGGTTCGTGACGGACAACGGTCGGCTCCCGGTTCGAGGAGGGGTTGACACCCCTCACCTCTGCTCCTATATCCGTACCTGTCGGTACGTATACAGTATTCGTACGCCGTAGTACGCTTGTCAAGTGGTTGCGGATCGGAAGACCGATGCGGCCAGTCCCCGTCGAGGACGGCTGCCGGCCGCGGAGCGGGAGGCCAGGCAACGGGCGGTCCTCGACGCCGCGCTGGAGACGCTGATCGCCGATGGCGTCGACCGGATGACGATGCTGGCGGTGGCCAAGCGGGCCGGCGCCTCCAAGGAGACCCTCTACTCCTGGTTCGGGAGCCGCGAGGGTCTGCTGCGGGCGCTGATCGAGCGCAATGCGGACGCATCGGCCGAACGGGTCCGGGCCGCACTCGACCCAGCCGACGACGATCGAGGTTGGACCGACCCGGTCGAGACCCTCGTCGGTTACGCCACCGGACTGCTCCGACTGTTGACCAGCCCGCCCTCGATCGCACTCAACCGGGCGGCGATGGGTGACGCCGAGCTCGCGGCCGCACTCCTGGCCGGTGGCCGCCACCGGGTCGGTCCGCTCGTCGAGCGCTACCTGACCGACCAGGCCGAGGCCGGACGCCTCGACCTGGCCATCGAGCCCGCCGCCGCCTTCGAGCTGCTCTACGGTCTGGTGGTGCAGGACACCCAGATCCGAGTCCTGCTCGGCGAGGAGCCGCCTCCGCCGGGCGAGCTGGAGCGACGGGCCACTACCGCCGTGACCCGGTTCCTCCGCCTGGCCGCCGACGCCGAGCCGACGCCGTGACCGACACCGAACCGTACTTCGACGACGTCGACCCGTGGTCCCGGGTCCAGCTCGGGCTCGGCGTGCTCGCCGGCGTGTTGGCCGCCGGCACCATCGCCTACCGCCTGCTCGGCCTCCCCTGGCTCGATGCCTTCTATCAGGTGGTCATCACGGTCACCACGGTCGGCTACGGCGAGGTCTTACCGCCGGATGGTGAGATCACCTCCGCCTACCGGCTGGTGACGTCGATCCTCGTGCTGGTCGGCGTCGCCGTCGGCGCCTACACCCTCGGCGTCTTCTTCGAGGCCCTCATCGAGGGCCGGCTGTCAACCCACCTCGGGAGGCTTCGCATGCAACGGGAGATCGACCAGATGTCCGACCACATCATCATCTGTGGCTTCGGGCAGGTCGGGCAGGCGATCGCCGGCTCCATCGGGACCCACGGCGAGCCGGTCGTGATCATCGACGTGGCCGAGGACATCCACGAGAGCTCCGACCTGCCGACCATCCGGGGCGACGCAACCGACGACGAGATCCTCCGCTACGCCGGTATCACCCGGGCCAGAGGGCTGGTGACCGCGCTCGACACCGACGCCGGCAACCTCTTCGTCACGATCAGCGCCCGCACGCTGCACCCGTCGCTCTACATCGTGAGCCGGGCCAACGAGAGCTCGGCCATCAAGAAGCTGGAGTCGGCCGGGGCCGACCGGGTCGTGAACCCCCACCAGATCGGCGGCAGCCGGATGGCGTCGTTCATGGTCCGACCGAACGTCGCCGACTTCATGGGCGAGACGATGCGGGACGATCAGCTCGAGGTCGAGCTGTCGGAGCTGCGGGTCGATGAGGGCAGCCGCCTGGCCGGGCTGCGCCTGGACGCATCGGGCATCCAGGCCGCATCCGGGGTGATCGTGCTCGCCATCCGCCGGCCGGACGGGACCTTCGTCCATCAACCCTCCGCGTCGACCAAGCCGGCCGTCGGCGACGTGCTGATCACGCTCGGAACAGCCGACCAGCAGTCGGTACTGGCGTCCTGGGTGTCGACGTCGTCGCGCTGAGCGATGGGAAATCCTCTGCGGGCGATCGACGCGGCGCGTACGCTCGCCCCATGACGGCCACGATCTCGGTCCTGATCGACCTCCCTACCGAGCAGGCCTATCATGCGGCGATGCTGACGGCCCTCGACCACGCCATCGTCGCCGGGGACCGGCCGGTCGACGTCCGGGTCGTGCCGACCGCCACGATCGACGACGCCCTCATCGCCGACCCCGGCGACGGCGTGGTCGTCGGTCCCGGCTCGCCCTACGACGAACCCGAGCGGGTGCTCGAGGTGATCCTCGGTGCCCGGGAACGCGGCGTGCCCCTCGTCGGCACCTGAGGCGGGTTCCAACATGCTCTGGTCGAGCATGCTCGCTCCCTGGCCGGCATCGCTGATGCCGCCCACACCGAATACGGCGCCGACGCGGCGGCCGGGCGGGGCACGCCCGTGATCTCGCTCCTGGCCTGCTCGCTCGTCGGGGTCGACATCGAGATCGACATCACCCCGGGCTCACTGCTCGACCGGCTCCACCGTCGCCACGGTGCCGCCACCGACGGCGGATCGCCGAGCGGGCGTCGAGAACGGACCACCTGCAACTACGGCCTGGATCCGGCGATGCAGACGATCGCCGACGAGCACGGGATGCGGATCTCGGCGATCGACGACACCGGCGAGGTCCGGGCGATCGAGCGGACCGACCACCCGTTCTTCGTCGCCACGCTCTACCAGCCGCAGCTGTCGAGCGAGCCAGGGGCACCCCATCCGGTGCTGGTCGGCTTCGTCGAGGCCGCGGCTGATCGGGCCCGAGCCAGAGGCTGAGACGTCGGCCGGCGGCCATCTGGTGCGGTCGTCTGGTGCGGCCGTCTGACGGCGCCGAGCCTCCGGCTAAGCGGCGACGCAGCCGGCGGCGATGCTCGAGATCGCCGTTCCCCGGCGGGGCTCGCGGATCTGGTGACGGTCGTAGCCGTTGGTGACGTACCCGAGCGAGAGGCCGGTGGCCGGATCGGCCCAGGCGAGCTGGCCGCCGGCGCCGTTGTGGCCGAAGGCGCCCGGCGAGACGGCCCGACCGAGGCCACGGATGTTCGACAGGCCGTCGTCGCCGGCCAGGATCAGTCCGAGCGAGCGGTTGGCCGGCACGCCGGCGGGGTCTGGCAGGGTGTTGCGAACGGTGCCGGTGGCATCGGCGAGGATCGCGGGGTCCCAGATCCCGTTCGAGTTGTGCAGCAGCTCCTGGTAGAAGAGCGCCAGATCCCTGGCCCTGGCATAGCCACCGCCGCCGGGAACGCCGACGGCCCGGGTGTCGGCGTCGTTGAACCGGAGCACGACGTCGTCGGTCACCTCGGTGGCCGGCAGCTCGCGAACGCCGAAGGCAGCCTCGAGCTCGTCCGGCGTGGCCGGCTCGCCGACGAGGGTCAGGTCGGCGATGTCGTCCTGCTGGTCCGGGGCGAGGCCGAGGAGGCGGGGCAGGCCAGCCGGGGTGGTGATGCGGTGCTCGACCTCGTCGCGATAGTCGCCGCCGGTGACCCGGTCGATGATGGCCGCCAACACCCAGTGGGCCGACGTCGGGTGGTACTCGAACCGGGTGCCGGGCTCCCAGTTGAGCCGCCAGCCGGCCATGCGGGTGAGGCGGGCGCCGGCGTCGGCCCAGTCGGGCGGACCGAGCGGGGCGCTGGGGAAGCCGGAGGTGTGGAGCATGACCTGCTCGACGGTGATGGCGGTCTTGGTGTCGTCGCTGCCGAACTCGGGCACGTAGTCGGCCGCCGGGCGGGTGATGTCGACCGTGCCATCGGCCATGAGCGTCCAGATCACCGAGGCGACGAAGGGCTTGGTGGCGGAGAAGATGCAGTAGCGGGTGTCGAGGTCGGCGTCGCCGAAGACCTCCTCGACCACGATCTCCCCCTCGTGGGCCAGGGCCACCTGGGCCGAGGGAAGGTGGCCATCGTCGACTTCTCGCCTGGCCCGGGTCAGGAGCCGGTCGACCGCTGCGTCATCGATCGTCATGGCCGTCACGTTAGGTGGCCCGCCGGCGCCGATCGAGTTGATGTGACCTCCACATCGGGTGCAGCTGGGTGGAGCTACCCAGGGCTTTCTGACGATTCGGTGACATCGGGATCCGTCCCCGGTCCTCCGACGTCTTGTACTGGTGATGGTGGGCAAGACTGACCCGATGGACGAGCCAGTCGAACCCCTCGTGAACGAACCGGTGAAGCCGGGTCGGCGCCTGGGTTCGAACTACGTCGTAGGCGAGCGGCTCGGCCGCGGTGCGATGGGCGTCGTGCACGAGGCGTCGACCCACGACGGGCGGCCCCTCGCCGTGAAGTTCCTCCGGGCCGAGCTGGCGGCCGACCACAAGACCGTGGCCCGGTTCCTGCAGGAGCGGCAGATCTTCCGGAAGGTCGACCACCCCAACGTCGTCCGGGTCCACGATCTCGTGGCCGAGGGCGATGACCTGGCCATCGTGATGGAGCGGGTGTCCGGCGGGGACCTGAAGCAGCGGATCGCCGAGCGGTCGCTGAATCCCCGGCAGTCCATCGCCATCGCCACCGGCATCGCAGCCGGGCTCGGGGCGATCCACCAGGCCAGGGTGGTCCACCGCGACCTCAAGCCGGCCAACATCCTGCTGACCCCCGAGCTGTCGCCCAAGATCTCCGACTTCGGCATCTCCCGCCTGGTGACGGAGGCGATGACCCGGACGTCGGCCACCATCGGTACGCCGATCTACATGGCCCCGGAGGCCGCCGACCAGCGCGGCGCCGACGCACCGGCCGACATCTACGCGCTCGGCATCATCCTGTTCGAGTTGCTGATCGGCCAGCCGCCGTTCTCCGATGGCGGCACGTTCGCCGTGCTCCGGGCCCATGCCATGGACATCCCGCCCCGCATCGACGGGATCCCGACCGACCTGTCGGACCTGATCGCCCGGATGCTGGCCAAGGAGCCGACCGAGCGGCCCGACGTGGTCGAGGTGCACGGGCGCCTCGCCGCCCTGATCCCCCGGATGGACGAGCGGGCCGTGCCGGCCGCAGTGCCGCCGCCGGCTGGCTCGGGGGGCGAAGGCTTCGACTCGCAGGAGACGACCGGGCCGCGGGCCAGTGGCGACCCGACGGTCGTCGGCGCCTGGGGCGCGGCCGGGGCTGGCGTCGGGGCCGCTGCGGCGGCCGGAGCCGGGGCCGCTCCCGGGGCTGTTCCCGGGGCCCGGCCGGACGAGTCCGACGAGCGAGCCGGGGCGATCGGTGCGGCCGGAGCCGGTGCGGGCCTGGCCGGCCTGGCGGCCAGCGGCGCGCTGCAGCGAGCCGGTGGTGATGGCGTGCCGGCCGACGCAGCCGAGACCGTCGTCGGGGCCGAGGCACTCGAGGCGAGCGACCAGGTCCTGCGAAGCGAGGTGGCGGAGACGGTCGTCGACGGTGGCGCCAGCGCCGCCTCGGGCTCAGCCGACCAGGCGGCCCACTCGATGGGCAACTTCGCATCCGGCTCGGCCGAGACGGTCGTGTCGAGCGCCGGGGCCGGTTCCGGGGCCGACGGTGCCGCCCGGTTCGGGGGACTACCCGGGTCGGGGTCGACGCCAGACGGCGTGCCCTACCTCGCCGGCCCGAGCGGGGCCGCAACCACCGGTGGGCTTCGATCGGTGTTCCCGAACCGGGTTCCCCGCCGGGTGGCGGAGATCGGCCTGGCGATCGGTTCGCTGGCGGCGGTGTTGGCCATCGTCGCCTTCGTGCTGAACTCCGGTGACGGTGACGGGACCACGGCGATCGGGAGCGAGAACACCTCGACCACGGGTGCCGCGGGGCCGGGCGTCGACGGCGACGGCAACGGCGAGGACGGCCCGACGCAGTTCAGCAGCTCGCTGGCCGACGGCGAGAACGGCGACGGTGGCGCAGCCGGCGGTGGCGGCGATGGTGGTTCGTCGACCACGGCGACGACCGACCCGACCGGCGGCACGAGCACCGAGACGACGTCGACCACCGGCGGGTCGAGCACGAGCTCCTCCGCGGGCTCGTCGACGTCGACCACCACATCGACCACGTCGTCGACGACCACCTCGTCGTCGACGTCGACCACCAGGCCGACCACGACGAGCCTCAGCACCACGACGAGCCGACCGACAATCAGCACCACCTCGACGTCGCTCAGCACGACCACGTCGAGCACGGCGGTCGTCGCCGTCCCGATCCGCATCATCGCCGGACCGACGGTCAACGTGGTGAACGCCACCTCGTTCCAGTTCAACTACACGACCAACGACGTGTGCGGAACCGGGAGCTTCCGGGTGGTCGAGGTCGAGTCGGGGGCCACCGTCGGGTCGTTCGCCGGACAGGACGTGTGCTTCGGTCCACTGCATGGCGGGTTCCCCGGGCTGGCCAGCAGCCCCGAGTTCCGCAACTTCAACCTCGAGCCGGCGACCGAGTATCGGGTGTCGATCACGGTGCGGGGGACGTCGCCCGGGTCGGGCGACAGCCTGCCGGCCGGTGCCGGGTCGGACTCGACGTCGTTCCGGGTCACGACCGCAGCCGGCTGAGCGATCCGGCGAAACCGGGTGCCGCCCGGGGTGGTCGCGGCCTACACTCGAAGCCCCAGCCCGAAGCTGGGAGACAACTGCGCTCGTAGCTCAATTGGATAGAGCATCTGACTACGGATCAGAAGGTTGGGGGTTCGAGTCCCTCCGAGCGCGCAACATACCCCCAGGTCAGCGAGCTACCGGCGTGACGTCCCCGCCAAGCCAAGACCGGGTGACTACAGATCTGACTACAAACAGTCGGATAGAAGCTCCGGATGTGCTGGGCCGCTGCCTCTGCGTTGGACCATACTGTCTGCGTGGAGGTCCGGACCCTTGAGCGCGAGCTCTACACAGCCGCTACCGCTGCGGACTTGCTGCACGTCCCCACGGAGACGCTGATCTGGTGGCTCGACGGGGCCAAGCGTGGCGACAAGACCTATCCACCAGTGATCCGAGAGACGGCGACCGGGTCACGCAACGTCACCTGGGCAGAGTTCATCGAAGCAGGACTCCTGAAGCAGTACCGCCGAGAGCACCAGGTGAAGCTCGACGAGTTGCGACGCTTCATCGCTGTTATCCGCGATCGATTCGGCGTCCCCTACCCGCTTGCCGAGAAACGACCCTTCGTTGGAGAGGGCCGACGGCTCTTGCTAGAGCTTCAGCGGGAGTTCGAGGTCCCCGGCGAGTTGTGGCTGGTGGCACCAACGACTGACGAGGTAGTACTCACGGAGCCGGGCGCGTCCTTCATCCACCGCGTCGAGTGGGATGAGAATCTCGCGGTCGCATGGCGACCTCACGACGACCCAGCGTCGCCGGTCCGGTGCTCACCGGACTACCGGTTCGGACGCCCTTCGATCGGTGGTATCAGCACCAATGCCATCGCTGAACACGTTGAAGGTGGCGAGGGAGAAGAGGACGTGGCTGACCAGTTCGGCCTTTCGGTGGACGACGTTCAGTGGGCGCTCGCCTACGAGCTATCGCGCCGTAGCGAACGGGCTGCGTGAGTCGCCGATCGAGGCAGGCGACTGTTCGCTTTTACTTCGACGCCGACATTCTCGGCGTCGGCAAACTGATCTCTGGCCTCAGGCCCGACTGCACCTATCCAGGAGACCCTGGTGCTGTCATCCACAAGCGGCAGCGCCCTGCTTGCCCCGTGAGATCACCGGCCACACCCGACACCGAGTGGATCGGCACCGTGACGAAACACGGTTTCGTCGCCATCACCCGAGACT
Source organism: Actinomycetota bacterium (assembly GCA_039195375.1). GTDB lineage: Bacteria > Actinomycetota > Acidimicrobiia > Acidimicrobiales > SZUA-35 > JAHELU01. The sequence goes on from JBCCVL010000022.1 coordinate 35,451, forward strand.
CGAACATTCTCAGTACGCCGGCTGAGCTGGCTGCCGTCCGCGAGCACCGGGCCCGAGTGTTCACCCTCTCAGGCGAGGAAGCAGGCACGCTGTGGCTCCAGCTCGAACTGCTGATGACGCGATGGCGACGCATCGAGGAAGTAACCGAAGCCAACCCGACAGGACCGTGGATCTACGGAGTCACGCGATCTCGTGGCGTCCGCCAACTATCGCTCGAACCGCGTCGTCGAGGACGACGAGCGAGATGACCGAGCGACTTCACTCGCCAAAGAGAGCATCGCCGAGCCGCTCAGCGGCCTCACGCTGCATCGTCGGCGTCACATGGCTGTAGAGGTTCATGAACAGCGTCGGGTCGGCGTGACCAAGCCGTTCAGCTGCCACCTTCGGGGGCACCCCCTCTGCCAGCATCAGGGTGGCGCAGGTGTGGCGGAGGCCGTGGGCCGTCAGCCTGGGGAGTCCAGCCTCGGTCGAGAGCGCCCCCAGCAGCTTCGAGATGGACTGCGGGTGATAATCGCCGCCTGCCGGTCGGGTGAACACGTAGTCCGACTCGACGTAGTCGGCGCCGGTGGCGATCCGGTCGGCGGCCTGGATCGCCCGTTGCTCGTCGAGGATCTGAAGCAGGTGGTCGTCGACGTCGATGGTTCGGGTGGCGTCGACGCTCTTGCCATCCGACTCGACCACCTCGTAACCGAGCGTCGTGGCGAACGTGTTGATCCGAACCCGCTTGCCTGCCCGATCGACCCGTGACCACTGCAACCAGACCAGCTCCCCGATCCGAACCCCGCAACCGAGAAGGAACGACCACAACGGCAGCAGTCGGTCGCCCTCATGCAGGGCGAGGAAGTGTCGGGCTTCGTCAGGCGACCCGTGCGACGGCTTCGACCGCTGCCGTGGAGGCGGTGACACCTCAGGCACGGGGTTCACGGCCACCAGGCCGTTGACGACTCCGTACCGGAACGCACCGTTCAGCGGAGCACGAGCGAGCCGGATCGAGCCCGGAGCCAACGGACCACCGGTCTTCACCGAGCCCTTGGTCGCCAGCAGGAGCTGCCAGTCCCCCACCAGCTCCGGTGTCAGCTCGCCCGCCGGCATCTCGCCGATGTGGGGCTCGATATAGCTCGCAAGGTAATTCCGGTAGTCGAACAGCGTCTTGCGACCCAAGCGCTGCAGCGACTCCGCCTCGTCCAGGTACCGCACGACCAGCTCCCCCACCGTGACCGACGAACTCGAGGCCGACCGCCGGGCCTGCTCGGCCTCCTGGTCCTCGATGAACCTACGACGGGCGTGCCCGGCCTCGCTGGCGCTGGCGAAGCCTCGCCGAGTGGTCTGCCTCCACGCACCCTCGGCGGTCGACCGATCGAGGTACCAAGCCCGGAAGTACCAGGACGCGTTCTTCGCCTTGTAAACGCCAGGGTTCCGCCTAGCCATCTCAGCCTCGGCGAAGCGGCTCGACCCGTCGGGCCGCCAGCCACTCGTCGAGGTCGGCCGACTCGAATCGGATGTACTTGCCGACCTTGAAGTACGGAACCCGACGCTCCAGCACGAGGCGCCGCACGAAGCTCTGCGACACGCTCAAGCGCTCGGCCGCCTGGCCGATGTCGAGCAGCGCAGCACGGCCACCAGCTCGTTCGAACTCTGCGCTCTGGGCGCTCATGGCAACGGTCTCCTCTCCCCCGGTGGCCAGGGTCGTCGTTCGGTGTCGAGCGCTCGGGCGAGAGCGATGGTCAGCGCCGGGCCGTCGTTGGTCAGGAAGGTGAACCCGGCCTTGGCACCGCCCTTGAGCGAAGACAGCCGGTAGCGGCGGGTGACCTTGCGATACCGGATCTCACCGGTGGTCCGATCGATCCGACGGACGGTCGCCTTGCGGGTCCGCTTCTGCCCACCGAGCACACCCCGCAGGATGCGCTTGGCCTCGATCACCTGATCAGGCGTCACCCGTGCCTCGGCCGTCACGGTCTCCATCCCGAGCACGCCCCACCACCGTCCGACCGACCCGTTGTCGTTGGCCCAGCCTTCGGGGACTTCGTCCTGGTAGTGCTTGTGATCCTGCTTGCCAGCCGAGTAGCCGCAGAAGTAGGCGGCGGCCCGGTTGGCGTCCATCATCCGCAAGCCCTCGGACCAGTCCACCGCGGTACCGGCCTTGAGGTGGCGCTCATCGCCGGAGCCGACGACTTCGTACCAGTTCCGGGCGAACCACTCCCTGGCCGTCTCGTCCCCGATCATCGCCGGCAGCGGCGTCAGCACATGGAAGTGCGGGGCACCCCGACGTTGGAACTCCCGCTTCCAGACACCCATGAACGGCCGCCCCGTCGCCCGCTGGAACCGCTTGGCCAACGCCCGCAGATGCCGGTAGGCGTCGTCTGGTGTCGGGCAGACGGTCTGCCAGTCCCCCGGGTAGGTGGCGGTGAAGAGGGCCAGGCGGTCACCGTCCTCGATCGCCGCAGACCAGTCGAGCTTGGCGATCGCCCGCCCCAGGCGACGTTTCGAGGCCCGGGAGAAGATGCGGACAACGCCGGCCGCATCTGGCGCATCCTCGTCTTCTGGGTCGTCGTCTTCGTTGAGGAAGTCGAGCAGGGTCGGCTTCGGTCTCCCGTCGAGCATCTCGTCATCTCCTTCGTCGTTCGGCTCGGGCAGGTCGCTGGGGGTGTCCTTCGATCGCGGGTCGTGCACTCGGACCTGGACCATCCCGGGTCCGACGATCAGCACCCGATCCACGGGTCCGTCGACGGTGACGGTCCCGAGGCGCTCGTAGTGCTCGACCGGGCGCATCGGTGCCGGCACCGCCGGGAGGAACGCTGCAGCCAGCTCTACGGCGTCCCGGCCTCGGAAACCGATCGACTCTTCGGCGAGTTCTGGCCATGCCGGGGTCGATGGCGGTAGTTGCGGCCCGTTGTGGCACAGAGACAAGCCCAGAGACCCGTCGGCGCCTTCGGCGCCTCCGGCCCTTGCCTCCCGCTTGAGGCTCCCGGCTCGGGCCGTCGCCTCGCAGACGTTGACGGTCATCGGTCCGTGTCTCGTGCAACCGACAGCCGCTCCGCAGCGACCAACAGCAGTCCGCATGCCGCCATCGCCGAAACGGCGACGAGTCCGACGACGTAGTTGGCCGTTGCGACCGCCGTCGCGAACACGATGGTCTCGGCTGCGCACATGAGGACCAGGGCCAAACCGAACCGGTGCCGGGGCTCCGAGGCTGTCGCTGTCCGGGGTGGTTCGGCGGCGAAGGGGCGAGCGGTGATGCGCCGCAGGTCGACTGCCACCATCTGCGTGTCGTGTGGTTCGGGTTCGGTGTTCGTGGAAGCACCCCATGACCGCGCTTCGGCGGTCATGTGCCTCGGTGGGGTGCCGGCGACCCGGGCGTCGTGTGCCCAGGTAGGGGGGTCGGTGATCTCGTCAGGTGTCAACGGGGACCTCTTCGGGGTGGTGGTTCAGGTGGGCGGTAGCCGCCGCTCGGGCCTCGATTGCTTCGTCGGTGACGTAGTCGGCTCGGCAGCGGACCGGGAGCTCGTAGCCGGGGACGCCGAGCACATAGGCGGTGCCGGGCTCAGAGACGGCGATGGCGTCGGGTGAGACGACGTCGGCCAGGCCGTGACCGAGCGCAACCTCGACCTGCTCCCGGCCTGTCACCCGTCCAGCTATGCGGCCGGTCAGGTTGGAGCGGAGTTCGGAGGGGACGACCTGAGCCAACGGGTACTGAGTGGCGCACAGCACCGTCACGGACACGAAGCGGGCGAGTCGTGTGATAGAGGCCAGGAGTCCGAGGCGGAGGCCGACCTCTTCCTTGGCCTGCTTGATCGATGCCGTGGCTTCCTTGCCCGGGTTGCGGAGGGCCTGGGCGATGACGTGGTTGTCGAGGGCGGCTAGCTCGGCCAGCTCGTCGACCACGAGCAGCAGCGCTGGCCCGTCCGATGGTCTCCACTTCCGTCGGCCGGCTGCTCGCAGGATGGCGGCCCTGTACTCCACCAGCTCATACACACTGGCCAGCAGTTGGGTTGCGTCGCCCGGTGACGATGCGAGGACGGCGAGGCGGGGTTCCCACGGTCCGAGCTCGACCCCGCCCTTGAGGTCGATCCCGACGATGATCGTGTTCGGGTCGCCGGCGACCGAGCCAATGAGAGCTGCGGACCAGCCAGACTTGCCCGAGCCGGTGACACCGGCGAGGAGGCAGTGGACGAGGTTGGGCCAGGGGACGACGCAGGGGCGGCCGTCGAAACGGCGACCCAACACCACACCGGTCACGGCGTTGCGGCGGCGGAGGGTCAGGCCCATTCGGGCTCCCGAGTGGTGGCCAGCTCATCGGCGAACGAGACGACCAGCCGGCCCTTGTGGGCGGTGGCCTTCGGGTAGTCGACATCGACCCGGTCAACGATCGAGTAATTCGCCGAGATCGTGTCCACTTTCCCCGCCAAGTCCGCCAACGTGTGGCCGGCTGCGGGGTGGACGGTCCAGGACACGACCGAGCCCCGGACCTTCGGGAACCACCCGAGGGCCGGGGCATCAAGGATCGGGCGCAGACCACCCGGGACGCTGTAGTTGTTCGACGACAGCGCCTTGGCCACCACCGTCTGACGAGTACCGACTACCGAGGCGATGACGGTTGGCCATCGGAGGCGGAACCGACACATGCGCCACCACAACCACACCCACCGCACTCGGGCCGGATGCCAAGACGACTGACCCCAGCCCGTCATGGCTGCGAACCCGGTGACGGTGACTACGAGGGTGATCCGCCAGGGAGCGCCGGCTGCGACGAGGACCACCAGGGCGACGACCACGACCGGACAGCCGACGATCGTCCATGCCGCCCAGCGAGCGGCGACGGCGAAGAACACGATCACCGGGTGATCCGAAGCGAACGCCTTGAGCACGGGTCGCATCACGTGATCTCGTCGATATCGAACTCGGCGTCTTCGAGGAACGACCACGCCACGTCGGACGAGGAGCCGTTGAGCCGTAGCTCAGCATCGAACAGGGTCGAGCCGCCGAACGGGGTCAAGGCATCTCTGACCCGGTCGACAGCCGTGGTGCGGTCGGTGTCGATGGCCTCGACCAGGGCGTCAACCAAGGCCATCAACTCCGCCGAGTGCTTGCAGGTGGTGGTTCGCATAGGAGCCGGGCGGGGAATCGAACCCCGCACCACCCCGGGGGGACGGGTGGGCACCATGCCGGCTGCACTCCCCCGCCGCCGATCAGGCAGCGGTCTTCTCCGACGTCTTCGGCCGAGCGGCGGACGGTGCTTCGCCCATGGCGACGGTTTCCGCCCGCAGCGACACGCCACCGCCGGAGTCGCCGGACCACACGATCCCGACCAGACCCCCGAAACTGGGGATCACACCGGGGACGACGGCCGGCCGCTGGGCAGCGGGGACCTTGACCTCGGTGATGTCGGGCTTGCGGGTCTCGTCCACCCCGTCGCGGGTCAACAGCCGGATCTTCCACACCGGCTGACCGGCCTGAGAGATCTTCTGAGCCTTGGTCTGGTAGTCGACATCCTCGACCACCTCCACCGCAGCCAACACCTGAGCCTTGAAGGCCTCAGCATCGAGAGGAAGGTTTCGCATGATGGTTCTCCTGTTGTCTCTGGCTCCACGTCTTGGACCAGCACCAACAACACTAGTCGCAGTTTTTCTGTGGGTACACAGTTTCACTGCGATATCGCAGATTCCCTACTGGTTCACCCTGTGAACGCCGTCAGCGATCTGCCAGACTGAGCCCATGGACACGACCGGTCAGGAACTCAGCGACGCATTCGGTCTGGTGGTCGACTTCACGATCAAGCCCGGACACACCGACGCCTTCGATGAGCTGATGCGCAAGACCGTCGCCGACATCCGACGCCATGAGCCGAGGACCCTCGCCTACGTCGTCCAGACCGTGGAGGGCGATCCGCAGCGCCGGGTGTTCTACGAGCTCTACGCCGACGCCGAGGCGTTCGAGCACCACGAGCGCCAGGCCCACACACTGCACTTCAAGCACGAACGAGACCAGCACATCGCCGCCAAGACCGTCGACCGGCTGGGTGTGGTCACCGCCGCTGGTCGGGTACTCGACCAAGACGATGGCTGAGGCAACCCTCGGTGAGCGTGTAGCCGACGCCCGCAAGCGCAAGGGACTCTCCCAGAAGGACCTGGCGACGCTCATGGGTCGGTCGGAGAGCTGGGTGTCCCAGGTCGAACGGGATGTGTTGCCGGTCGACCGGCTGGCGATCCGTCAGAAGCTCAGCGAGGTTCTGGGCGTCAGCTTCCTCGACCCAGCCGCAGCCATCCCGCAGAGCGCCTATCCGACGGCGGTGCACACCGACCTCGACGAACTACGTTCCACACTGACCGGGCACCCGGCCTTGGCGGCCCTGCTCGACCAGGACGACGACGGCCCCACGCTGGCCGAGTTGGAGAGCCAGGCGGACGACGCCTGGAAGCGTGCCCTTGACTCCGACTTCGGCCAGCTCGCCCAGATCATCTCCGAACTCGAGCAGGCTGCCCGTCAAGCCAAGGGGAAGGACCACAAGCAGCTCCTCGCCATGCTCGCCAGGTCCTACCAGGCAGCATCCGCCGGGTTCGCCCGACAGAACGAGGCCGACGCCGCATGGCTCGCCGGCGACCGTGCACTAACCGCCGCAGAGGAATCCGGTGACGTGTTCGCCGTCATCGCCAGCCAGTTCCGACTGGCCCACACCTTCATGCGCATCCGCCGCTTCGACCAGGCCAGGCTCGTCGCCGTCCGCAGCATCGACAGCCTCAACCAGTTCGAGACAGCCGGCGGACCACCAGAAGCACTGTCCCTCTACGGCGCGATGCACCTCGTGCTCGCAGCCCTCGCCGGCTTCGACAACGACCGGACCGGCGCACGAGCAGCACTCGACGAAGCCGAGCGAATCGCTGGCATCGTCGGCGAAGGACGCAACGACTACGACACCGAGTTCGGACCAATCAACGTCCAGATCCACCGCATCTCTATCGCCGTCGACCTGGGCGACGCCGGCGAAGCCATCGAGATCGCCAGCCGACTCGACCCAACGCAACTCTCAAACGAACGCCAGATGCGAGTACTTCTAGACACCGCTCGGGCTCACGGACAACGGCGGCAAATCGCTGACGCCGTTGCTTGCCTGCTGGAGGCCGAGCGAACAGCACCGGAGCATCTGCGGTCGCACACAGTCGCGCATCAAACCGTTCGCGATCTGCTCGGTCAGCGTGACGCTCAAGCATCCGAGGAATTGGCAGATCTTGCGAGGAGGCTTGCCGTCCTGCCGTGACGAGCAATAGTCCGGCGGGAACACTAGGCGGTCAAGGGTCCGATCCGCTGCGTCCCTCGTCGCCATCCTCGCGCCATCCGGGTGCGAGACGCCTTTGCGAGATTGAACCGGGAAGGAACTTCTCCTCCCAGTAGTAGAAGTTGTAGGTGAGTGCCCCAAAGTACCAACCAGAGAGCAGGGCGACTCCCAGCGTCACCATGCGCTGATCGACGTAGGCGGCGACCCCAACCGCCACCAGAGCTACGATCAACTGGATCCTCCCTCGCATAGACATATCGGTAAATACGGCTCGTCCCAAGCGAAGCGCGAGGATACGAGAAGGCCTTCGATCACCTCCAAGCCGCGTCGGAGAAATGGGTTGCCACGGCGAGCGCTTGATCTCAGCTCCCTTGATGGAGCCCGTCACCTCTACCGGTTCACTACCTGACACGTAGACCTCTGCGACAAAACCGTGCCCCAGCTCAAGGTAGTCGAAGCCGACCACGAGCTCAGACTCATCCTTTACCTCCAGATCTATTGCGTTTCTCGCTCCGCTGTCGCAAGCCAATACGTGGTGCAAAATCCGCCCCCCATTGCATCGGATCACGAGGGGATCGTTCGCCGCAACGTCTGCGTATTGAACAACTCCGCTACCATGCGACTGCCATACCGCAACCCGGCTTCGAGATACACGTTCGACTACCTGTCCCGACACCGACAGCTCGAAGATATCTACCGGGGTCAGCTCGGGGCCATAGATCGGATCGTCGTCGACCACAAACGACAACCTCGGTCGACGATTGCTGCGCCTGGTCCAGAGATGGCTGACAACGACGGCGGCGAAGGTTGACAGAATGCCGGCAATGGCAAGGAGCAGATTAAGTTGGCTCAACTAGCAACCTCGTCGCTTGTGTCGTTCGGCTGCGAAGTTACTCGATGGTCGTGGCCCCTGCAGCTCCGACGACATGAGTCGGTGGCCTCGAAGTGCATGCTCACCTCCGCTCGGCGTCAGCGGCCGCCGGCATACTGGAGCCCGTGGTCGACAGCAGCAACGCCGCGATCTGGGCGGCATGGGGTGTCTGGGCAACGGCAGCCATCTACGTCGGGCTGGGCTACTTCGCCTGGCGACAGATCCGCGAGAGTCGGAGAGCTCGTCAGGTCGCCGTCCGTCCGATAGTCACTGTTGAGCCAACGTTCCAGAACATTCTCGTTCACTACTCCGTGCGGAACGTAGGCTCGACCCAGGCCTACAACGTGTCGATCGCCCCCAATCACGCCATTCGCTCCGGCCCCCCGAAGGGATGTGACTGGAGTGACAGCGCGCTGTTCCTCCCATCAGGTATGCCAATGCTAGGTCCAGGGCGCGAGATCCGGTTCTACCTGGGCAGCTACGACGAACTCTCCGACGTGGGCATGACCCGGATGACTGGCAGCCTGTCGTACCGATCACTCGACGGAGTGGGCTACGACGAGAGCTACGACATCGACCTGGCGGTCTACCAACACGCCAGGATCGAGCAAGCTGCGCTTCCAGAACTCGTCGCCGAGGTGGAGAAGATCGGCAAGGCGCTAGGCGATGCGACTCGCGAGCTGAAAGCGATTCGGCGACACCTCGACCCACCAAGTCCCCCAGATCGAACGGCGCTAGCTGAACCCATGACCCAGGCGGACTAAGTGCACTCGGGCCCGAACACACATGCCACAGCGGCGGTCGTCTTGGGGGCTCTGGATCATCCGTCTCGTCTTGGCGGCCGGGGCTCCGTGAGGCCGCACCCCGGCTTCGACGGACCAGTCCTCGCTGGGAGCCAAGCTGTGAGCCATAGCCCACGCCCGCCGGCGACCTTGGGCGACCCCCGCTGAACGGAGACCCCAGTGGATCAGCCGGTCCCGACCTCCAGCGACCCCTACCTTCCCGCCTGCTAAGGAGGTGGGGCGGCAGATGCTTCACTCGAAACAGAGCTGGCCGCGAATGTAGTTAAAACAGAAACAACACCGAAGCTCGATACTCGTCGAATCTTTGAGATTCCAGTAGGGCGATGACCCTATGGTCGACGATTAGTAACTTATCTATGGTCCCGAGTCTGACCGGAGTTCCCGGTTGGGCGAAGGAGGAACTGTGAGAGCGAAGGTTGTTTCTACCCTACTGGGATTCCTGATGTTGGCTGGTGGCGGGCTGGCCGTCGTGGCCGGACCGACAATCGTTGAGGAATCACTGGGTATCACAGCGTCTGCGGATGCGGCGACGAATCGTACAAACTATGTCGCTGCTCCCAAGTGGTGGGGCTGGTGTCCCGGCGGTTGGCCACTCAACAACCGTGTCAAGAACATCCGTGTGACCAATCACACCCACGGTGGACAGTGGTTCTCCTGGGGCGACCGAGTGACGATCGGAACTCGGCACGGGTGGCAGCAACTTACGGTCGCTGTTGAATGCACGCGGAGCACTCCGATCGGGGTGAACGTATGGGTACGCTCCGATCGATCCGGACAAACCCACTACGTCGGCTTCCCGGCGGGCAGCTGGTCCAACTAGTACCCCGCGGCCAAGTCAGAGTCACGACTTGACCTGGGCCCCGCGTTCAACGCGCGGGGCCCAGTCGTCTGCCCACCAGAAGCGCGAAGCGCCTCGGTCCTGCTCTCACCAGCTGGGAGCCGGCGCCCGATCGAAGTCTGACTAACGACGAACCTGGGCCGTACCCACCCGTGACTACACGAGTGACTACAAGCTGCCGATCCGTGGCGCGTAGCACCAAGCAACACCAGCCCCAGCTGACCGCTCCAGGAGCGGGAATGCGGCTGCAAGAGAGGGCAGCGGGTAGCACCGCGCACTCCCTGGATCAGTCTGCCCGATTTCTACGGATCAGAAGGTTGGGGGTTCGAGTCCCTCCGAGCGCGCTAGTCACGGAGCGGGTTTGGGCCACTTGGGCGACCGACCACTACCGGCTGAGCGACAAACTGCGTGACACCAGCTCTGCAGCTCCTGCCTGGTAGACCGCTCCGGAACTCTTTGTGGCGGCAGGCTGCCTGGATGGAACATCTGACTAGCGCTCCTTGAAGATCTCGTCCATGGCGCTGGGCCCGGTCTGGATCACCGGCCGGATTTGGGGGCGGTAGACGGTCTCGGTGGTCGAGGTGCTGCTGTGGCCGACGAGCCTGGCGATCTCCTCGATGGGGACGCCGTGGTCGGACAAGGTGGACACGAACGAATGGCGGAGTTCCCTCGGCGTCCACTCGGCGGGTTCGATCTCGGAGATCCCGGCAAGGGCTCGGCGGAAGTCCTTGCGGACGTTGGAGGCATCCCACTCCGTGCCAATGCTGCTCGAGAAGACCAGGTCGTTCTCGACCCACCCTTCCCCCGCGGACCAACGAATGCCATCCTGGCGACTCCGATGCTCGCCGAGCACGGCGACACAATGGGCGGGCAGCGCCAGGCTGCGGCGGGACCGCTTCGTTTTGGTGTCGCTCCCCCGCCGGACGGATCGCCAGACGTTGATGTGTGGAGGCGAAGGCGGGTCTGTCGACTCGTCGACCTCGAGGAACGTGTGCGACCACGTCAGGGCCCGGAGCTCCTCGGTGCGGGCTCCGGTCATCAGCGACAGGGCGAAGTAGGGGTAGAAAGGATCCAGTCGGAGGTGCTCGAGGAGGGCTCGGCTCTGGGCCAAGGTCAGCGACTTCGACGGTCGCCCCGGTCGACCGGCCGGGATCTCCTGCACCAGGGCGGCGACGTTGCGGTGGACCAGGTCATGGGCCATCGATCGATCAATGGAACGACG
>JBCCVL010000023.1:0-46316 GCA_039195375.1 Actinomycetota bacterium
ACCGCCCCCTGGCGGCCAAACACCGCCTTCGAGCGACCGCATGCCGACCCCTGGCGGCCAGGTATCGCCTTCGAACGGCCGGACACCACCTCCGGCCCGGGCCGACGACGCCACGTCGTCCGGCCTCCGGAAGCGCCAGCGTGGCGCCTCGAACGTGCCGATCGGCGAGGGTCGCCCGGTGGCGGCACCATCCCGCAGTCCCCACGAGGTGCGGGCCATGCTCGCCCGTTACCGCGACGGCCTGAAGGACGGCCGCAGCCGGCCATCGGCCGACGCCGGCGACGGGTCACCCGACCGGCAGCCGACCGATCAGCCAGACGACAGGAACGGATGAGCCGATGAGCCAACTCAGCACCGAGGCCAGCAACGTCAACTGGCTGGTCAACAACTTCGTCAACCAGGTCCCCGGCGTCTCCGACGCCGTGGTCGTCTCCTCGGACGGCCTCCCGATCGCCTCGTCGGCCGGCCTCGACCGTGACTCGATCGACCGGTTCTCCGCCGTCGCCTCCGGGCTCATCGGCCTCAGCTACGGCGCCGCCGGACGCTTCGGCGGCGGAGCGGTCACCGAGGTGATCGTCGAGATGGAGCACGCCTTCCTCTTCGTGACCGGCATCAGCGACGGCTCCCTGCTGGCGGTGATGGCCGAGGCGGCGGCCGACGTCGGCCTCGTCGGCTACGAGATGGCCGTCCTGGTCGAGAAGGCCGGCACGTCGCTGACACCCGAGCTCCGGGCGGAGTTGCAGGCGGCCCTGCCCCGATGACCTGGATGGACGACGAGGGTCCACCGCCGACCCTCCGGGTCCGGCCGTACACGATGACCAGGGGCCGGACCGACACCGACGTCGAGCTGACGATCGAGACCATGATCCGGGCAACCCCGGAGCGGGCGACCCGACCGACGACCGTGGCCGAGGCCGGCGCGATCGTCGAGCTGTGCGCAGACCCGCAGTCGATCGCCGAGATCTCGGCCCACCTCGTACTGCCGCTGCAGGTGGTCAAGGTCCTCGTCGGCGACCTGGTGATGAGCCAGGCGGTCAGCACCCACCGGGGCGGGTTCCAGGCCGACGGGCGGCCGGACCTGGCCCTGCTTGAACGAGTCCTCGACGGGCTCCAGAGCCTGTGAGGTCGACGTGAGCAACCCGATTCCAGTCAAGATCGTCGTCGCCGGCGGGTTCGCCGTCGGCAAGACCACCTTCGTCGGCTCGATCTCCGACATCGACCCCCTCACCACCGAGGCCAACATGACCTCGGTCAGCGAGGGTGTCGACGACCTCGGCGAGGCGACGACCAAGCGGGGCACCACGGTGGCCATGGACTTCGGCCGCGTCGCGCTCAGCGACGACCTCGTGCTCTACGTGTTCGGCACGCCCGGCCAGGACCGCTTCCACTTCATGTGGGACGAGCTGGTCCGTGGTGCGATCGGGGCCGTCGTGTTGGTCGACACCGACCGGCTCGACGCCTGCTTCCCGGCCGTCGACTACATGGAGCAGACCGGCGTCCCGTTCGTCGTGGCCATCAACGCCTTCGACGGCGTGCTGCACCACCATCCCGACGACGTCCGGGAGGCGCTCGACGTGCCCCCGCACGTGCCGGTCGTGGTGACCGACGCTCGGCACAAGGCGGCGGTCCGTGACTCGATCGTCGCCCTCGTCCGTCACGCCATGGCCATGGCCACCGCCCACACCGGCTGACCTCCGTCACCGCTGAGCGGGTCACGCAGGCGCCCCCGACCTCGTCGACCGCATCGATGGCTCGACGGGAGCCGTCGACCTCGTCGATGGCTCGACGGGACCGGCCGGCGGGCGGTCCGCTACGGTCGGCCCGATGGACGACCGAGGCACGACAGCGGCAGGCGACGTCGGTCCGTCGGGGCCGACGGCATCCGCCGGGATCGGGCTGCTCGACGGGCTGGCCACCACCCGAGCGATTCGTCGCTATCGGGACGAGCCGATCCCGGACGACGACCTGGCCACGATCCTCTTCAGCGCCACCCGGGCACCGACCGGATCGAACCGGCAGGGCTTCCGCTTCCTCGTGTTGCGGGACGGGCCACGGGCCGTCGAGGCCAAGGCGTTGCTCGGCGAGACGTTCCGGGCGGGCTGGAACGAGAAGCGGAGCACCGACGGCTACGCCGAGGGCAGCGGCGCAGAGGACAACTCACCGAAGGCCAGGATGGCCAGGGCCATGCAACGCTTCGTCGACCACTTCGAGTCGACACCGGTGGTGATCCTGGCCTGCGTCCGGGCCCGCCACGATGGCATCCTCGACGGCGCGTCGGTCTACCCGGCCTGCCAGAACATCCTCTTGGCCGCCCGTGCCCTGGGCTACGGCGGCGTGCTGACCGGCTGGCATCGCCTGGTCGAGGACGAGCTCCGCGACCTGCTGGCCATCCCGTCCGAGTTCCGGCTGGCGGCCACGATCCCGCTCGGTCGCCCCGAGGGACGGCACGGACCAGTGCGGCGACGCCCGGTCGCTGAACTGGTCTTCGACGACGTCTGGGAGGGCGAGGCGGCGTGGGCCATCGACCCACCGGGCACCCGGTTCACGCAGGCCGGCCCGCCACGCTGAGCCGCACCGAGGATCGGGAACGCCGGCGTCAGCCCATCGGGTCGGCGCCGATGAACTGCAGCGCCCGTTCGAGGAACGGGAACGCCTTCGGCAGGCCGAAGTGGTCGACCCGGGGCAGGGTCAACAGCTCGCCGTTCGGTAGCGCGTCGGCCAGCGGCTCGCCCGGTCCGGCGAAGTCCTGGTCACCCAGCACCACCAGGACCGGGTTGGTCACGACGGTCAGCGCGTCCGGGGTGAGCGGCGGCCGTTGACGCTGGATGAACGCCGCCAACGCCTTCGGGTCGTTGCCGTCCGACTCGGCCAGGCTCTTGAAGTGCTGGTTCACCAGGTGGTCGGGATCACCGCGGCCCTCGAGCGCATCGAGGATCGGGTTGCCATCGCGTTCGACGAACAACCCTCCGCCGACTCCGCCGACCACGATCCGCTCGAAGCGGTCAGGGTCCTCGACGGCGAGCGCCAGCACGATGCCGGCACCGGCCGAGTACCCGATGGCGTCGACCGCTCCGTCATCGGGGAGTTCGGCGGCGACCAGGTCCTCGACCGCGGCGTAGGCCTCGACGTCGTGGGGCTTCGGGGCGTCGCCGTGGCCGAGCAGGTCCGGGGCGATGACCGGTCGACCGGCGTCGGTCAGCAGATCGATCCAGCCGGGCTCCCGCCACGTCCGTTCGGCCGAGGTGGTGAAGCCGTGGACGAGCAGGACCGGCCGCGAGGTGACGCCAGACATGGCCGTCAACGTACCGCCCCGCACCGACGTGGTGCCAGGGCGGGCGCCGCCGAACGACCCTCGGTGCCTAGGCGACCGCCCGCTCGTCGTCGACGTCCATCGGGGCCGGCTCGGCGGCGCTGCGACGGATGGCGCAGATGTCGGCCGTCCGGTAGCTGGCGAGGCGGACGCTCCACGAGTCGATGACCTGCCGGTCGCCGCAGAAGGAGAAGAACGTGGTCAGGGGGCCTTCCTGCTGGTAGGCATCGGCCCCGTCGACGAAGTCGGTGGTCTGGTCGGTCAGGGTCACGGCGAACAGGGCCATGGCGTCGCTCCTCTCCGGGCGATCGCACCGTCGGTGCTCAGGGTCGGTGCTGGGCTGGTGGTGGCTGGGCTGGTGATGGCTGGGCTGGTGATGGCTGGGCTGGTGTGAACGTGGTGTGCTGTCTGTTCTCAACGTACGACGACATCGTTGTGCGGTTCCAGAGGGGTAACCCTGTGGATTTCGAAAGTTGTCCACAGGCCCGCCGTCGAGCGGGACCGGCCCGCGCCGGCGGTCGCCGCTAGCCTGGCCCGGTGACCGACGGCGCAGCCGACCTTGGCGATCAGGCGCCGATGCCGGCCACCCGGCCGGGCTGGCACGACACCCCGCATCCGAGCCGCTTCGATCCCGGGAGACCGGATCATGATCCAGCGATGGCCGCCCACCGGGCCGCCATCGACCGCGGCGATCCCGGCTACCTCGATCCGTCGACCGGGCTGTTCGTGATGACCGCCGTCCATTTGCACCATCGGGGCTGGTGCTGTGATCGTGGTTGTCGACACTGCCCCTACGTCGGGGCGACGACAGCGACCGAGGGACCGTCACGATGAGCGACCGCATCCAGATCACCCGCGACGGCGGGGTGGCCGACGTCCGGCTCAACCGCCCCGAGAAGATGAACGCCCTCGACCCGGACATGTTCGCGGCGCTCAACCAGAGCGCCGACGAGCTCGCCGCCGACCCGACGCTTCGCTGCGTCGTGCTGTCGGGCGAGGGCAAGGCGTTCTGTGCCGGCCTCGACTTCTCCAGCTTCCAGGCCATGGGGTCGGGCGAGCGGACACCCCGCTCCGAGTCGGGCACCACCGACCCGATCACCGAGACCGACGGCCGGATCACCCATCACGGCCAACAGGCGGTCTACGGCTGGACCGAGCTGCCGGTGCCGGTGATCGCCGCGGTCCACGGCCACGCCCTCGGCGGCGGCATCCAACTGGCGCTCGGGGCCGACATCCGCTTCGTCCATCCCGATGCGAAGCTCTCGGTGCTCGAGATCCGCTGGGGCCTGATCCCCGACATGACCGGAACCCAGGCCCTCGTCAACCTGGTCGGGCTCGACGTGGCCAAGGAGCTGACGTTCACCGGTCGGATGGTGTCCGGCGCCGAGGCGGTTGAGCTCGGCCTGTGCACCCATCTCGCCGACGATCCCCGGGGTGACGCGCTCGCCCTGGCGGCCGAGATCGCCGCCAAGTCGCCCCATGCCGTTCGGGCGGCCAAGCGCCTGTTCAACGATGCGCCCAAGCAGTCGGTGGCCGAGGGTTTCGCCAGCGAGCGCCGGGAGATCGGTGCGCTGATCGGCTCGCCCAATCAGGTCGAGCAGGTCACGGCGTTCTTCGAGAAGCGCGAGCCGAGCTTCATCGACCCGGCGTAGCGCCCCGCTCGGCCAGGACCTCGGCCAGCAGCTCGATCTCGTCGCTGATGATGGCATCGGCGCCGGCATCGAGCAGCCGGACCATCTCGGCCCGGTCGTTGACCGTCCAGTAGTGGACCTGCAGGCCCATCGCCTGCAGCCGGCGGATCAGCCATGGCGTCGACAGCGACACCGGACCGAGCCGGGGTGGGATCTGGACACAGCCGTACGGCGCCTGCCAGCCAGGCCGGGTCAGCGCGGCCAGCAGGACGCGACCGAGGCCGGTCGGCCCGGGCGAGGTGCAGAGCCCCGGCCCGAGCGCCTGCCGGACCCGGGCGACCCGACGCTCGGAGAACGCGCCGATGCAGACCCGATCGATGGCGTTGCGGGACCGGAGGATCTCGACGAGCGGCTCGACGGCGTCGTCGGCCTTCGGGTCGATGTTGAATCGGGCCTCGGGGAAGCTGTCGAGCAGGTCGACCAGCCGGGGGATGTGGTGGCCGTCGCCGAGATCGATCGCACACAGCTCGGCCCAGGTCAGGTCCGAGATCCGCCCTCGTCGGTCGACCAGGCGGCCGAGGTCGCCGTCGTGGAACGCCACCAGCTCCCCGTCGGCCGTCCGATGCACGTCGGTCTCGAGGTGCACGTAGCCGAGCTCGGCGGCCCTGGCGAAGGCGGCGACGGTGTTCTCGGGGGCGGTGCCCCGCCCGCCCCGGTGGGCGAGACCGAAGGGCGTCTCCACGTCGAGGAACGGCCAACCCATCGGCCAGACCGTAGCTGGGGCCGCCGAGCCGACCCGGGCCGATCGGGGACGACGAGCGGCGGCGATGGCGGTCGACGGGAGCGAGCGGCGGCAGGCTGGACGCAGGATGGGGCAGGGTGGAGGCATCGCTGCGGTCTGGGTAGCGTCGAAGCACCAGCCACCACCACGAGCTGCAGACCCGTGAGGAGAGCCCGGTGAGGAAGCCACGAGAGCACAACCCCGTGAGTCGACCGACGTGACCGGGACGGTCGGGCTGCAGCGCCAGGGCCACATCGGCACCGTGGTCTTCGACCACGAGGCCAGGCGGAACGCCATCACCGTCGACATGTGGCAGGCGGTCCCCGAGCTCTGCGCCCGGCTCGACGCCGACGACGACGTGCACGTGGTCGTGCTCCGTGGCGCCGGTGACACCGCGTTTGTCGCCGGGGCCGACATCTCCCAGTTCGAGGAGCGCCGGCCGGGCGGCGACGACTACGACACGATCACGGCCAGGGCGCTCGACGCCATCGAGCAGCTACGCAAGCCCGTGGTGGCGATGATCCACGGCTATTGCATCGGGGGCGGGCTGGCGATCGCCGCCGCAGCCGACATCCGCTACGCCGCCGACGACGCCTTCTTCGGCCTCCCCCCGGCCCGGCTTGGCATCGGCTACAGCCCGGCCGGCATCGGCAAGCTCGTCGACCTCCTCGGCCCCTCGGTGACCAAGGAGATCATCTACACCGCCGAGTGGTACGACGCGACGACCGCACTGCGCTGGGGCCTGGTCAACAAGATCCTCCCAGCAGACGAGCTCGTGGACTTCGTGACCGACCAGGCCTCGATCATGGCCACCCGGGCCCCGCTCAGCCAGCGGGCGGCCAAGCTGGCGGTGGCCGATCACCTGCGACGCCCCGAGCACCGCCGGCCGGATGAGGTGGCCGCCGCAGTCGCCGCCTGCGCCCGTTCCGACGACTACGCCGAGGGCGTCCGGGCCTTCATGGAGAAGCGACCGCCGGTGTTCCGGGGGAGGTAGCCGATGGCGGGGCGCCAACGATGAGCGACCGGGCCGACCGGCTCGACCGGCTCCTGCGGGATCCGGAGGCCACCCTCGACCGTGTCCTGGCCGTCGTGGCGTCGGTCGAGGGCGACGAGGGGCCGACCGAGGAGACGGTGGTCGCCGCCGTCGACGAGCTCGCCGACGGCTGCCCGACCGACGACGGCCCACCTGGCGTCCTCGCCCACCTGTTCGAGCACCTCGGCTTCGCCGCCAACCGCAACGACTACTACGACCCGTCGAACTCGCTGATCCACCGAGTCGTCGAGCGACGCCGCGGCATCCCCTTGAGCCTCGCGGCGGTGGCCGCCGAGGTCGCCCGCCGCCACTCGATCACGCTGCACCCG
Organism: Actinomycetota bacterium; assembly: GCA_039195375.1. Taxonomy (GTDB): domain Bacteria; phylum Actinomycetota; class Acidimicrobiia; order Acidimicrobiales; family SZUA-35; genus JAHELU01. The sequence continues at coordinate 7,085 of JBCCVL010000023.1, forward strand.
GTCGGCATGCCGGGCCACGTCCTGCTCGGCGACGGGGGAGCGGACTGCTGGTACGACCCGTTCGCCGCCGGCGCCCCGGTCGACCTGGACGGTTGCCGGCGGATCCTCGCCGGGCTCGACCCGACGGCCACGCTCGACCCGACGATGCTGGCTCCGATGAGCAACGCCGCCGTCGCCGTCCGCACGCTCAACAACCTCCGGGTGGCCTATGCCAGCAAGGGCATGGCCGATCGGCTCGTACCGGTGATGGAGCTGCGGGCGAGCCTGCCGAGCGGGACCCTGGCCGACCGTCACGAGCTGGCCAGGCTGCTCGCCGGGCTCGGTCGGGTCGAGCAGGCGGCGTCCGCCTTCGAGCGCTTGGCCGAGCTCGACCCCGAGCAGCGGTCGGCCCATCGGGCGAGGGCCAGGGCGCTTCGGGCCCGGCTGAACTGACCGGCCCGACCGGCGCTGGGCGGGGGTGGCGACACTACCCTGACCCTGCCGGGCCCGCCCGGCCCGAGTGAGCGAGCCGACAGGACGGAGCAACGGTGATCGACCGCGAGATCAAGCGCAGCCTTGGTCAGATGATCAAAGGCGTGCAGGTGGTGGCGGCCCACCACGACGGCGAGACCAGGGCCTACACGTCGCACTGGGTCTCCCAGATCTCGTTCGAGGAACCGATCGTGATGGCCTCGGTCAGCCCGAAGCACGACACCTACCCCCTGATGATCGCCTCCGGACGCTTCACCGTGTCGCTGCTGGCCGCCGACCAGATCCGGGAGGGCCAGTACTTCTCCTACCCGGGCCGCAAGTTCAAGTACGTCGCCCCCGAGTTCGTCGAGCTCGACGAGCACGACCGGCCGATCGTGCCGAACTCGATCGCCTGGCTGTTCTGCGAGACGTTCGACCGGATCGAGCGGTTCGACCACGACCTGTTCCTGGCCACCGTGACCGAGGTCCGGGAAGGTCGCCTCGGTGAGCCCCCGCTCCTGTACTCGGCCAGGCACGGTTGGCGGGTCACGGGCGACAACGCCAGGGAGAAGGGGCAGTCGGTCCGCGACGAGCTGCTGGCTCGCGTTGCCGAAGCGGACGCCGAGGCCGGAGCCGGCGCCGACGGCTGACCGGCGTAGCGCCCGACCGACCCGGGCGGCGGCGGCACCGAATCGGGCTCCCTCAGCTACCGTCGATCGCCCGCAGGTGGGCGACCTCGTTCAGGCTGACCACCGATCGCTCCCCTGACGAGGCGGCCATGAACCGGTGGATCGACGTGTAGTGGGGCTCGAAGAACATCTGGGCCCCGATGCCGAGCACCTTGCACGCCCACATGTTGATGACGCCACCGTGACAGACGACGGCGATGCGGTGACCCCGGTGCTCGGCGATGAGCGCCTCCAGGCTGTCGACCACGGTCGAGGCGAAGGCCGAGCGGTCCTCGGACAGCTCACCGGCCAGGTACCGCCGCCACCGCTCCTTGTCGGCCTTGAGGTCCTCCATCGGGATGTAGTGGTCGGCGTCGGCATCAAACTCCATGACGCCGTCGACCACCCCGGCGGTCAGGCCGAGGCGGGCCTCGAGCGGGGCCGAGGTCTGGCGGGCCCTCGCCATCGGACTGGTGTAGACGGCGTCGAATATCTCCGGGGCCATCCATTCGGCCATCAGGTCGGCCTGCCGGTGACCGAGGTCGGTCAGGTCGGGATCGGCCGGCCGGCCGGCGTCTTCGATGCGTTCGGGGCGGGCGTGGCGAATCAGGACGAGCTCCATCGATCGCCGACCCTACCGCCTCGGACCGGGCCGACCGGAATCCTCCGCAACGTGCCTGGCCTGGGGTTTCTCGCTCGGCGCCGGTCGGATGGGCTTGAGCGGTGGCCGAGTCGGCCGATGGGGGATCGGAGGTAGCACGATGTTCCTGCCGATCACCCCGACGAAGGGCAGTCCGAGGACCCGCCCGCTGGCTAGCATGAGGTCCGTGAAGCGTCGTACGAAGATCATCGCCACCATCGGCCCATCGTGTGCCGACGAGTCCACCATGAAGGCCATGGTCGAGGCCGGTATGGACGTCGCCCGCCTCAACCTCTCCCACGGCGTGCTGGAGGAGCACATCGAGCGCCTCGGCCACCTGCGCCGCATCGCCGACGCCGCCGGTCGCCCCGTCGGGGTGATGGCCGACCTGCCCGGCCCGAAGGTCCGCCTCGGCAGCTTCGAGGAGCCGATCAACCTCCACATCAACGACGAGATCATGCTCGAGCCGGGTGACACCGCCACCGAGTTCAGTCGGGCCGGCCGGTTCATCGTCGGCTACGACTCGTTGCTGACCGACATCTACAAGGGCGACCGCCTCGCCATCGGCGACGGCTCGATCGTGCTCGAGGTGATCGACCACACCGGCGATGCGCTCCAGGCCAAGGTGCTGTTCGGCGGCTCGGTCCAGGGCCGCCCCGGGTTCCACATCCCGTCCGACCGGCTCAAGCTGACCACGCCGACGACCGAGGACCTGCGGCTACTCGACGCCATGGTCGAGGCCGACATCGACATGGTCGCCCTGTCGTTCGTCCGCTCGGCCCACGACGTCCGCCGCATCGGCCTCGAACCGGCCCCACGCGGCCCGCTGGTCGTCGCCAAGATCGAGACCAGGGCCGCCGTCGAGAACCTCGATGGGATCATCGCCGAGGCCGGCGCCGTGATGGTCGCCCGTGGCGACCTGGGCACCGAGTGCAGCATCCAGGACCTGCCCCACCTCCAGAAGTCGATCATCGCCCGTTGCATCGCCCTCGGACGGCCGGCGATCACGGCGACCCAGATGCTCGAGTCGATGATCTCGGCCCCGCAGCCGACCCGAGCCGAGGCGTCGGACGTGGCCAACGCCGTGTTCGATGGCACGAGCGCCGTGATGCTGTCGGCCGAGACCGCCATCGGTCGCGACCCGGCCCACGTGGTGGCCACGATGGCCAGCATCGCCCACAAGGCGGACCAGGAGTTCGACTACGAGCGATGGGGTCACCAGATCCGCCGTGACCACCTGTCCGAGCGCCAGGCCGGCGATCTGGCGGTGACCGACACGATGACGCTGGCCACCTGGCAGGCCTCGCAGCAGATCGAGCCGACCGCCATCTGCTGCATCTCCCGGTCGGGCTTCACGGTCCGGGCGATCGCCCGGTTCCGGCCCCAGGCCCCGATCCTCGGCTTCAGCCCCGAGGACCGAACGGTCCGCCAGCTGACGATGAGCTGGGGGGCGCAGCCGATCAAGATCGATCGGATCGACGACAACCTGACGACCGTGCACAACGTGCTCGAGCTGGCCAAGGCCCAGGGGCACATCCGCTCGGGCGACATCGTCGCCGTGCTGGGCGGCAGCACCGGCAGCGTGGCCGCCACCGACACCCTCCGCATGGTGCGGTGCCCGTGAGCGAGCCGGGTCCGACCGACCGGCGCGGTCGGCCCGCCCGCTGAGGCCGGCCGTGGCGCCGACCGTCGGCGGTGGCGCCGTGAACGGTCTCTGGTCGGCCACCGTCGCCCGGGTGCGGCGCCGGCTCGGCCGCAACCGGGTGGCCTTCGTGCTGTCCGGTGGCGGGAACCTCGGTGCCGTCCAGGTCGGCATGTTGCGGGCGCTGGCCGAGGCCGGGGTGGTCCCCGACCTGATCGTCGGCTGCTCGGTCGGGGCCATCAACGGCGCGGCCTTCGCCGCCGAGCCGAACCTGGCGGGGGTCGAGCGCCTCGACCGGATCTGGCGCCGGATCGCCGAGGGCGACCCGGACCTCATGCCGTCGCGCCGACTGCCGGTGTTGGCCCAAATGGCGCGGCGGGGCCCGTCGCTCCACGATCCGGGGCCGCTGGTCGAGCTGCTCGACGACGAGTTGCCGACCCGGACCTTCTCGGGGCTGCGGGTGCCGTTCACCTGCGTCGCCACCGACATCGACACCGCCAGCGAATACTGGTTCGACTCCGGCCGGCTCCTGCCGGCCCTGCTGGCCTCGGCCGCCCTGCCGGTGGTGTACCCGGCGGTCGAGCACGGGCCAAGGACCCTGATCGACGGTGGTGTGCTCAACGAGATCCACGCCGTCCGGGCCGCCGAGCTCGGGGCGACCGAGATCTACGTGCTGCACGTCGGCCATCTGGAGAGCCGGGAGTTCGACATCCAGCGCCCGGTCGACGGTGCGGTCCGGGCCTACTGGACGGCCCGCCGCTTCCGGATGGAGGACGACCTGCGGCGGATCGCCACCCAGTGCACCGTGCATCGCCTCCCGGCGGGCAGCAACCCCCGTCTCCGGTTCGACGACTTCTCCCAGGGAGGCGAGCTGGCCGACCGGGCCTACCGGGCGTGCACCCAGTACCTCCGCACCGGGCTGTCCCCGGTGCCGGTGTCCGGACCGATCTCGGAACCGGCGACGGAGTCGTCGTGGTCCGACGATGCGGTTGCGCTCGGCGCTGCGGCACTCGACCTCGGGTCGGACGACGACCCGGCGGAGGCGCCGTCGTCTGGCCGTCGTGACGCCAGGGCCGTGCTCCGCCGGCGAGGCGATTCGTAGATCTGTCGGGGTTTCGGCCGGGTGGGCGGCCCGGCCACAATGGGGCCTTCCTCGGCCGGTCACGGCCACGAGGCCCGCGCCGGCGGCCCGGCCGGGAACACGACACCCCGGCTCCCGCCGGTCCGATCACACGCCGGCCCCGGCCGGTCAGACGACACGCCGGCCCCGGCCGGCCAGAGACGACGAGGTCCCGATGTCCAACATCAACCTGACCGCCAGCGGCCCGCCCGAGACCGTGCTCGACATCGAGCCGGCCGACGCCATCGAGCGGTTGGCTGCGGCGCTCGAGCTCGACGGCGATGCCCGTCGGGAGGCGGTGGCGGCCGTCGTGGCCGATCACCCCCGCTTCCTCGACGGCTGGGCCCGGCTCGGCGACCTGGCCCGCGACCCGGTCGAGGCGTACGCCGCCTACCGCGTCGGCTACCACCGCGGCCTCGACCGGCTGCGCCAGAACGGCTGGCGGGGCTCCGGCTACGTGCGGTGGGGTCACGCCCCGAACCAGGGCTTCCTGCGGGCCCTCGACGGTCTGCGGCGGATGGCGGCGGAGATCGGAGAGGAGGACGAGCGGGAGCGGTGCCACGTGTTCCTGCACCAGCTCGACCCCGAGTGGGATCCCGCCAACGTCGAGCGGGGGTGACGGCGACGGCGCCCGACCAGGACGCGCCGCCGCCCGACTGGGGCGAGGCGGTGGTCGGCGCCGTGCTGTGCGGCGGCCGGTCGACCCGGTTCGGCTCCGACAAGGCGTTGGCCCCGTTCGGTTCGTCGACGGTGGGCGACCGTGTCGTCGCTGCGCTCCGGGGCGCTGGCGTCGATCCGGTGGCCGCCATCGGCGGCACGGCCGGCGATCGGCTCGGCCTGCCGACCATCGCCGACCGGCGGCCGGGGGAGGGGCCACTGGCCGGCCTGGCCACGGCGCTGGCCTGGGTGAGGACCGGTTGGGTGGTCGTCGTGCCGTGTGACCTGCCCCTCCTCGAGCCGGCGCACGTAGCGGCGCTGCTGTCGCTCGGCCCGGAACCCGATCGACCGATCGTCGCCACCGTCGACGGTCGCCCGAAGGTGTCGCTGGCGGTCTGGCCCGCCTCGTGCGGCCGGGTCGCCCGCCGTCTGCTCGACAACGAGGAGCGCCGATTCCGGGCCATGCTCGACGAGGTCGCCTGGCGAGGCGTCGAGGTGCCGCCCGAGGCGGTCGCCGATGCCGACACCCCGGACGAGCTCGACCGGCTCCAGGCCGGCGGCGGCTGAGGTGTTCTGGTAGTCTGGTGCCTCGCGAACTCGGGCCCCAGTCCGACCGGCCGTATCGCCGACCGGAGCACCGGTTGATAACGGGGACCACCGAGCTACCCAGCCGGTTGCTTCCTCCGGGTTCCGCCCTTTTCACGTGCACACTCTGGTCACCACGGACAACGAGCTGGATCGGGTCGTCGCTTCGGCCCTGCAGGCCGATCGTTATGCGATCGACACCGAGTTCCATCGCGAGCGCACCTACTACCCGCAGGTTGCGCTGGTCCAGATGGCGTGGGACGACGAGCTGGTCCTGATCGACCCACTCGAGCTCGACCTCAAGCCGTTGGCCGCCCTGCTCGAGAGCGACGCCATCTGCGTGGTCCACGCCGGCGTCCAGGACCTGGAGGTGCTCGAGCTGTCGTGCGGCTCGATTCCGCGGCACCTGCTCGACACGCAGATCGCCGCCGGCTTCCTCGGCGTCTCCACCGGCTCGCTTGCGTCCCTCCTCGACCGGTTCCTCGGTATCAGCCTGCCGAAGGGCGATCGCCTGACGGATTGGCTCCGCCGACCGCTGACCGACGATCAACTCCGGTACGCCGCCTCCGACGTCGAGCACCTGCTGCAGCTCACCGACGTGCTCGAATCGCAGCTGGCCGACGAGGGCCGCACCGACTGGGCGGCGGAGGAGTACGAGCTGTTGAAGGACCGGCCTCGCAACCGGCGGGTCCCCGAAGAGGCCATCACCCGGATCAAGGAGGCACGGTCGCTGAAGGGCCAGGCCTACCAGGTGGCGACGGCGCTCGGCGCCTGGCGGGAGGAACGGGCGGCCAGCCGCAACGTGCCGGTCCGCCAGGTCCTGTCCGACCTGGGGATCGTCGCCATCGCCCAGCTCGCCCCCCGCTCGACGGATCAGCTCCGCGGCCTGCGCGGCGTCGAGTCCCGCCACCTCCGTGACGGCGCCGATGCCGAGATCGTGGCCGTGGTCGAGCAGGGCCGGGCCGCCAAGACGACAGCCCGTCAGGCCCGCCGGTCGCCCGAGCTGCCCCGCCACCTCCGACCCGTCGTCACCTTGGTGACGACGTGGATCGCCCAGCTGGCCCGTGACCACCGGCTCGATCCGGCGCTGCTGGCCACCCGAGCCGACGTCGAGAGCCTGCTCAAGGGCGAGCCCGAGTGCCGGCTCAACCGGGGCTGGCGCCAGGAACTGGTCGGTAAGCCCATCGCCCAGCTGGTGGGCGGAGATGCCGCCGTCGCCTTTGATGGAGATGGTAATCTCGTGCTGGAGGCACGAAGCCACCGGTCGCTGCTGTGACCGGCGTCACCAGCGGGGTTGAGCTGGCGGCCGAGGCGGCCTCCGACACGGGAAAACCGGGCTCTCGAAGGCGCTCACCATTTCGCTGAAAGAACCCGAAGTGCCCTAGACTGAGCAGTGAACGAGTGTGCTGAGGCCTCGGTGGACCATCGTCCTCGGCCCCCAAAACGTGCAGGAGTGTCCCATGAAGAAGGGGCGACATCGTCGGTACGAAGAGGCCCGGGCGCTGAAGCGCTCGCATGACGGGGATGACATCGAGTCGCTGATGGATCGGCTCGACGACGACCCGTTTGATCTCCCGACCACTGCAGAGGCGGCCCAGGTCAACGACCCGGAGCAGGCCGAGGTCGACTGAGCTCCGATGAGCTCGCCCCGCTCGGCTGCGGGTGCACCGACAGCAACGCCCTCCCGAGCCCGTTGCTTCGAGCTGCACCGGTTCGGGTGCCTCAGCCGTCGCGACCCTCGGTCTCCTCGAGGATCTCGCTCAACTTGACGATCTCCGACTCGTAGACGACCCCGGCGAAGTTGCCGGCCTCGTCGAGCACGGCGATCACGTCGTCGCCGGAGTGCTCCATCGCCGCCAGCGCGTCGCGCAGCGTCCAGGAGGGGCGAGCGACCGGGGCGTCCTCGGCCACGATCGAGCCGATCGTGGTCTGCTCCCACTCGTCGCGATCGACCCCCGACGCAGCGTCGAGTGAGCACAACCCGAGGTAGGTGGACCCGTCGACGACCGGGACGACGCGCTGACGGCGACCCATCGCGTGGACCCAGACGAACTCCGAGACCGTGGCGTCTGGGGGAACGGTCAACACGTCAGTGGTGAGCGCCGACGCGAGCGGCAGGGTCACCCGTTCCTCGAGGTGCCCGAGACGCTCCACCCGCTGGCCGGCCGAGACGGAGGCCTTGCCCGTCACGAGCTGTGAGACGGCGGCGGCGATCAGGGCCGGTACCACGGCGGTGCCAGCACTCGATTCGGCCACGAACATGACCGCAGCGATGGGGGTGCGGTACCCGGCGGCCAGGAAGGCGGCGAGTCCGAGCACGGTCCAGATGGCGTTGTCGCTGTTGTTGCCCCAGCCGACGTACTCGAGCCCTCGTCCGACCAGACTGCCGAGCAGCACGCCCTGAACGGCCAGGGGGATGAAGAGGCCGCCGACCCCTCCGGCCCCGATCGTGGTCAGGGTGGCGACGGCCCGGAAGCAGAACAGGGCCACGATCAGGCCGAGCGAGTGCGGCTCCTGGACCCACTCGACGATCTCGTAGCCGGGGCCGAGGGTGAGCGGCTCGTCGAACAGCGCGTCGGACACGACCACCAGCACGCCGAGCACGATGCCGCCGACGCTGGCCAGCCGCCACGGCGACCAGCGTCCGGCTGCGGTCTTGGCCCGGATCGTGGCCCAGGCGAAGCCTCGACCCCCGAGCCCGGCCCCGACGCCGATGGCCACCGCCCCGGCCAGCTCGCCCGGTCCGAATTCGTCGCGGTAGGCGAAGCCCCACTCGGCTCCGGACTCGATGAACGGGAGCGAGGCGAACGTCAGGAACCCGGCCGCCGACGCCAGCAGCGATGGCAGGAGGGCCCGGTGGGCGACGTCGTCGCGGTACGGTGACTCGAGGGCGAAGATGAGCCCGGTCGCCGGGGTCTGGAACAGGGCCGAGACGCCGGCGGCGGCGCCGGCGGTCAGGAGCAGCTTGGCGCTGTCTCGACCGAGCGAGCGGTCGAACCGCTCCTGGACCCGCAACCCGATGGCCGACCCGAGGTAGATCGACGGGCCTTCGAGACCGAGCGCCCCGCCGGAGCCGATCGTGGCCATGCCGGCGAGGAGGCGGGCCCGGAGCGGCCGGTTCTCCATGACCGGATGCCGGGCGTGGAAGGTGTTGATGTACTCCTCGGAGGTCGATGGCGAGCATCCACCGCCGATGGTCTGGAGGATCCACACGGTCAGCAGGAGCCCGATCAGCGGAGCGACGGCCAGCAACCAGATCGGCAGGTGCAGGATCGGGTGGAACAGCAGCTCGACAACGATGTAGTCGAGGATCCCGACGGCGAGGCCGACGGCGACGCCGACCCCGATGGCCGCCAACAGCAGGCGGCTGGTCCTGGCCTCGGGGACGAGTGAGGCGAGGCGGGCCAACACGGTCAGCCGAGGGTGACCGGCGTCTCGACCTGCCGTCGGTCGAGCTCGGCGGCCAGCCGCTCGTAGATTCCCGGTCCCACCATCTCGATCAACTCGTCACGCGAGGTCCGGTACACCGGCGCCGCCGCCCGGTACGGCTCGTGCTCCTCGATGCACCACCAGTGGAAGTCCTCGCCGCCCGGACCCCAGTCACGTCGCTGCCAGGCCCGGACCAGGATCGTCTCGTGCCCGTACTCGTCGGTGAGGATGTCGAGGTGCAGCGGCACCTGCCAGCACACATCCGGCTTCCAGTCGAGCGGGCGCTCGCCCCGGCGCATGGCCGCGGCGTGCAACGCACAACCGGCGCCGCCGGCGAACCCCTCGCGGTTCAGGAAGATGCAGGCCCCCTGGGCCTTTCGGGTCACCCAGTCGCCGTTGCCCTTGCGCTTGAACGGACCGCCCTTGCTCATCGCCCGGTCGTGGAACTGCCACTCGGCCGGCGTGAGCTGCGGCACCTTGGCCGCAACCGCCTCGCGGTCCTCGTCGTCGACGAAATGGGCGCCGTGCAGACAGCAGCCGAGGAGGTCGCTCGTGTCGGGCGTGTGGTCGATCGACCGGCAACCGTCGCCATAGATGCACTGGTAGTCGGACAACAGGAACGTGGTGTCGAACATCCACGTCGCGTCCTGCTCGGGGTCCTCGATCGAGTACCACCGATGTCCGTCGTCTGGTGGGCGCACCGAGGCAGGTTACCCTGATCGACCAGCGAACCGAGATCGGATACCGCAGCGATGGACGACAGGATCGACGACATCCGGAGCCGCCTGGAATCGATCGCCGAGGAGCTGACCGACGTGTCGGTCGACCTGCTCCGCGAGGCGGTCGAGGCCGGCGAGACGGCACGACCGGAGATGGACAAGCGGCTGGCCCAGGCCCGCCGGGCGGTGGAGAAGGCCAGTCGGGCGCTCGAGGCCTGACCGCCGGCCGCGGCGACCGGCCGACCCGGATCCGGTTGGGTGATCAGGCGTCGTCGCCGGCCTCACCGTCGCCGTTGTCGCCGGGCTCGATCGTCGCCTGGGGGTCGACGTCGTGGACCAGGTCGGAGGCCATACCCGCTCCAGCGCCACCGAGTTCGTTGATCCTGCAGATCATCTGGTGCAGGCGGGCGTAGCCACGCTGGTTGAAGTGCAGCGCCAGCCGATGCAGGTCGAGGTGGTCGTCGTCGCGTTGCTCGGACCGGGTGGCGTCGATCACCTCGATCTCCCCCTTGACCACGATGTCGGCGAACTCGGTGTTCAACGTGGCCAGGGCCTCATCGGGCAGCGCCGACCGGAGCCGGACGATCAGCCGCTTCCCGACGTAGCGGATCGAGTGGTAGCAGGAGTAGTAGCGGCAGATGTAGTCGACGGCCTCGCCGGCGTCGTGGGTGTGGAGGTAGAGCGAGGTGTCGTGCTCGGAGATCTTGCCGCCAGCCAGCAGCTCGGAGTCGATGAAGCGCTGCCAGTGGGCCCAGTAGGTCGACTCCGGGTGGTCGAGCAGGACGATCGGCACCGGGTAGCTCTTGCCGGTCTGGACCAGCGTCATGAGCTCGAAGGCCTCGTCGAGTGTGCCGAACCCGCCGGGCACCAGCACGAAGGCATCCGACTCCTTCATGAAGGTGAGCTTGCGGGTGAAGAAGTAGCGGAAGGTGGCGAGCTTGCCCTCGCCGATGGCCTCGTTGGCCGCCTGCTCGAACGGCAACACGATGTTGACCCCGAACGCATGGTCGAGGCCAGCACCCTCGAGCCCGGCGGTCATGATGCCGGGCCCGCCACCGGTGATCGACGCCCAGCCCCGCTCGGCCAGGAGTCGCCCGGTCTCGTTGGCCAACTGGTAGTCGGGGTCGTCCGGCTTGGTCCTGGCCGATCCGAAGATCGTTGCCTTGGCCTGGTGACCCCACGGGGAGAAGACCTCCCAGGCGCCGAGCATCTCGACGAGCGACTGGCTGGCGATCTTGAGTTCGAGGCGATCGATGTCGGCCGCGTCCATGTCGAGCGCGGTGACCAGGAGCGAGCGGACGAGATCGTCGTTGCCGTCCTGGCCGACGGCGCTGATGAGCTGACTGACGAGCCGGTCGACGTCCTCGTCGCCGAAGGTCGAACGGGCTCGGGGGGCTGACATTCTTCACCTCGATGGGGCAGGGGACGGAGGGGCCGATGCTACCGATCGGGCCGGAGTCTCCGTCGCCGCCCCGTCCGGCCGCCGGTTGCGGTCCGGCGGGGACGAGCCCCCGTTCAGGAGGTTTCGGCCGTCACCCGTCGACCGGCTGGTACAGCGTGGTCCGCTGGGCCAGGGTCCGACCGATCGAGTCGGTGACGGCCCGGAAGTCGTCCGGGGTCACCTCGGTGCCGTGGGCCGCGCCGGCAGCCCGGGAGATGTTCTCGTCCATCAGTGTGCCGCCGACGTCGTTGCAGCCGGCCTGGAGGAGCTGCCGGACGCTGGCCAGCCCGATCTTGACCCAGCCGGACTGGATGTTGTCGATGTAGCCCCGGTAGGCGATGCGGGCGACCGCGTGGACGAGCAGGTTCTCCCGGAACGTCGGGCCACGCCGCGCCCGGCGCCGCAGGTAGACGGGCGACGCCATGTGCACGAACGGCAGGCCGACGAACTCGGTGAAACCCCCGGTCTCGGCCTGCAGGTCCCGGGTCACCAGGAGGTGCCTGGCCCACGACGTCGGGCTCTCGACGGCGCCGAACATCATCGTCACGTTCGACCGAAGACCGACCGAGTGGGCGATGCGATGGGCCTCCAGCCACTCCTCGGAGTCGACCTTGTCCGGGCAGAGGATCTCGCGGATCGGGTCGTCGAGGATCTCCGCCGCCGTGCCGGGCAGCGACCGCAACCCGGCCTCCATGCACCGCTCCAGGTACTGGGCCAGCGGCTCGCCGAGGCGCTTCGCTCCCTCGGTGACCTCCAGCGCCGTGAACCCGTGCACGTGGATGTCGGGGGCGGCCTCCTTCACGGCCCGGCAGACGTCGAGGTAGTAGTCGCCGTCGAAGTCGGGGTGGATCCCGCCCTGGAGGCAGACCTCGGTCGCCCCGGCCTCCCAGGCCTCGACCACCCGCTCCTGCATGTCCTGCAGGGTCAACAGGTACGGCTTGCCCCGCAGGTTGAGGCTGAGCGGGCCCTTGGAGAAGCCGCAGAACGTGCACTTGAAGGTGCAGACGTTGGTGTAGTTGATGTTGCGGTTGACGACATAGGTGACGGTGTCGCCGACGAGCTCGGCCCGGAGCTCATCGGCCAGGGCGGCGACGGCGGCGACCTCGGGACCGCGGGCGGAGAACAGGGTGACGATCTCGTCGAAGCCGACCTCCTCGCCGTCGCGGACCCCGTCGATCACCTCGCCGACGGCACCACCGGCCACCGCCTCCGGGTCGATCAGGTCGACGGGGTCGACCGGGGCGCCCGAGTACCACTGGGTCGACCGGTCGCCGATGAGGACCACGTCGGCTCCGTCGTCGGCCTTCTTCACGAACTCGGTCTTCTCGGGGAACACCGCTCCGGGATCGTCGCGGGCCAGGCTCTCGGCGTCGGAGCGGTCGAGTACGTTGAAGCGGAGGCCCTCGTCGAGCCAGCGGTCGGGGCGGCTGGCGTACTCGGGGTAGATCGTCATCCGGGGAGCGAGCACGTGACCCTTCGCCTCGGTCACCTCTCGCAGCCGATCGAGGGCGGGCCACGGCCGCTCGGGGTTGACGTGGTCGGCGGTGACCGGGGAGACGCCGCCCCAGTCGTCGATACCGGCGTCGAGCAGCACACCGAAGTCTTCGCTCAGGTTCGGTGGGGCCTGGAGGTGCACGTCGTCCGGCAGGATCAGCCGGGCCATGGCGATCGCCCGGTGGTAGTCGTCATCGGGGCACGGGTCCTTCCGCCACATCGCCGTGCCGTCCTTCGGCAGGAAGTTCTGGACGATGACCTCCTGCACATGACCATGACGTCGATGGGCCTCGGCGATGGCCACCAGGGCGTCGACCCGGTCCCCCTCGGTCTCACCGATGCCGACGAGGATGCCGGTGGTAAACGGGATGCCGAGCTCGCCGGCGGCGTCGAGGGTGGCCAGCCGACGGGCCGGCACCTTGTCCGGGGCGCCTCGGTGGGCGTCGAGATCGTCCCGCAGCGTCTCGAGCATCATGCCCTGGCTGGGGGAGACCGGCCGCAGCGCAGCCAGCTCCTCGTGGTGCAGTGCGCCGGCATTGGCGTGGGGGAGGAGGCCGGTCTCGTCGAGGACGAGGCGGCACATGGCGGCCAGGTAGTCGACGGTGGAGGCGTAGCCGTTGGCCTCCAGCCACTCGGCCGCCACCGGGTACCGCAGCTCGGGCCGCTCGCCGAGGGTGAACAGGGCCTCGTGGCAACCGGCCCTGGCTCCGCGCTTGGCGATGCGCAACACCTCGTCCGGCGAGAGGTAAGGGTTGTCGAGGCGAGCCGGCGGCTGGGCGAACGTGCAGTAGCCGCACTTGTCCCGGCACAGCATCGTCAGCGGGATGAAGACCTTGGGGGAGTAGGTCACCCGGGTGCCGAACAGTCGGTCACGGCGCTCGGCGGCCAACGCCAGCAGCTCGGCGGTCGAGCGGTCGACCAGCCTGGCCGGATCGATGCCGAGGGCGTCGGCCGGGCCGACCACCTCGACGAGATCGGGGGTGAGTTGGGATGTCATGAGGGAGTCCTCCCTGGACCGGGCCGGCTCCGAATGGCGCCGGGCGGGACGTTCTGGTCGCAGTGCGGGCAACGCACCGCCTGCTCGAGCGGATGGCCGCAGGTCTCGTGGACGAGCACGATCGGGGCGCCACCGGTGGCGTACCAGCGGTCGCCCCAGCCCATCAGGGCGATGAGCGCAGTCGAGAGGTCGGCCCCCTTGGCGGTGAGCCGGTACTCGTAGCGAACCGGCCGATCGTGATACGGGACCCGTTCGAGGATCTCGTGGTCGACCAGCTTGGACAGCCGGTCCGACAGCAGGTTCTTGGCGATGCCGAGATCGCCCTGGATCTCGCTGAAGCGACGGGCGCCACGGAACACGTCACGCAGGATGAGCAGCGACCACCGATCGCCGATCACGTCGAGGGTGGCGGCGATGGAGCACACCGGCGCGGCGAGACCGGTCTCCGACCGCCCGTCGGGGCGGCCGACGGCGTTGGAGCGTTCCGCCCGTGGCCCGGCCATGACCAGGTCAACCTAGATCGGTGGGTTTATTTTTGCAACTTAGGTCCCGGTCGTCGACCCGGCGGCGCTGGATCGGGCCGTCACCAGGCCCGGCCGAAGCCGTCCCGGAACACGAAGTCCTCGACCGGGCGGCGCCGGAGCTTCGTGTACTGGCGCTCGACGACGGGGTGGCCGACGGCGATCAGCGCCGCCAGCGCCGCCCCGTCCGGTGCGGCGAGCAGCTCGTCGACCTCGGGTTGTTCCGCCGCCAGCAACGTGGTCAAGGCCGAGCCGAGCCCCTCAGCGGTGCAGGCCAGCAACAGGTTCTGCACGAAGGTGTAGACGGAACCGCCGCCGACGATGCTGGGGCGGTCGAGATCCCTGTCGGTTATGGCCAGGGTGTCGAGCATGACGTAGACCACGAGCAGTGCCGGGACCTCGTGCAGCCCCTTGGCGAAGTCGTCGGTCCGGTCGAGTCGCCGGGTCGACGACTCGGTGCCGTGCTCCATCTTCGTCCCCGACCGATCGCCCTGGTGCCGCACCGTTCCGTCACGGGCCTCGCCGAGGTGGGCGTCCCACTGCCGGAGGTGCAGGTCGGCGATCGCCGACTTCGTCACCGGATCGGTGACCACGACCACCCGCCAGCCCTGACGGTTGCCCCCGCTGGAGGCGAACCTGGCGTGGTCGAAGATCCGTTCGAGCACCGCGTCGTCGACCGGCCGGTCCTCGAAGTAGCGACACGACGGCGTGTGGCGCATGGCGTGGTAGAGCTCCATGTGCGGTTCCTCCTCGGGCGAGCGCCGACCCTACTCGCCTGCGTCATCTCGTTCACAACCATCCGAGGTGACCTCCGGAGTGGCCGGCGTTGACGGCCTCGAGCCGACGACGGCAGTGGTGGGCGACGAGGACGACCGGCGTCTGACGGATGGACGCCGGCGCAGCTCGTCGAGCAGCATGCAGCGGGGCCCTCGGCCCCACAGGGGCTCGACCAGATGCCCGGGGCGACATCGTGTGGACGCCATCCATGGGTTGGACGTCGGTCGGGTGCGGTGAGAACAACCCCCGGCGTCGCCCCTCCCTGCCGTTCGACCCGCGTTGGTTCGCCTCGGAGCGACAGGTCGTCGGACCCGGAGGGGGAAGGTCCGGCCCACTGCGCTGCCAACCGAGGCCACCGAGCGAGCGGCCATCGAGGCCACAACGGCCCCAACCTGCGTTGTCGCTCCGAGGCGAACGGGAGCCGACATCGGCGAGCGCTCCGCGGCCCCTGTCGCTCCGAGGCGAACGGAGGCGACAACACCACACGGCTCCCCCTCGCCACGCTGTCGCTGCGAGGCGCGGCGGACGTGTTGGCCTGACAGGCCCGCAACGACGTGAGCAGTTGAGTCGTTTGGTACCGAACGTTTAGGCTCGGCCCATGGTGACCTACGTCGACGACTACCTGATCGATCGAGGTCCGGAGGACGCCGACCTCACCAGCCACGACACCTACACGGCGGGCGTTCCCCACGCCACCTTCGACCGGCTGCGCCGGGAGGACCCGGTCCACTGGACCGACGAGGCCGACGGATCCGGCTTCTGGTCGATCCTCCGCTACGACGACGCACTCGAGGTCAGCCGGGACCATCAGCGCTTCACCTCGAGCCGGGGCATCCGCCTCGAGGAGATGGACGACGAGCAGCTGGCGGCCAGGCGGACGATGATGGAACACGATCCGCCCGAGCACACCCGATACCGGCGGCTCGTGTCGAAGGGCTTCACCAGGCGGAGCGTCGAGAGCTACGAGGCGGTGATCCGCGAGCTCGCCATCGAGGTCATCGAGGAGGCGCTGGTCGACGACCGGTTCGAGTTCGTGTCCCGGGTCGCCGAGCAGCTGCCGATGCGCATGCTCGGGCGGCTGCTCGGCACCAGCGACACCGACGGTCACAAGCTCGTCGCGTGGGGCGACGCCCTGCTCGGCAACACCGACCCGGAGTTCACCGACTTCCCCGTCGACCTGACCGACACCGAGGCCTACCGGATGGTCCCGTTCCGCAGTCCGGCGGCCCTGCAGATCTTCAGCTACGCCCAGGCCCAGGCCGACCTCCGTCGCCCCGAGTCCGGCGGTATCCCGACCGAGGACCTGATCTCCCAGCTGCTGGCCCCGGCCGCCGACGGGCAGCCCCTCACCGACCACGAGTTCAACAACTTCTTCACGCTGCTCGTCGCCGCAGGCAACGACACCACCCGCTACACCCTGACCCACGGGCTCTGGATGCTGATGACCCATCCGACACTCTGGAACGCCTGGCGGGACGACCGGTCGCTCACCCCGACCGCCGTCGAGGAGGTGCTCCGGACCAGCGCCGTGACCATGCACTTCCGTCGGACCGCAGCAGAGGACACCGAGCTCCGGGGACGTCACATCCGGGCCGGCGACAAGGTGGTCATCTGGTACCCGGCCGCCAACCACGACCCGGGAGGCTTCGAGCTGCCCTGGCGCTACGACCTGGCCAGGGAGCGCAACGACCACATGACGTTCGGCCGCAACGGGCCTCACCTCTGCCTCGGCGCCTGGCTGGCCCGGATGGAGGTCCGGCTCGTGTTCGAGGAGCTGATGAACCGCGTCGACCGGATCGAACCGGACGGGCCCGTCGAGCGGCTGCGGTCCAACTTCATCGCCGGTATCAAGCGCCTGCCCGTGCGGGTCCGTTGACGACCCGGCCCCCGATCGCTACTCCCGGGAGAGCTCGGCGGCCCCGGCACCGTCGTGGTCGACCTCCTGGTCGAGGGCCAGATCGACCTCGACCTTGACCAGGCCGCCGGTGAAGGCGAACGGGCCCAGGTGGTCGCCGGTCCCGTCGTAGTCACTCACCGTCGTGCCCCGGTCGAGGCCGACGTCGAGGCCGGACCACGAGATCATCAGCCAGAAGATCCGGTCGGTGGTCATCGACCCGGCCGGCTCGCCGTCGATCAGGAGGGTCCCGAAGCCGGTCGGGAACGGACCGTCGCCGGGCGACCGGCGCATCTCGAAGCCGAGGGTGCAGCCCCGACCGACCGGGATCGGGCGGTCGGAGGTGACGAGCTGATGGTTGCCCCCGATGTTGAGGTCGTGGACGAGGTGACCGTCGCGAACGAAGAGCGAATAACCGGACGTGGCGTCACCGTGGGCGACCAGCACCCCCTCGGCCCCGCCCGGCGGGATCGTGACCTCGGCGGTGATCCGGTAGCTGCGGCTGCGGAGATCGGGGGCGACATCGCTCGGGAGGTGCCCCATCCCGGCCCAGAACACGTACCGGGTGCGGTCGCCGGTGTGGCGCTCGGCGTTCTCGGCGAAGCGCTCGCCGAACCGGTCGTCGAGCGGCAACACCTTGTTGGCCCTGGCCTCGGCCCACCATCGCTCCTGCAGCTCGGCGAGCCGATCGGGCTGCTCGGACGCGAGGTCGTCGACCTCGTTGACATCGACATCGAGGTGGTACAGCTCCCAGGTGTCGTCGTCGAAGGCGGTGCCGGGTTGGTGCCAGGCGACGGCCTTCCAGCCGTCGTGCCAGACACCCCGGTGGCCGAACATCTCGAAGTACTGGGTTTCCTTCCCGGTGTCGGCCTCCGGGTCGGCCACCGAGGCGGCGAAGCTGGTGCCGGTCATGTCGTCCGGCACCGGGAGGCCGAGCAGGTCGAGCACCGTCGGGGCAAGGTCCGACACGTGGCAGAACGGGTGGCGGAGGGTGCCGGCCTGGTCGGCGCCGTGGGCCGGCGGGAGCCGGAGGACGAGCGGATCGCGGATGCCGCCGCCGTGGGTGTTCTGCTTGTAGCGCTTGAGCGGGGTGTTGGCCGCCATCGCCCAGCCCAGGGGAAAATTGGTGTGGGTGTCGGGCCCGCCGATGTCGCCGAGTCGAGCCAGCTTCGCCTCCAACGGCTCGGCCACCAGGTTGAACGGGCCCATGGCGTTGATGAAGCCGAGCGGCCCACCCTCCTGGCTGGCCCCGTTGTCGGACAGCACCAGCACCAGCGTGTCGTCGAGCTGGCCCGAGGCCTCGAGCCAGTCGATCAGCCGCCCGAGGTGCCGGTCGAAGTGGTCGAGCATGGCCGCATAGGCGGCGGCCAGCCGGGTGAACAGCCGCTGCTCGTCCGGCGTGTGGTCGGCCCAGGCCCCGACGCCGGCGTTGCGGGGCGGCAGGACCGTGCCGACCGGCACGATGCCGAGCTCGATCTGGCGGGACAGTCGGCGGCTCCGCTCGACGTCCCAGCCGTGGGTCAGCAGACCCTCGTAGTCATCGATCAGGCCCTTCGGGGCCTGGTGGGGCGCGTGGCAGGCGCCGGGGTTGACCATGCAGAACCACGGGCGGTCCGGCCTCGTCGCCTGGTGGCCCTTGAGGAAGCCGAGGGCCTGGTCGATCAGGTCCTCGGTGAGGTGATAGCCCGAGGCGTGGTCGCCTGGGGCCTCGATGTGGGTGTTGTCCCGCACCAACTCGGGTGAGTACTGGTCGGTCTCGGCGTCGAGGAACCCGTAGAACCGGTCGAAGCCGCGGCCGAGGGGCCAACCGTCGAACGGTCCGGCCGGACCGGTCTCGGTCAGCCGGGTGGCGTGCCACTTACCGACGAGGTAGCAGCCGTAGCCGGCCGGGCCGAGCAGCTCGGCCAGCGTCGCCGCATCGGCGTCGATCTTGCCCCGATAGCCGGGGAAGCCGGAGTCGAAGTTGGCCAGGCAACCCATGCCGACGTCGTGGTGGTTGCGCCCGGTGAGGAGCGCAGCCCGGGTGGTCGAGCACATGGCCGTCGTGTGGAAGCCGGTGTAGCGGAGCCCATCGGCCGCCAACCGGTCGATGGTCGGCGTGGCGATCGAGGAGCCGTAGCAACCGAAGTCGGCGAAACCGACGTCGTCGAGCAACACGATCAACAGGTTCGGACCCGTCGACTGCGGCTCGGCCGGCCACCAGGGCTCCGAGTCGGCCACCGTGTCACCGATCGCACCGGGGAACGGCGGGGGCGAGGGCACGCCGCCGGTCACGAAACGAGCTCGGTGAACGAGACGGCCCCAGACGGGCACCGGTCGATCAGCTCGAGTGCGTCGGCCCGGTCGAGGCGGCCGTCGTCGACCACGGCGGCGATGCCGGTGTCGTCGTCGACCTCGAAGACGTCGGGGGCCAGCATCTCGCACTGGCCGCCGCCGATGCAGCGGGTGTCGTCGACGGTCATGAGGACCAGGTCGGGACCGGCGCCGGCCGGGTCGGCGTCGCTCACGCCACGACCGCCATCGGGGCCGACAGCACGCCGTTGACGAAGTTCGACGGGACCCGGACCGCGTCCCCGGTACGACGGACGCAGAGCCCCCGGTCGGCCATCTCCTCGAGCAGCACGATCAGTTCGAGGCGGGCGAGGTAGGCCCCGAGACACAGGTGGGGGCCACCTCCGCCGAAGGCCTGGTGGGGGTTGTCGGCCCGGCCGACATCGAACGTCGTCGGGTCGTCGAAGACCGCCTCGTCGCGATTGCCCGAGGCATACCACATGACGACCTTCTGTCCGGCCTCGATGGCGGTGCCGGCCAGCTCGGCCGGGCCGGTGGTGGTCCGCCGCATGTGCAACACCGGCGTCGACCAGCGGAGGATCTCCTCGACGGCCGGCTCGATCAGGGACCGATCGTCGAGCACCCGCCTCCACTGCTCGGGATGATCGGCCAACGCCATCGTCCCGTGGGTGATGGCGGTGCGCGTCGTCTCGTTGCCAGCGAAGACGAGGATGTGGAACAGGTTGCGGTACTCCTCGGGTCGGAGCCGGTCGCCGTCGTCGGCCGCCCGGACCAGCATCGTCACGAGGTCGTCCTGGGGCTCGACCCGACGCTGGTCGCCGAGCTGCTCGCCGTAGGTGAACAGCGCGTGGCTGGCCGGGCTGTTGAACGGGAGGAGCCGGGGCTCGGTGGTGTTGCCGTAGGCGTCGGCCGCCAGCATCGGCCGATCGGTGGTGCCCTCGACGAGGTGGTTGGACAACTCGACCAGGTAGGCGGAGTCGTCGACCGGCACACCGAGCAAGGTGAGGATCACCCGGATCGGGAGCGGGGCCGCCACCGCCTCGACCCAATCGCCCTCGCCGGCCTCGACGAACTCGTCGAGCAGGTGGCCGGTGATCTCCCGGACGGTGTCCTCCCAGCGGCGGATGTTCTTCGGGGTGAAGGCCCGGGCCACCAGCCGACGGAGGCGGGTGTGGTCGGGGGCGTCGGTGTCGATCAGCGAGCGCCTGGCCTCCAGCGCGTCGGCCTCCAGATCCCACAGGTTGGTGTGGCCGACGGCCGACGAGTAGATCTCGGGCTGGCGGGAGACCTGCCGGATCTCCTCGTGACGGGTGACCGCCCAGAACCCGTCGTCGCCGTAGGGGTGCCAGACCAGGCCCGGCGTCGCCCGCATCTCGGCGAAGCGATCGTAGGGCACGCCGTCGGCATAGACCGACGACGAGGTCACGTCGGGCGATCGGGGCGCGAGCGCAGCCCCGTTCCCGTTCCCGGTGCTCATGGGACCGAACCTAGCTGTGTTCGATGAAGCGGGCCCGTTCCCAGTCGTTCACGTCGTCCGGATCGGGGTTGTGCTCGGCCGCCAGCGCCACCTCGGCCGCGGCGATCGAGGCGAAGCTCCGGGCGAACGTGTCACCGAGCGCAGCGGCGAGCGGGCTGCCCTCGAACGCAGCGATGGCCGACGGCAGATCGGTCGGCAGCGCAGCGTGCTCACCCGGGTTGGTGTAGAGGTCACCCTCCGAGAGCGGTCCGGGGTCGATGCCCCGCTCGATCCCGTCCATGCCGGCGGCCAACAGCCCGGCCAGCAGCAGGTACGGGTTCGCGTCGGAGCCCGCCGAGCGGTACTCGACCCGGTTCGCCGACGACCCGGTCTCCACGATGCACCGAGCGAGCACCGTGCGGTTGTCGAGGCCCCAGGTGACGTGGGTCGGGCAGAAGGTGTACGGCCGGATCCGCTTCGGGCCGTTGCTGGTCGAGGCTCCGAGCAGGGTCAGCGCCTCCGCGTTGGCCAGCAACCCGCCGGCCCAGTGCCGCATCAGCTCGTTCGGGTTGCCGGTCTCGCTGCTGCCGAACGCATTGGCCCCCTCGGCGATCAGGCTCATGTGGATGTGCATGCCCGACCCGGACTGCTCGGTCCACGGCTTCGGCATGAAGGTTGCCCGGATGCCGTGCTGGCGGGCGACCTGCTTGACGATCGACTTGTACAGCGCAGCGTTGTCGGCTGCGGTCATGGCGTCGGCCGGACCGGCGTTGATCTCGACCTGGCCGGGGCCGTACTCCGCGTTCGACGACTCGACCTCGATACCGGCCGCAGCCAGCGCGTTGCGCATGTCGGCCAGCACCGGCTCCAGCTCGGGCATGTCGGTCAGCGAGCTGTACTGGATGTGCTCCTGGATCGGCGACCAGTTCTCGTGGCAGAGGTAGAACTCCATCTCGGTGGCGACCAACGGGTCGACGCCGGCGGCCCGGCAGCGCTCGATCTGGTTGGCCAGCACCGTGCGGGGAGCAAGCGGATGCGGCTCACCCCGATGGTCGACGGCGTCGGCGAACACCAAGCCGTAGCCCGGGCGATGGCCGAGGACTCGACCGGTGGTGTTGTCCGGCACCAGGTGACAGTCGAGGTACCCGGTGTCCATGTTGATGAACTCGTTGTCTGGCAGGTCGTTGGCCACGTCGAACACGAACATGGCGTCGGCGATGTGGGCGCCGGACGCATGGACCGAGTCGAGGAACCGGGCGGCCGGGATCCGCTTGCCCCGCAGATGGCCCTGGGTGTCGGGGGCAGCCAACTCGATGGTGTGCAGCTGGTGCTCGTTCGCCAGCTCCCGGAACTCGTCGATCGATCCCGCTCGGGGAGTCATACCCATCCAGTCCTCTCGGTTCCCGGTTCGCTGACCGCGCCCACCTCGGCGGCCCCGGCTGGGGCAGAACTCTAGAACCCACCCCCAGGCCCGGCAAGGCCCGAAACCGGTGTGCGGGCCGGTGCGGTCAGCGGCGGGAGATGCTCACGGCGAAGTCGCCAGCCGGATCGGTCAGCCACTCGACCGGTTCGAGACCGGCGTGCTCGAGATCGGCCTCGAAACGCTCCCGACGGAACTTGCACGAGACCTCGGTCCGCATCAGCTCGCCCGCCTCGAACGAGACCTCGAGATCGAGGTCGGCGACCCGCACCGTCTGGTCGACCGTCGATCGGAGCAACATCTCGATCCACTCCTCGTCGGTGTCGAACCGGGCGACGTGCTCGAAGGCGTCCAGCACGAAGTCGGCGGAGAGTCGACGGTTGATGACCGCCAGCACGTTCTTGTTGAACTCGGCGGTGACGCCCCTCGAGTCGTCGTAGGCCCGCTCGAGCCGCCCGACGTCCTTGACCAGGTCGACCCCGATCAGCACGTGGTCACCCGGCTGTTGCCGGTCGGCGATGACGGTCAGCAGCTCCCGCCGTTCCTTCGGCTGGTAGTTGCCGATCGTGCCACCGAGCAGCATCAGCAGCTGCCGGTCACCGGACGGCAGGTAGGGGAGGTGGTGGTCGAAGTCGCCGACCACGCCGTGCATGATGACCGTCGGGTAGCGCCCGGCGAGCACGTCGACCGACTGGCGGAGGAACGCCTCCGACACGTCGAAGGGAACGAACCGCCGCAGCGAGCCGTGGCGGACCGCGGCGTCGAGGATGGCGCCGGTCTTGTCTGAGGTGCCCGAGCCGAGCTCGACGATCGTGGCGGGGCTCGTCAGCTCGATGATGGCCGACGCATTGTCGAGCAGGATGCGCCGCTCCGCCTCGGTCGGGTAGTACTCGTCGAGGCGGGTGATCTCGTCGAACAGCTCACTACCCCGCTCGTCGTAGAACCACTTCGGGGGGAGCTCCTTCGGCGCTGCGGTCAACCCACCGGTCACGTCCGCCCGGAGGGCCTTGTCGATGTCGTCGGTGCCCAGGTGGACGTCGACGACGCGTCGATTGGTCATGGCGTGTCGCCCTTCGTTTGCATTCGCTCGCTCGTGGTCGAGGACCGGTTCAGCGGTCCGAGGCCAGGCGGAGACCGCCGAAGTGCCACCGGGCCCTGGCCGGGAAGAAGTTCCGGTAGGTCGACCGCACGTGCCCGCCCGGGGTGACGGCGCAGCCGCCGCGCAGGACCTGCTGGTCGATCATGAACTTGCCGTTGTACTCGCCGACCGCGCCGGGCGCCGGCCGGAATCCCGGGTAGGCGGTGTAGGGGCTGGCGGTCCACTCCCACACGTCGCCGAACATCTGACGCAGGCCCGGGCTCGACGAGCGACGGGCGCCGGCGTCGGCCACCGGGGTCGGGTGGAGGTGATCGGCCGGGAGCAGGTTGCCCTCGACGGCAACGGTGGCCGAGGCAGCCTCCCACTCGGCCTCCGTCGGCAGGCGGACGCCGGCCCATCGGGCGAAGGCGTCGGCCTCGTAGTACGAGACGTGGACAACCGGCTCGGCCGGGTCGACCGGTCGCTCGCCGTCGAGCGTGTGGACGACCCAGCTGCCGTCGTCAGCGCGGCGCCAGTACATCGGCGCCTGCCAGTCGTTGGCGCTGCGGTGGTGCCAGCCGTCGGACAACCACAGATCGACGGTCTCGTAGCCTCCGTCGTCGATGAACAGCAACCAGTCGCCGACGGTGACCGCCCGGTCGGCCAGCCGGAACGGCTGGAGCAGCACGTCGTGGGCGGGGCCCTCGTTGTCGAAGGCGAAGCCGTTGCCCCGGTGCCCGATCGAGGCGATCCCGCCGTCGAAGTCGACCCAGGTCCACAGCGGGTTGGCCGACGGCTCGGCCGGCGGGCGACCTCGGTACGCGGGCTTCAGGATCGTGGAGCTCAGCACGTGCTTGATGTCCATCAGCAACAGCTCCTGATGCTGCTGCTCGTGGTGCAGCCCGAGCTCGACGAGGCTGCGCACCCCCGGCTCGTTGACCTGTGGTCCGCTCAACAGCTCGCCCATCGCCTCGTCGACCCTGGCCCGGTAGGCCGCGATCTCGTCGATCGTCGGCCGGGTGATCAGCCCCCGCTGTGGCCGTGGGTGCCTGGCCCCGACGGCCTCGTAGTAGGAGTTGAAGAGGAACCCGTAGTCGGCGTCGGCGTCGTAGCCGGGGAGCTGCGGGGTCAGCAGGAAGGTCTCGAAGAACCAGGTGACGTGGGCCCGGTGCCACTTCGTCGGACTCACGTCCGGCATCGACTGGACCACCTGGTCCTCAGCCGACAGCGGGGCGGCGAGGCGCTCGGTGGTCGACCGCACCTCGGTATAGCGCTTGAGCAGGTCACGGCCGCTCGCCGAGGCGCCGAGCGGTCCGGCCTCCGGGGTCGATTGGCCGGTCGACGACGTCGAGTCGTCCGATGACGGGTCGACGACCGCGAGCGAAGAGGACCCGCTAAGGGGTCGTGAAGAAACAGGCAAGGGGATCACGCTCCTCGTGAGCTTGGAACCGCCGGGCCCCGTCAGCCTATTCCATCGGGGCGCGAATATCGAACGATTGTACGGGGTTTCGTGGGTGATTTCGGGCGACGGGTGAGAGCCCCGCAGCCACGGCCGAGCGGTCCGCCTACGAGCCCCTGGTCATCTGCCTGGCCCGGTCGCCGAGCGTGCCGAGGACCTCGTCGAAGCTCTTGGCGAAGCTCCCGACACCCTCGCCCTCCAGCTTGACCGCCACCTCTTCCAGGTCGATGCCGAGCGCCGCCAGGTCGGCGACGACGCTTGCCGCGGCCTCGGGGTCGGCGTCGATCGTCCGGGCGACGGTCCCGTGGTCCTCGAAGGCCGCCAGCGTGGCGTCCGGCATCGTGTTGACCGTGTTCGGTCCGATCAACGTGTCGACGTACAGGGTGTCGGGGTAGCTCGGGTTCTTCGTCGACGTCGATGCCCACAGCGGACGCTGCACCCGTGCACCCTTCGCCGCCAGCGCCTCCCACCGCGGCCCGCGGAACGTGGCCAGGAACCGCTGGTAGGCCAACTGGCCCTGGGCGACGGCGGCCCTGCCCCGCAGGCCGAGCGCCAGCTCGGTGCCGATCTCGTCCAGGCGGCGGTCGACCTCGACGTCGACCCGGCTGATGAAGAACGACGCAACCGACGAGATCGACGACAGGTCGTCGACGCCGGCGGCCACCTGGGCCTCCAGACCGGCGATGTAGGCCTCCATCACCTCGGCGTAGCGATCCAGACCGAAGATGAGGGTGACGTTGATCGAGCGGCCCTCCCCGATGAGGGTCTCGATGGCGGGAACGCCCTCGGCGGTGGCCGGCACCTTGATGTAGAGGTTGGGGGCCTCGATGCGGTCGTCGAGCTCCCGGGCGGCGGCGATCGTGCCGTCGGTGTCGTTGGCCAGGTCGGGGGCGACCTCGACCGAGACGTACCCGTCCTCGCCACCGGAGGCGTCGTGCACCGGGCGCAGCAGCTCGAGTGCCCGGCGGATGTCGCCGACGACGAGCTCCCAGTAGGCCGCTTCGACGCTGGCGCCACCCTTGGTCAGGGTCGCCAACTCGGCGTCGTAGTCGTCGGTCTCGGTCATCGCCTTGGCGAAGATCGACGGGTTCGAGGTCAGGCCACGGACCCCCCGGTCGATCCACTCCTGCAGCTCACCGGAGGTCATCCAACCCCGGCGCAGGTTGTCGAGCCAGGGGCTCTGGCCCTGGTGGTCGTTGAGGTCGTGCAGTCGGCCCATGGTGTCGCTCCTTGGAGGCCCGGCATCGGGTGTTGGCGGTTGGTCGTTCGGTCGGTCGGGTCGTTGCGGTCGATTGGCCCCGCCGGTCAACCGGCGGGGTCGAGCAGGTGACGGGCGGCGTCGACGACCGCATCGGCGGTCATGCCGAGTTGCTCGAGGACGAGCGAACCGGGGGCCGAGGCCCCGAAGCGGTCGATGCCGAGGCAGGTGTCGGCCCAGCGGTGCCAGCCGATGGTCACGCCGGCCTCGATCGAGACGCGGGGAACGGACGGGTCGATGACCGAGTGCTGCTCGGCGACCGGGCGGGCCTCGAAGGCCTCCCAGCACGGCATCGACACCACCCTGGCCCGGACCCCGTCGGCGGCCAGCCGGTCGGCCGCCTCGACGCAGAGCTGCAGTTCGCTGCCGGTGCCGATGAGGATGACGTCGGGGTCGGCCACCTCGTCGAGCGGGTAGGCGCCCTCGGCGACGCGGCCGGCGTCGGTGGCGGCCAGCACCGGCACGTTCTGCCGGGACAGGATGAGGGCCGATGGGCCGTCGCTGGCCAGGGCATGGGCCCAGGCGCCAGCGGTCTCGGGGCCGTCGGCCGGCCGCAGGACCCGTAGGCCGGGGATGGCCCTGAGGCTCATGATCTGCTCGACCGGCTGGTGCGTCGGACCGTCCTCGCCGACCCCGACCGAGTCGTGGGTCCAGACGAACACGCACTTGGCCTCGGACATCGCGGCCAGCCGGACCGGTGGGCGCATGTAGTCGGCGAAGACGAGGAACGTACCACCGATCGGCACGAGGCCGCCGTGGCGGGCTGCGCCGACGAGGGCCGCGCCCATGGCGTGCTCGCGCACGCCGAAGTACAGCTGGCGACCGGCCGGGGATCCGACGTCGGCGACGACATCGTCGACCTTGGTGCCGGTGTTGCCGGTCAGGTCGGCCGAGCCGCCGAACAGGTCGCCGCTGGCTGCGGCCGCCGTCACGCAGGCCTGCGACGCCTTGCGGGTGGCGAGGCTGCCGCCCCGCTCGAAGCCGGCGGCGACGGCGTCGACGTCGAAGGGCGGGCGCTGCTCCAAGGCCTGGCGCCAGCGATCGCCGTCCGGCGAGGCGTCGAGCCGCTGCTGCCACGCGTCTCGGGCCGACCGGCCGCGGGCGCCGGCGGCCCGGTACATGGCCAGCACGTCGTCGGGGATCCAGAAGGTCTCGTCCACCGGCAGCCCCATCACCTGCTTGGTGGTGGCGATGTCGTCGTCGCCGAAGGCGAGGCCGTGGGCTTCGTGGTGATCGGTCCAGTCGGGGGAGGGGAAGCCGATCCGGCTGCGCAACACGATCAGGGTCGGTTTGTCACTGACCGACCGGGACCGCTCGAGCGAGGCAGTGAGGGTGTCGAGGTCGTTGGCCACCTCGCCGATCTCGTCGACGTCCCAGCCGTAGGCCCGGAACCGGGCTGCGGCGTCGTCGGCCAGGGCGAGGTCGGTCGGCCCGTCGATCGTGATGTGGTTGTCGTCGTAGATGACGGTGAGGCCACCGAGGCCCTGGCGCCCGGCCAGCGACGCCGCCTCGTGGCTCACGCCCTCGGAGAGGCAGCCGTCGCCGGCGATCACCCACGTGTGATGGTGGCAGAGATCCTCACCGAACCGGGCCCGCAGGTTGCGCTCGGCCAACGCCATGCCGACCCCGTTTGCCAGCCCCTGACCGAGCGGGCCGGTCGTGACCTCGATGCCGGCGGTGTGACCGGCCTCGGGGTGCCCGGGGGTCGGCGAGTCCCACTGGCGGAACTGGCGCAGGTCCTCCAGCTCGAGGCCCTGGCCGGTCAGGTGCAACATGGCGTAGTGCAGGATCGAGGCGTGACCGGCCGACAGCACGAACCGGTCCCGATCCGGCCAGGTCGGGTCGGTGGCGTCGTAGCGGAGAACGCGGGTGAAGAGCACGTGGGCCAGCGGGGCGAGCGCCATCGCCGTGCCCTGGTGACCGGACCGGGCGGCGTTGGGGGCGTCCATGGCCAGACCACGGACGACGTCGATGCCCTTCTGCTCCAGCTCGGGGGACAGCGCCGGGTTCTCGGTGGCGACTTCGGTCATTGGTCCTTCCAGCTTCTCGACGGGCCACGGCGAGTCGGCCGGGCGATGGTGTCTGGTGGGGGCGGCGTTCGCACCGGGAGGCCGGGCGGGGCCGCAGGTCGGGTGGGAGGTTGCGCCGGGTCCGGCGCCGCCGACGCCCGGGAGTCCAACGGTAGCCGGCCAACCGGGCCGGCACGGGCACCGGACCCGCGTTTCCGCCGCCCCGCTGCACCACCGACGAAACCGCCGGTCGAGGCCGTTGATTCCGCCGCCGTGACCGGCGTTCGCTCCGGCCAACCGGGCCCGGATCCGGCTGGCTCCCCTGGCCCGAAACCTGGCCGGCCAACCGGGCCAGGAGTCGGGCCGGACCTGCGCCGCCGCTACTCGACCGGGGGCAGCACCGTGTAGGGGACGATCTGGGCCGGTCCGCCGTCGATCCGGCAACGGGCGAGCACGGTGCCGTAGTCGTCGAAGGCCAGCTCGGCCCGGACGAGCCGGTAGTTGAACTTCCCCGGCTCGATCTGGAGCGGCTGCACGTTACGGGCCAGCGGCTCCCCGTCCGGGTCGTCGCCCTCACGATGGAAGACGACCTCGAGTGCGCCGAGATCCTTGCCGTCCGGCGGATTCCACACCAGCACCACGAGGTGGGGGGCGATCGTCACCGGAACCGGGGAGGGGGCGGGGGCCGAGAACTGAATGCCGGCGAGATCGATCCGGGTCGACGGGCCGGGGACCGACCGGAGCTCGATGTCGTCCATGAACAGCGCAGCGATGATCTCCACGGCCAACGACGGTAGCGGACCCACCGCAGACCCGACCCACCCCTGCCGATCAGAGCGGCCGGCGGCAACCGGCGGCGAAGCCGACGCCGGTGGCACTATCGTCGGCACCCGTGTCCGATCCGTCGACGAGGGACCTGATCCTGGAGGAGGCGAAGCAGTGCTTCGCCAACCAGGGCTACGAGGGCACCTCGCTCAACGACATCGCCGCCGGCGTCGGCATCCGCCGGCCGAGCCTCCTCCACTACTTCCCGTCGAAGGAGGCGATCTACCGCCAGTTGATGCAGGACGCCCTCACCGACTGGGACCTGCGGCTCCGGGAAGGCCTGCAGGCCCCGCCGAGGGGCTGGGAGCTGGTCGACACGATCCTCGAGATCAGCTTCGAGTTCTTCCGCTCGAACCCGGAGATGGTCAGCATCGTCCGCCGGGAGGCGCTCGACGAGAAGGGCCACCTCGGCTTCGACCTCGGCACCGCGCTGCGACCCTACTTCCTGCGGGCGGTCGCCTTCTTCGAGCGGGAGATGGATGCCGGGCGCTTCCGCCGCCACGACCCCGAGAACCTCGTCGTCACCGGCTACGGGGCGCTCCTCAGCTACTTCTCCGACCACTGGATGCTCACGGGGCTCCTCAACCGGGACCCGCTGTCGGCCGACGCCCTCGAGGCCCGCTTCGAGCACATCCGATCGTTCGTCCGGGCCGCCCTCGAGCCAGACGACGGTGACAACGCCACCCGCCGCCCCTCCGGTGGTGCCAGCGGCTAGATTCGACCGCTCGGGGGTCGACACCGGCGGCCAGCCCCGCCGACGGCTCGCCGCCGTCACCGACCGGCCGACACCCGGACGATCAGCAACCGGTCCCAGGAGGCCCCCTCTCATGCTCCCCCTGCCGCCTCGCCGCGAGATCGCCCGGTTCGCCCCGTCGGCCGACCGCAGCGTCGGCGCGATCCGGGACCGGCGGCGCTGACATGCGGCGACTGCTGCGCACGGTCAGACGCTGGGCGCTGCCGGCGTTGCTCGGTGTCGTCGCCCTCGGCGCCTGGCAGGCCGCCGACCGGGCCGACTTCGACCAGGTGGCCACCACCCCCGTCGTCTACGACCAGACGCTGTCGACCCCGATGCTGTCGGCCCGCCGCGTCCCCCGAACGCTGCGGGCACCGGTCAGCGACGACCTGATCTCGGCCGAGATCGACCGCATCACCACCGTCCTCAACGGCCAGCAGGCCTGCGTCGCGGTCAGCAACGGCGAGCGGACGCTCGGCCAGGTGAAGGAGGTGGCGGGCGGCGTCATCCCGGCGTCGAACCAGAAGCTGCTGACGACATGGGCCGCACTGGAGATCCTCGGCCCCGACTTCGCGTTCACCACCAGGGTGACCAGCCCGACCGGCGTGACCGGGGGCGTCGTCGACGGTGACCTCCACCTCGTCGGCGACGGCGATCCCTTCCTCGTGACCGAGAACTGGATCGCCCAGTTCGAGGAGAGCAGCGCCCGGTTCCACACGCCGCTCGAGGAGCTGGCCGACGCCGTCGTCGCCTCCGGCGTGAGCGAGGTGACCGGATCGGTCGTCGGCGACGAGTCGCTCTACGACGACGTCCGCTACGGCCCCTGGGACAACCGGCTGATCATCCAGAAGCAGTCCGGCCCGCTTTCGGCCCTCACGGTCAACGAGGGCTTCAACGACTGGCCGGAGGAGTTCCGGTCGGCCTTCCAGCGACGCGAGACCGACAACCCGCCGGTTCACGCCGCGTCGGTCTTCACCCAGCTGCTGCGGGAGCGGGGCGTCGTGGTCGCCGGCGGGCCGATCGCCGGTTTGACGCCGGCCGGATCGGTCGACATCACCTCGATCCGCTCGCCCGAGCTGACCGAGCTGGCGACCCACATCAACACCTACAGCTCCAACCTCGGCGCCGAGCTCCTGCTCAAGCGCCTCGGCCTGGTGACCCGGGGCCAGGGCTCGACCGCGGCCGGCGCGGCCGCGGTGGCCGAACTGCTGGCCGAGCGGGGGCTCCCGCTCGACAACGTGATGGTCTTCGACGGCTCGGGTCTGGCGGAGACCAACCGGCTGACGTGCACCCTGCTGGCCACGCTGCTGGCCACCGAGGGGCCCGACACCGACCTCGGACGGTCGCTGGCCATCGGCGGCGAGCGTGGTTCGTTGGCCGAGCGCTTCGTCGACGCCCCGGCCGACGGGCTGGTACTGGCCAAGACCGGGACCCTCCAGGGCGTCCGGGCGCTGTCCGGCTACGTCTGGTCGGCCGCGGAGGACATCGAGGAGGAGGGCCGGTTCGTGTCGTTCGCCCAGATCCTCAACGACGACGATGCCGTCGAGGAGGAGCAGATGTTCGCCATCCAGGAGCCCCTGGTCAACGCCCTGGTCACGTACCCGTCCGGCCCATCGGTCGAGGAGCTGTCGCCCCGCCAGCCGACCACCGAGGAAGCGGAGTAGGGGCTCGGCGACGGCCGCGTCGGCGCCCGGCGGGGCAGAACCTGGCGGCCCGACCCGCCACCGTCGGCCGTCAATCGCTAGCGTCGTTGAACACATGACCGACATGCCACAGTTCCCGCTGCGGACCGTGCTGTTCCCGACGATGCTGCTCCCGCTGCACGTCTTCGAGCCCCGGTACCGCACGATGGTCCACCACCTCCTGGAGGGTGACCGTCGCTTCGGCGTGGTCATGATCGAGCGCGGCCTCGACACCGGAGGCGAGGACCACCGCTCCGACTTCGGCACCGTCGCCCAGATCGTCGAGGCCGAGGAGTTCCCCGACGGGCGTTGGGCCCTGGCCACCGTCGGCGTTGAGCGATTCCGGGTCAACCAGTGGCTCGACGATGCGCCGTACCCCCGGGCCGATGTCGAGGTCTGGCCCGATCCCGACCCCGACGGGGTCGACGGCGAGCACTTCGCCTCGGTGGAGTCGAAGTTCCGGCGCTGCATGGCCCTCGCCTCGGAAATGGGGGTCGACACCGGACCGCTGCCGGACCGGATCGAGCCGAGCTGCCTCGGCACGATGCAACTGGCGGCGCTGCTCCCGGTCGGCTCGCTCGACAAGCAGCGGCTGCTCGGCGCCGAGTGTGGCGCCGACCGACTCGAACTGCTCGAGCGCACGATCGACGACGCGCTCGAGCTGATCGAGCTCGAGCTGCGGCAGGCCTAGGGTCTCCGATCGCCAGACGACCGGGCCGACCCGCCAATCGGCCCACCGATTCGCTGCGCCGCTGACCTACACTCTCCGTGAGCACAGGGCGTGACTCGTCGACCCGCAGGCGGCGCGGGCCGGGCTGTCAGCTCCTGCGCCACGGAGAAGACGGTTGAGAAGGAGCAACGGTGGCGAGACCCAACCCCGTCGAGGGTGCGCAGGAAGTCCAGCGCATGCTCATCGACTACGCCAAGCAGGAGACGATCGAGCCGCTGAAGCACCTCGGTCGGTACCTCGGGCTCGGGATCGCCGGCGCCATCCTGATGTTCATGGGCGTCTTCTTCGTCGGCCTGGCCACGCTCCGGTTGCTGCAGTCCCTCGACGCCTTCGAGGGCGGATCCTGGATGTCGACCCTGCCCTATCTGGTGGCCATCGTCGTGCTCGTCGTCGCCATCGGCCTCATCTACCTCTCCCTGTCCCGAGCCAGAAGGAAGGTACTCTCATGACCGAGACCGCGGGCATCACCCCGGCCGACATCGAAGCCAAGTTCCGCGACATCCAGGGCCAGATGGATGTGGTGGCCGAGGACTCCAAGAAGAAGTTGGCCGTCGCCGGAACCGCCCTCACCGTCGTCATCCTGCTGATCGTGTACGTGATGGGTCGCAACGCCGGCAAGAAGACCAGCTCCGTGCTGGAGATCCGCCGCCTCTGATGCTGCAACGCCTGCTGGTCTGGATGGTCCGGACCTACATCCGCGGTCCAGGCCGGTCGTGGATCTACACCTCCCTGGCCCTCTGGCTCGTCCGGTTGATCCGCCGGGTCACGGGACGACGCCCGGTGGTCGAGACGCTGACGGTCTCGCCAGGCCAGAACCTGACGATCGACCACCTCCAGGTCACCCACCGGACGCAGATCAAGGACGAGAAGCGGGCACGACGCCGCCTCCGCCGTCGCTCGACCTGACCGGGACCGCCCTCGAAACGGGGTCGGCACACCTCCGGGTCGGTGGCATGCTGGGAGCGTGAAGGTGTTGTTGCGGAACCCGCACCGCGAGCTGGAGATCGCCGGCCCGATGTCGGTGGTCAAGCTGCTCAACCGGCTGGAGCTGAACCGCGAATCGGTGCTCGTCATCAGCGGCGGCACGCTGGTACCGGGCGACGCCATGCTCGACGACGCCGCCGAGATCGAGATCCGGCCCGTCATCAGCGGCGGTCAGGGACCGGCGTCGGCCGGGGCGGGACGGGCCTCGTGAAGTGCCGCGTCTGCCGGGAGCCGGCGATCATCGACCTCCGGCGCCACAACGCCAACTTCTGCGTCGACCACTTCCTCCGCTACTGCGACCAGCAGGTGGCCAAGGCGATCGACGAGTTCGAGATGCTGTGGCCCGGTGAGCGTGCGCTCGTCGCCGTCTCGGGCGGCAAGGACAGCCTCGCCGTGTGGGACCTCCTGATCCGGGCCGGCTGGGAGGCCGACGGGCTCTACGTCGGGCTCGGGATCGGCGACTACTCGGAGGCGTCGGCCGGCTACGCCCGCCGCTTCGCCGCCGAGCGGGACCTGGAGCTCGTGGAGATCGACCTCCGGACCGATCACGGCTATGACGTCCCGACCGCGGCCGCCGTGACCCGTCGGGTGCCGTGCTCGGCGTGTGGGCTCTCGAAGCGACACCTGTTCGACACCGCCGCCATCGACGGCGGCTACGACGCCCTGGTCACCGGCCACAACCTCGACGACGAGGCCGCCGTCCTGTACGGCAACACGCTGCGGTGGCAGACCGACTACCTCGCCCGTCAGCGACCGGTGCTGCCGGCCGGCCCGGGATTCCCCCGGAAGGTCAAGCCCCTGGTCCGCCTCACCGAGCGGGAGACCGCGGCCTACTGCGTGCTCCGCGGCATCGACTATCTCGTCGAGGAGTGCCCGATGGCCGCCGGGAACAAGCACCTCACCTACAAGGAGGCGCTCAACGAGATCGAGCTGCGCTCGCCCGGGTCGAAGGCCGACTTCTACTTCGGGTTCCTGGCCAGGGCCGCCGAGCGGTTCGAGTCGGCGGACCGGCGTGAGGACCTCGGGACCTGCCGCAGCTGTGGGGGGCCGGCCGAGTCGGAACGGTGCGCGTTCTGCCGGCTCGTCGAACGGACGGCTGGGGCGGAGCCCGTTCCGGTGGAGCTGCGCCGATGACCGAGACCGCACCAGCCGCCGACGCCGGCTCCGACACGGCCGCCGACACCGGCTCGGCCGCGAAGGCCGACGCTGCTGGCGTCGACGATGCCACCGCCGACCAGGCTGAAAGGCCGCTGGTCGAGGGCGACCTCGTGCTCCTGGTCGACGCCAAGGGCCGGCGCTACCTGGTGACGCTGGCCGCCGGGACCGAGTTCCAGACCCACGCCGGCGTGGTGCCACACGAGCAGCTCATCGGCCGGTCCGAGGGCATCGTGGTGTCGACGACGAAGGGGCAGCGCTTCACCGCCTACCGGCCATCGCTCAGCGACTACATCCTGGCCATGCCCCGCGGGGCCCAGGTCATCTACCCGAAGGACATCGGCCCGATCCTGATGCTGGCCGACATCGAACCCGGATGCCGGGTGTTCGAATCGGGCGTCGGCTCGGGGGCCCTGTCGATGGGGATGTTGCGGACCGGCGCCACGATCGTCGGCTACGAGCTGCGGGAGGACTTCGCCGCCCGGGCAACCAAGAACGTGCGAGGCTTTCTCGGACCGGACGTCCTCGACCGCTACGACGTCCATCTCCAGGACAGCTATCAGGGGATCGACCACACCGGCTTCGACCGGGCGGTGCTCGACCTGCCCGAGCCCTGGCGGGTCGTGCCCCATCTGGCCGACGCCATGCGGCCAGGCGCCATCGTCGTGTCGTACAGCCCGTCGATCATCCAGGTCACCAAGACCCGCGAGGCCCTCGATCGGGCCGGGTTCGCCGAGGCCTCCACCATGGAGGTCCTCAACCGGAACTGGCACATCGACGGCAACGCCGTCCGGCCGGACCACCGGATGGTGGCCCACACCGGATTCCTGACCAGGGCCCGTCGACCGGCCCGCTGACCGGTCGAGCGGGAGCGCGGGCCATTGGTGGCCCCGCGGCGGCCCGAGGCATCGCGGACATCCTGCAACCCCAGCGATAGGCTTGGCGCCGACGGGTCCGGCCGAGCGGGCCCGACGATGCCGGAGAGGCGGACCCTGACCGCTCGGCGACCTCGGGAGGGTCGGTTGCTCGACAGACTGGAGCGCAGCGACGTCCTCAACGCCACGGCGTTGGCCGTGGTGCTGTTGCTGCTCGGC
Source organism: Actinomycetota bacterium (assembly GCA_039195375.1). Lineage (GTDB taxonomy): Bacteria > Actinomycetota > Acidimicrobiia > Acidimicrobiales > SZUA-35 > JAHELU01. The sequence continues at coordinate 42,294 of JBCCVL010000023.1, forward strand.
TTCGGCCTGCTCCGGGTGATCGACAGCTTCTCCTCGACCGTCGACGAGGGCCTGTGGGCCGCCGAGGGCGGCGAGGACCTCAACAGCGACGCCATCACCGCCCCACAGACCGCCTCGCTCCGGCCGCCGAACGAGATCACCGTCCGGGTCGGCAACGGCTCCGAGGGCCGCCAGGGCCTGGCCGGGCGGGCCACCGGACGGCTGACCGACCTCGGCTACGGCACGCTCGACGCCCTCAACAAGGAGGGCCAGCCGATCGACGACAGCTTCGTGTACTACATCGACGGCTACAAGGTCGAGGCCATCGAGATCGCCGGGGCCCTCAACATCGACGAGGCCCAGGTACGACCGTTGCTCGGCGACCCGGGTCTCCCGACCGACGGGGCCGACGTCATCGTGGTCCTCGGCCAGAACGCCGAGTTCTAGGCCCCCGTCGGAGCCGCCGGGCTCAACCGGCCGGCGTGATGTCGAGCGGGGGATCCGGGAGCGGGCCCTCGATCAGCTGCGGGAGCAGCTCGGGCAGGCGAGGGGGCAGGAAACCGACCTCCGCGCCACGGACCTGGTCGAGTGTCCACCACCTGGCCTCCTGGAAGGCCAGGACCTCGAGCGCCTCGAGACCCTGGGGGCGGCGGATGTCGCGCTGGGTGGTGCGGGCCACGTGGATGACCTCGTCCTGGTCGAAGTGGTAGCCGCCGAACTGGAACTCGACGTGCTGGACCCAGACGACCGGGCCGACCTCCGCCTCGGTGATCCCGGCCTCCTCGTACAGCTCCCGGGCCGCGGTCTGGGCGGACGTCTCCCCGGGGTCGATACCGCCGCCGGGGATCTCCCACCAGGCCGGCTTCGACGGGTCGGCCGGGTCGACCGACTTGATGAGGAAGACCTCGTCGAGGTGATTGAGCAGCACGACCCTGGCCGCCTGTCGCTTGAGCACCCACGCGCACATCCGCTCAACCCTACCCCTGGGACACCCGGCCGCCCGGAACCGCCACCGTCCACCCCGGTTGCCCGCCTGGACGAATCGTGCCACCATGCCGCCACATGGCCCCCAAACCCGATGGCCGGCTCTCGCCCTACATGACGTTCACGGCCGAGCAGTGGGGCAAGCTGCGGGCGTCGACGCCGCTCAGCCTGTCCGAGGAGGACCTCGATCACCTGCGCGGCCTGAACGTCGCGCTGAGCCTCGACGAGGTGGCCACCGTCTACCTCCCGCTCTCGCGCCTGCTCAACCTGTACGTCGGCGCCTCCCAGGAGCTGTACCGGGCCAGCGACACGTTCCTCGGCAAGCTGCCGGCCAAGACACCGTTCATCATCGGCGTCGCCGGGTCCGTTGCGGTCGGCAAGTCGACCACGTCTCGCGTCCTGCAGACCCTGCTGGCCCGGTGGCCGAACCACCCGCAGGTCGACCTGGTCACCACCGACGGCTTCCTGTACCCGAACGCCACGCTGATCGAGCGGGACCTGATGACCCGGAAGGGTTTCCCCGAGAGCTACGACCGGCGGCGCCTGCTCCGGTTCCTGGCCGAGGTGAAGTCCGGGCAGCCCGAGGTCGTCGCCCCCGTCTACTCCCACCTGACCTACGACGTGTTGCCGGACGAGGAGGTCGTCGTCCGCCAACCGGACATCCTGATCGTCGAGGGCCTGACGGTGCTGCAGTCGGCCAGCCCGGACGAGCACACGGTGTTCGTGTCCGACTACTTCGACTTCTCGATCTACGTCGACGCCGAGGTGACCGACATCCGCCGCTGGTACGTCGAACGGTTCCAGACCCTGCGGGAGACCGCCTTCCGGGATCCACGATCGTACTTCCAGCGCTACGCCAAGCTGACCGACAACGAGGCGCTCGACACGGCGACCACGATCTGGAGCACGATCAACGAGAAGAACCTGTTCGAGAACATCCTGCCGACCCGCGAGCGGGCCGATCTGATCCTGACCAAGCAGGGCGACCACTCCGTGTCGGAGGTGCGCCTCCGGCGTCTCTGACCCGAGCCCGCCGCCGGCTCCTCTGACCATCGCCTGCCACGCCGGCCCATCCGACTGCAGGCTGGACGGCCGGGCGTCAGCGACCGGGCCGTCCCGGCCTCGGGTCGGTGACGAGCAGCTCCATGAGGAGGCCGTCGGCCCAGCTTCCGTCGCCCTGGCGTTCGTAGTCGCGGAGGACCCCAACGGGCCGGAACCCGACCCCGGCGTAGCAGGCGATGGCGGCCTCGTTGTCGGCCGCCGGATCGATGGTGATGCGGTGGTGGCCGAGGTCGGCGAAGAGGTGGTCGACCACCATCGTGATGGCCTCGGTCGCATAGCCGAGGCGGTGGTTGGCCGGGTCGACGAACAGATCAATCGAGGCGTGACGGTAGTCGGGATCGTCCTCCTGGGCGTACTGGAGGTAGCCCACGATCCGCCCGCCGGCGTCCAACACGGTCAGCGGCTCGACCTCGTCGTCACGGTCGAGCCGCTCGGTGAACTCGGCGTCGAGGTCGTCGCCCCGCCACCGGCGCCGCACCTCCGGGGTCGCCTGGATGGCCACGATCGCCTGCCGGTCGGTCTCGACGGTCGTCCGCAGCGTCAGCCGGGGCCCGTGCAGCTCGACCCGTGGTTCCCGCTCGGCCGGGCCGTCCGGCCCGGCCGCCGCACCATACTCGGGGGCTGGTCTGGCCATGTCGCCACCGTAGCCGAGCGCGCCGGACGGGCCGGCGGGCGCATCGGGCGTCGACGACGCATGCCTACCCGGCGTGCGGTTGGTCCGAACGACCTATTGTTACGCACAGTGCCCATTGATTCACTGAGAGTGCGGGTAGTAGGAAGTCCGGTCCCGGCGCCCTCTCTGGCGGGTGGGGTGCCGACAGCCGACTTCCACTCGGGCCCGGAGGTCGCTCGTCGAGCTGCCTCCGGGCCTCACTCGTTCAGGGCCATGCCACCCGACCGCACGACATCAGCGAAGCTCGTTGCGCACGGCGGGCATGACGACCTCCCGGTAGGCCTCGAGGGCGTCGCCATCGACCGGGGCCCGGAGCGCGATGTTGATGGCGTCGGCGCCAGCCTCGGCGTAGGCCAGGACCTGACCGATCGCCTGGTCGGGGGTTCCGGTGAGGGCGCCGGTGCGGATCCGTTCGAACATCGGACCCCACTGCTCGGCCAGATCGGCCTCGGCCCGGTCGGCACCGGCCCGATCGGCCCCCATTGCGAACACCAGGTTGACGGATCGCTCGATCGTCGACGGGTCTCGGTCGATGTCGGCGCAGCGATCGCTCAGGACGCCACCGAGACGACCGAACTCCTCGGCCGAGATGTACGCCGCATTCCAGCCGTCGGCGTAGCGGGCCGCCATCGGGATCGTCCGCTTCTCGCCGACGCCACCGAGCCACAACGGCAGTCCGCCCTGCACCGGCCCCGGCAGGTTCGAGGCGTCGGCCAGCCGGTAGTGGTCACCGTCGAAGCTGAACCTCGGCGGAGGACCGGCGTCGGCCGGATCGGCCCCGTCGTCGGCGAAGCGGCTGGCCCCGATCAGTGGCCCGATCACACGGGCCGCCTCGTCGAGCATGTCGAGGCGGGTCCCCACACCGGGAAAGTCGTAGCCGTACGCCTCGGCCTCCCACTGGTGCCAGCCGCCGCCGATGCCGAGCTCGAACCGGCCGCCGGACAGATGGTCGATCGTGACCGCCGCCTTGGCCAGCAGCCCCGGGTTGCGGTAGCCGACGTAGAACACGAGACAGCCGAGCCGGGCGTTGGTCGTCTCGACGGCAAGCGCAGCCAGCGTGGCAACGGCCTCGAAGTGGGGGACCGCGCCTGGTCCTGCGGCCAGGTCAGGCGGGGCCTCGTAGATGTGGTCCCAAGCCGAGATCCAGTCGAAGCCGCTGTCGTCGAGCCAACGCCAGAGCGCCCGCATCTCGTCCATGCCAAGGTTCTGCTGGCCGACGTGGGCCCCGAGTTGGACCGTCATGCCGACGCCCATCGGCCACGCCAGACCGCCACGACCCCGCCGGCGGCGATGGCCGTTCCGGCGTTGCCCGATCGGCTTGCTGA
>JBCCVL010000024.1:0-45718 GCA_039195375.1 Actinomycetota bacterium
GCCTCCTGGCGCCGGCGGTGGTGGCGGTGGGCCTCCTGGTGGCCGCCGGCTGTGGCACCGGCGCCGATGACGACGGTGGGGTGGAGGACGCCACCCCCGTGACCGTCACTCCCGGACCCGACGACGGATCGATCGTCGACGACGCCGCCACCACCGACGATGACGGCGGGGACCGAGGCGACGACGGCGCGACCCTGGCCGTGCCCGCCGACGGCGACCAGACGACCGACGGGTCGGGGGAGACCTCGGCCGGCTCGGGAGACGGTTCGGCTGGCGCCGGCGAGGTCAGCGGGGCGCCGTCGTCGGACGAGACCGTGCCGCCGCCGGCGATCGACGAGGAGGGGGAGCTGGCCGGCGACGAGGCCCCCGAGGGGCGGGCCGAGGTCGAGCCACCGGCCGGCGCCCTCATCGATCTCGCCTCCGGCTCGACGACCGAGCTGGCGACGGCGATCGACGGCCTGACCCTCGTCTGGTTCTGGGACCCGACGGCGTCGACGAGCGAGCGGGAGGCGGCGGTGGCCCAGCGCTTCGCCGACACCTTCGGCGAGTCGATCGACGTGGTCGCCGTCGGTTCCGGAGGCGACCGAACGGGCGCCGATGCCTTCGTGGCCGGCACCGGACTCGCAGTGACGACACTGTGGTCGGCCGACAACGACGCGGCCGCCTACTACGAGGTCGACACGGTCCCGTCGTCGCTGCTCGTCGACGGCGCCGGCAACATCATCGGCCGCTGGCCCGGCCTCCCGGAGGAGGCGTTCCGCTTCGCCGAGCTCATCGGCTGAGCGCCGTCGACTCCGATCATCATCACCAATGGCGGAGATCGACCGGCCACCGGTCAACGATCGGGCGATCGGCCAACGCCTCACCGCGTTCCCCGTCGACCACCCACATCGTCGCGTGCTTGGCCACCGTCGGGTCGACGTGGGCCGGCAGCAACGCCACCCGATCACCGACCGCGGGCATGCCCCGGTCGTCCGGTCGGATCGTCGAGTGCTCGTCCGAGCAGAACAGCAGCTCACCGAAGAGCGAGGTCGGGTTGCCGTGGTCCATCCCGAACGACTTCAACCCGGCGTCGACGACGAACCACCCTCGACGGTTGACCGAGATGACGGTGGCCACGACGGACAGTGCGATCTCGAACGGCACGTCGAGGGTGGCGTAGTGCGTGTCCATCAGGCAGTACGAGCCGGCCTGGATCTCGTTGGCCCAGGTGTTCACGGCGTACGTGCCGGTGCCCCCGGCCGAGACCACGTCGCCGCCGACCGCCGCGTTGGCATCGAGCAGGCGGGTCATCGCCGACTCGACCTTCGCCCGCTTCTCGTCCGGGTCCATGACCATCATCAGGTGACCCTCGTAGCCCATGACGCCACGGACCTCGAGCCCGGCGGCCCGGGCCCGGTCGGCCAGCGCACCGGCCTCGTCGACCTGGCAGCCGCAGCGGGGCAACCCGACGTCGACGTCGATCAGCACCGATCGGACACCCCCGGCGGCGGCCGAGCGGATCGTGGCCTCCGAGTCGACTGCGACGGTGATCGATGCGCCGGCGTCGACGAGCGGACCGAGCCGGCGGTGGTCGAGCACCTCGTTGGCCAGCAGGAGGTCGTCGCCGAGACCGGCCGAGGCCATGCCCGCGATCTCGGCCACGGTGGCGGCGCAGAACGAGTGATGGCCGGCGTCGGCCAGCCGGCTGGCCAGGGCCGTCGACTTGAACGCCGTCACGTGTGGCCGCAGCCGGGCTCCGGGGAGTGCGGCGGCCATGGCGGCAACGTTGCGATCGAACCGGGACCGGTCGACCACGAGTGCCGGCGTCGGTAGGTCGCCGAGGCTCGCCGGCTCACCGGTGTCATCGGACACCGCCGGCGCAGCGGCGGGAGGGGGCGGGGTCACGGGGTCCATCGACGCTCCATGCCGCCGTTGTAGTCGCAACGGCCGCTCGGGGGCCAGGAGTGGGTCGGGCGGGGGCCGACGGGCCGGCCGGCCCGGGCCGGCCGCTCGGCTCGCGGCTCGTGATAGAACGGTTCGGTGCAGATTGCCGTGATCGGAGCAGGATTGGCTGGCCTCGCCGCCGCCACCGAGGTGGTCCGCGCCGGCCACGAGGTGGTGGTCGTCGAGGCGGGTGACGGTCCCGGCGGCCGGGTCAGGACCGACGAGGTCGACGGGTTCCGGCTCGACCGGGGGTTCCAGATCCTGCTGTCGGCCTATCCAGAGGCCAAGGACCTGTTCGACTACGACGCCCTCGATCTGCGGGCATTCACCCCGGGCGCACTGGTCCGCTGGAACGACCGCTTCCACCGGGTCGCCGACCCACTGCGCTCCCCCGCCCGCCTGCTCGACACGGCCAGGGCCCGGATCGGCTCGCCGATCGACAAGGCCCGTATCCTCGCCTTCCGCCAGGCGGTCGGCCGGGGCGAGCTGGCCGACCTGTGGCAACGGCCCGAGACGACCGCTCGCCAGCGGCTGGCCGACGCCGGCTTCAGCGACACCATCGTCGAGCGGTTCCTCGGACCCCTGTTCACCGGGATCACCCTCGACCCCGAGCTCGGCGGGTCGAGCCGGGTCCTCGAGTTCGTGTTCCGCATGCTGTCGGCCGGCGACGCCGTCGTGCCGGCCCGGGGCATGGGCCAGCTCAGCGACCAGCTCGCCGCCGGACTGCCCCATGGGTCGCTGCGTCTGTCGACGGCCGCCGACCGGATCGAGGACGGGGCGGTCGTCCTGGCCGGCGGGGAGCGGCTGGCGGCCGATGCCGTCGTCGTCGCCACCGGGGTCGACGAGGCCGGCCGGCTGGCCGGGGTCGAGACCCGATCGTGGCGGATGGTGACGAGCGTCTGGCTGGCCGCCGACGAGCCACCGCTGACCGAACCGAGCCTGGTGCTGAACGGCACCGGTGCAGGACCGGTGAACTCCACCGTGGTGATGAGCGAGGTCAGCCCCCACTACGCGCCGCCGGGACGATCGCTGATCGTGGCGTCGACGCCGGCGATCGGCTCCGACCTGGTTGGCGACATGGTGGCCCAGCTGACCGAGTGGTTCGGTGCGGGCGCGGCGAGCTGGGAGGTCGTCCGGGTCGACGAGATCGAGAAGGCTCAGCCGGTCCACCTGCCCGGTCACGAGCGGACGGGTGCGCTCGCCACCGGCGACGGGGTCGTGGTCTGCGGCGACCATGTCCGCGACCCGTCGATCAACGGCGCCATCGGATCGGGCCGGGCTGCGGCCCGGGCCGTGCTGTCCAGCCCGGCCTGAGGTCGCCGACAGCCGCCCGATGCCCGAGCTGCCCGAGGTCGAGACCGTGCGCCGTCAGCTGGCGCCCCGGCTGGTCGGTCGCTCGATCGTCGAGACCGGCTCCCACTGGTCGTCGAAGTTCACCCCGGCGACAGCGGCGACCGGGGCCGAGCTCACCGGCGCCGGCCGTCGGGGCAAGTTCCTGCTGTTCGAGCTCGACGATGACCGCCAGCTGGTCGTCCACCTCGGGATGACCGGGCGGCTCCAGGTCGTCGAGCGACCCGACCGGATCGGCGAGCGAACCGCCGTCGACGACCCGTCACCCTACCGGCGGGCGTGGTGGGCGCTCGACGACGGCTCGACGCTCGAGTTCGTCGACGTGCGCCGCTTCGGCCGGATCCGGGTCGTCCCCCGCAACGACTTCTCGGCCATCCCCGCCCTCCGGCAGGCCGGACCGGAGCCGTGGGACCCCGAGCTCGACGGGCGGACCTTCAAGACCCTCCTCGACCGGAGCCGGCGCAAGCTCAAGACCCAGCTCCTCTCCCAGCGACCGATCGCCGGGGTCGGCAACATCTATGCGGACGAGGCGCTGTGGCTCGCCCGCATCAACCCCCGGGTGACCCGGCTGTCGACCGAGCGGGCGTCTGAGCTGCTGATGGCGATCCGCACGGTGCTCGAGCGAGGCATCGACAACGGTGGCACCACGTTGCGGGACTACCGCGACGCAGCCGGCGAGACCGGCTCGAACCAGTACAGCCTGGCGGCCTACGGGCGGGCCGGTCAGCCCTGCCGCCGGTGCGGCGAGACGTTGCGATCGGCGGTGCTCGACGCCCGCACGACCACCTGGTGTCCGGTGTGTCAGCGCCGGTGATGCGCCTCGATTCCCCCCATGGCCGGGACGATCGACGCCAAATGGTCTGGTTTGAAACCAGTTTATTTGTGGCCGTCGATCGGGCGAGAGCCATCCGAATTTGATCAATTTCTTCTCTTCATCGCCGTCGATTGCCGCCAAGTGACCTACGCTGGGAGGCGGTGACACAACAGCCATGGGAACGTGGGCGACGTGCACTGTGGCAGCTCTACCAGTCTGCGAGTCGCCAGCTCAGCGACCGGCTCGACGACGAGTTGCAACAGCATCACGACCTGACGCTCGTCGACTACGAGATCCTCTCCGAACTGGTTCGAGCCCCTGATCAGCGGCTCAGGATGAGTGACCTGGCCAACCAGGTGCTCGTGTCGCGTAGCCGTCTCACCTATCGGATCGATCGACTGGTCGACGTCGGTTTCGTCACCCGCGAGGAATGCGAGGACGACCGGCGCGGCATGTGGGCCATCATCAGCGAGCGGGGCCTCACCGCCCATGTCCACGCACGAGACGCCCATGAGGCGGCGATCGACAGCCTGCTCTTCGACCAGATGTCGGCATCCGAGACCGAGACCTTACGCCGTGTCCTCGGCCGGATCTCGACCAAGTTGTCGCAGCAATCCGACCGGGACCGCTGATCGACGCAACGCCGTTCGACGTCGCCCCGATCGACGCTGCACCACCCCTTGCCGACCGTCGCTGTTGCGGCCAGCATCGTCGACCATGAGATTCCGCGTGATCGGACCCGGCCGGGCCGGGTCGTCGATGGCCGACGCACTCGTCCAACGGGGGTGGTCCGATCTCGGCCGGCTCGGTCGGGTCGATGATCACGCCGGCGCCGGCCTCGATGTCGACGTGGTCATCGTCGCCGTCCCCGACGATGCCATCGCCGCCGTCGCAGCCGCCGTCACCCCGGGGTCGGCCTGCCTCGTGCACCTCTCGGGGGCGGCGACGCTCGATCGTCTGGCCCCACACCGCCGGCGAGCGTCGGTCCACCCGCTGGTCTCCCTGCCCGACCCGGTCGTCGGCGCCCGTCGCCTCAAGGCCGGAGCCACGTTTGCCGTCGCCGGCGACGTCGCCGCCACGGACATCGTCGACGCCCTCGGCGGCACGGCCATCGAGGTGCCGGACGAGCGCCGGGCGGTATACCACGCGGCGGCCGCCGTCGCCGCCAACCACCTGGTGGCGCTGTGCGCCCAGGTCGAGCGGCTGGCCGACGCCGCCGGGGTACCGACGTCGGCCTATCGGGAGCTGATGGCACGAACCCTCGACAACGTCGCCGCCGGCGGAGCCGCTGCGGCCCTGACCGGCCCCGCCGCCCGGGGGGACCTGACGACCGTGGCCGCCCACCTCGACGCCATCGACCGGGCGGAACACGACCTCTACCTGGCGCTGGCCGACGCCGCAGCGGCCCTGGCCGGCCGGCCCGGGCTCTCGTCACGGCTGCGGGCCGGCGAACCGGACTGATCCCGACATCGACGCACCGGCCACGACCTCGCCAACGGAGTCGTTCGGGCCGCTTCTAGGCTGCATCGATGACGCCGGCCCTCCTGACCACGATCGACGAGACCAGGAGCCTCCTCGACGAACGGCGACGGGACGGGGCGACCGTCGGCTTCGTCCCGACGATGGGCTACCTGCACGACGGTCACGGCTCGCTGATGCGGGCCGCCAGGGACGAGGCCGACGTCGTCGTCGCCTCGATCTTCGTCAACCCGTTGCAGTTCGCCGCCACCGAGGACCTCGGCGACTACCCCCGTGATCTCGACCGCGACCGCGAGCTGGCCGGGGCGAACGGGGTCGACGTGATCTTCGCCCCACCGGTCGACGAGATGTACCCGTTCGGTCCGGTGCTGACCGCCGTGTCGGTCGATGAGCTGGCGACGCGGTGGGAGGGGGCGTCGCGTCCGACCCACTTCACGGGCGTCGCCACCGTGGTGTCGAAGCTGTTCAACATCGTCGGGCCCTGCCGGGCCTACTTCGGGGAGAAGGACTACCAACAACTCGCTGTCATCCGGCGAATGGTGGCCGACCTGTCGGCCCCGGTCACGGTCGTCGGGTGCCCGATCGTCCGGGAGCCGGACGGCCTGGCGATGTCGAGCCGCAACATCTACCTGTCGCCGGAGGACCGGGCCGCGGCGGTCGTGCTCAGGCGGGCGCTCGACGCCGGCCGGGGCCGGGCCGCAGCCGGCGAGACCGACCCGGCGGCGGTGGTGGCGGCGATGACCGCCGTCGTCGCCGGCGAGCCACTGGCCGAGCTCGACTACGCCGCAGCCGTCGACCCCGACACGCTGTCGGTCCCCGACCGGCTCGGCCCCGAGGCCCGGCTGCTGATCGCGGCCCGACTCGGTCGGACCCGACTGATCGACAACGACGCGGCCCCAACCGGTGGGACGGCTGATCGAGAGGCGGGCCGCATAGGGTGAAGGTCGACCTGGCGCAGCCCGATGCAAGAGGAAGGCATCGGACCGGATGCCGACCGACCACGCCAACCACACGGCCATGACGGAGTAGCGATGACGAAGCGAACCGTTCCCGGTATCGCCGGGAGCAAGCGGCGGGACGGCGCCGATCCCCTCGTGATGGTGACCGCCTACGATGCCCCGTCGAGCCGCGTCGCCACCGAGGCCGACGTCGACATGATCCTGGTCGGCGACTCGGTGGCGATGGTCGTGCTCGGCTACGACTCGACCCTGCAGGTCACGGTCGAGGACATCGCCTACCACACCGCCGCGGTCGTTCGGTCGGACCCGACGGCGGTGGTCGTCGGCGACCTGCCGTGGATGAGCTTCCACGTCTCCCCAACCGAGACCGTCAACAACGCAGCCACGCTGGTCCGGGCCGGCGCCCACTGCGTGAAGCTGGAGGGTGGGGCCAAGCGGCTGCCGATGATCGAGGCGATCACCGCAGCCGAGATCCCGGTCGTGGCCCACATCGGCCTGACCCCCCAGTCGACCAACGTGATGGGCGGCTTCAAGATCCAGGGCCGCCAGGCCGACGCCGCCCAGCTCATGATCGACGACGCCAGGCGGTTGGCCTCGGCCGGGTGCTTCGCCATCGTGATCGAGGGCGTTCCCGACGTCGTCGGCCAGCGGGTCACCGAGGCGATCGACATCCCGACGATCGGGATCGGGGCCGGACCCGACACCGACGGCCAGGTGCTCGTCTACCACGACATCATCGGCCTCGAGAACCGGTTCAAGCCCCGCTTCGTCCGGCGCTACGGTCAGGCCTACGACGACCAGGTGTCGGCCCTGACCGCGTACGCCGCCGACGTCCGGACCGGCGCCTTCCCCGGCCCGGACGAGGTCTACTCCGCCAGCGACGAGCTGACCGAGGCCCTCGGCCTGTACGGCAGCGGCCCGGCGGCCGATTCGGAGGCCACCGGACCGGCGCCGACCGCAACACCGACGACGCAACCGACCCCCTGACACCAACGGCCAGGAGACCCGCCCATGCCCCGCATCCGGTTCCGCGGCCCCCGGGCCTTCGAGGAGGCCTTCGCCGACGTCCGGGCCGAGCTCGACGTGCCCACCCGGTTCCCCGACGACGTGCTTGCCGAGGCCGAGGCGGCCACCCTCGACGCCGGTCACGGCGGCACAGCCGTCGAACGACGTGACGCCCGCGACCTCCCCCTCGTTGCGGTCGACCCGCCGGGGGCGACCGATCTCGATCAGGCGTTCACCGCCGAGCGCCGTGGCGACGGCTACCGGGTCAACTACGCCATCGCCGACGTCGGCGCCTTCCTGAGCCCCGGCGGCGCCGTCGACACCGAGGCTCGCCGACGCGGCGCCACGCTGTACAGCCCCGACACCCGCACACCGCTGCACCCGCCGATCATCAGCGAGGACCGGGCCAGCCTGCTCGCCGGCACCGAGAAGCCCGCCCTGCTGTGGACGATCGATCTCGACGGCGACGGCAACCCGATCAGCGACCATCTCGAACGGGCGATGGTCCGGGTGACCGAGGCGATCGCCTACCGCGAGGCCCAGCGCCGGGTCGCCGACGGCTCGGACGAGCGGATGAGCCTCCTGTCGACGATCGGGGGGCTGCGCCAGGCCAGGGAGGCCGAGCGAGGTGGGGTCAGCCTCAACCTGCCGGCCCAGGAGGTCGTGCAGGCCGGCGACTCGTGGGCCCTCGCCTTCGACGAGCAGCTCCCGATCGAGGGCTGGAACGCCCAGATCTCACTCCTGACCGGCATCGTCGGCGGTCGGCGCATGCTCGACGCCGGGGTCGGTGTGCTCCGGACCCTGCCACCGGTCCAGGACGACGCGGTCGACCGGTTGCGGCGAACGGCGAGGGCGGTCGACGTCGACTGGCCGGACGACGAGCCCTACGCCGCATTCGTGCGCCGCATCGAACCGGACACCGCCAGCCGAAACGCCTTCCTGCTGCAGGCGGCGCGGGCCTTCCGGGGCGCCGGCTACGTCGGTTTCGACGGGGAGCGGCCGAAGCACGCCGAGCACGGTGCCATCGCCTCGGTGTACGCCCACATCACGGCCCCGCTCCGCCGCCTCGTCGACCGGTTCGGCAACGAGATCCTGCTCGCCCTGCACGCCGACCAGGAGCCGCCGGCCTGGGCGGTCGAGGCCCTCGACGAGCTGCCATCGCTGATGGGTCGGGCCCGCCAGCGGGAGTCGGCGCTCGAGCGGGCGATGCTCGACATGGCCGAGGCGCTGGTGCTGGAGCACTGCGTCGGCAAGACGTTCGACGGCTCGGTGGTCGACATCAACGAACGCCGCCGCCAGGCCAGGGTGCAGATCACCGACCCGGCGATCGTCGACACCGTGCCGGCCGACGGTCGTACGCTCGGCGAGCGGGTCACCCTCCGGGTCGACCGCGTCGACACCGCCGAGCGGCGGGTCGACTTCTCGGTGGTCGACTGAGTACTGGCTGCGTGGTTCGACTTGGTCGGCTCCCGCCCGAGGGCTGGTAGCGCCCGACCGAACGCCTCGTGTCAGTGGTTGTGGGGCGGGACGACCGAGCCCTCGGACGGCTGGACGATCACGATGCCATCGCCCTGGAACGCCAGCTGGACCGCCTCGCCCGAGCCGCGGCCGATCAGGGCGCCGGCCTTGACCGTGCGGTTCAGCGTGGTGCTGAGCGACGAGCTCCAGGCGACGGCGGCGTCGGTGTCGGCGAACGTCGGCTGATCGGTCCTGAGCACGACCGGATCGCCGTCGGTGGTGATGGCGAGCCAGCCGTGGCCCTCCAGACGGGTGTTGAACAACCCACCGGCAGCCATACCGGCCCCCTTGATGCGCTCGATGTCCCACGTCAACGACGGCTCGAAGGCGAGGATGTTGCCGCCGTTCACGGTGATCCCGGCCCCCTGGAGGTGCATGATGTGGACCTGCCTGGCCGAGTCGGCCAGGAACAGCTCGCCCCGCCCGCTGCACCGCATCAGCGAGGTGCCCTCGCCGGTGAACGCCTTCTTCAGGAACTTGGCCGCGCCGGAGCCCTCGTAGTCGAAGTCGATCTGGCCCTGGAAGGCGACCATCGAGCCCTGCTTGGCCAGCACCTCCTCGCCGAGCGTGATCTTGAGCAGGCGGCTGTTCTGCTTGACCACCCGCTGGCCCCCCTCGACCTCGGCGAAGCGCTCGTCGGTGAGGAGCTCGGTGGCGATCCCACCGATCGACGGCCCGAGGTCGGCCGGGGCCGCCGCCACCGGCGCGGCGGCGACCGGCTCGGGGGCGGGTGGCGCCGGCGCCGGGGGGACCGGATCGGCGGCGGGGGCGGGATCGAAGCTCGGGGTGGGCGCCGGGGCCGGTGCGTCTGCGGTGGCCGGAACGCCGGCCGATGGCTCGAAGCTCGGTGCAACCGGGGCCGGTTCGTAGGTCGGCGCCGCCGGGGCCGGCGGCGGCGGGGTCGGATCGTAGGTCGGGGCGGGCGGAGGCGGGGCGGCAGCCGGGACGGCGGGACGGGTGGTGGCCGTCCAGGCCGCGCCGTCCCAATAGCGCTCGACGCCGGGCTCGCCGGCGGGGTCCGGGTACCAACCTGCAACGGGTGACATGTCGACAGACTAGTGGCCGACCCGGGTGGCCCGGCCGGACCGGGCCCGACACGTCCGGTCAGGCCGAACCGCAACGGCCGGACGGCCGGCGGAGCAACTAGCGTGTCCCGATGGCCGCCACCACCGACCACGATCGCCCACCAACCGACCGACCGGCCCGACGACCGATCGAGCCGGCCGATCTCTGCCGCCTCCGCCAGGTGGTCGACGTCGCCATCCATCCGGACGGTGGTCACGTGGTCGCCGTCATCGGGTGGCCGGACGCCGAGAGCGACACGAACCGGGCCGTGCTCGAGGCATGTGACGTCGACGGCAGCGGTCGGCGCCGCCTCAGCGACGGCCACGCCGACCGCCAACCCCGGTTCTCGCCGGACGGCCGGCGGCTGGTGTTCCTGCGGGGTCGACCGAAGGAGCCGGCCAGGGTGGCGATCGCCGACTGGCCGTCCGGTGAGATCACCGAGGTGGCCACGCTGCCGGACGGGGTGATCGACGTCCAGTGGGCGGGTCCCGATCGACTCGTGTTGCTGGCCGGGAGCCGCACCCCGGCCGACGAGGGGGTCGACGCCGGTGAGTTGGCCAGACGGCCCCGGATCCTGTCGCGCCTGAACTACCGGTTCAACGGGCGGGGCTGGACGGACAAGCCCCGCCAGGTCCTCGTGCTCGACCGGCCGGGGTCGGGCTCGACGCCACGACCGATCGGCTCGTCCGGGGTCGATCACGGGGCCATCGCCGTCGCCCCGGACGGTCGTCACATCGCCGCCGTCGCCGCCGTCGGGCCCGACCACGACGTCACCGGCCGCAACGACGTGTGGTTGCTCGACGCCGGTTCGCTGCCCGAGCCGGACCGCGATGCCGATGCCGATGCCGATACCGACACCGACGCCGACGCCGACGCGGGGGCCGGTGCCGACACCGATGCCCCGACCGGGACCGGCGAGTCGGCCCCCGAGCCGGTGCGGCTCACCGCCCCCGGTGACAAGTGGTTCGGGCTGGCCTGGCACCCCGACGGCACGCTGGTCGGCTTCGGCATGATCGACCGGCCGAAGATGGGCTACTCCCGGGTCCACGTGATCCACGTGCCGGACGGGCTGCTGACGGGCGACCACGTCGACAACGCGCCAGGGCCGCCACCACCGCTGACCCAGGCCGACCAGAACCTGGTGATGGGTGCCGCGGTCCGCAGCATCGTGCCGGTCGACGGCGGCTTCCTGTTCCCCGGGTTGCGCCGAGGCCGGGTCGCCATCGACCGCCACGGACTCGGCGGTGACCACACGGCCGTCCACGAGGACGCTCACCAGGTGACCGCCTTCGACGCCACCGCAGACGGCTCGATCATCGTCGGTGCGGTCACCTCCCCGACCACGCCGGCCGAGTTGTGGCGCCTCGACGGCGAGCCAAGGCGGCTGCTCGGCCTCAACGACGATCTGCTGGCCGCCCTCGACCTCGCCGAGGTCGAGGAGGTCACCACGACCGCAGCAGACGGCACCGAGGTCCACGCCTTCCTGGCCAGGCCACCGGCCTCGGCCCCGGCCGCCGACCCGGCCGGACGACCGGGCCTGTTGTACGTGCACGGCGGACCGCTCGGCCAGTACGGGTTGTCGTTCTTCGACGAGTTCCAGATGGCGGCGGCCTGCGGCTACGTCGTCATCGGTGGCAACCCTCGTGGCTCGGACGGCTACGGCGAGGCCTGGGCCCGGTCGATCGAGGGTGACCTGGGCAACCTCGACTGGATCGACGTCACCGCACTCGCCGACCACCTGGCCACCGACGACGAGGTCGACGCCGACCGGCTCGGGATCGGCGGTGGCAGCTACGGCGGGTTCATGACCGGCTGGGCCCTCGCCCGCGACCGGCGGTTCAAGGCCGGGCTGGTCGAGCGGGCGGTGACGTCGTGGACGACGATGTTCGGCACGAGCGACATCGGCCCGTGGTTCACCGAGGCGACGATCGGCGCCTCGATCGAGGGCGATCACGAGGAGGTGCGGCGCCAGTCGCCGCTGACCTACGCGGCCGACATCGAGGTCCCGACGCTCATCCTCCACTCCGAGGAGGACTGGCGCTGCCCGATCGAGCAGGCCGAGCAGCTGTTCGCCGCCATCAGGCGAAACGGCGGCGACGCCATCCTCGTCCGCTTCCCTGGCGAGAACCACGAGTTGAGCCGAAGCGGCATCCCGTCACACCGCATCGAGCGACTGCAGATCGTGCACGAGTTCTACGCCCGCCACCTCGGTGGCGCCGACTTCGGGACATCCCACCTGGAGGGCCACGGCCGACCGTCGTGACCGTCGGCGACGGGCGCCGGCCTCCCCGGCGCCGAGCGGCTCGGGCTCACGCCCTGGGCTGATCGGCGACGACGAGGCTGAACTGCCGGGTCTCGATGTCGTCGACGGTCAGGCTGACGTCGTAGGTGGCTTCAGTGGCCGGGTCGAACAGGGCGCACACCATCACCCGCTCGGGGCCGCCGAACACGACCGTCGACTCGCCGCAGTCGATCGCATCGGCCTCGAGCCGGGAACCGACGGTGTCGTTGAGCGCCTGGACCGCAGCCCGCTCGAAGCTCGGGAGGGCGGCCGCGGTGATCATGTTGGTGGTCGCCACCTCGACCTGACCCTGTTGGTTGATGAGCGCCTGCAGGGAGATCACCCGCTGGTCGGCCGTCGTCGCCGTGCAGTCCCACGTGGTCCCGACGCCGCTCACCGCCAGGTTGACCTCGGGACAGACCGGGCTGAGGTCGCCGAGGCCGGCCTGCGAGGCGACGTCCCCCCGGATCAGGTCCTCGGTCGTCTGACGCAGGGTCGGCAGCGCCTCCTCATCGGGCTCGGACCGGCACGCGGACATCAGCAGGACCGCCGCCGCCAACATCGCCACCACCGTCGTCCGCTTGTCCATCGCTGTGCGCTCGTGCTGCCTTCCGGTCACCTCGGAGACGACCGAGGGTTGACTCCGGCCGACCCGCAGTCCGGCCTGCCACTGACCCTAGCCACTGGCAGCGGTCCGACCGCGTCATCGGGCCTGCGACGGTGCCACCGAGGCGGTGGCGGGAATCGGACATGGCGCTCCCATCGCCTGGTCCGATTCCCGCCAGCACACGCCTCTGAACAGGGATAGAACTGAATCCATGAACGCTTCACTCAGCCCGGCAGCCGCCAGCGAAGCGGCCGCAGCGGCGGCGACCGTCCCCGAGGTGGCGGCCCCGACGGCGGGCGCTCCGCTCGATCACGCGGCCTGCTACGAGGCCATCAGCCGCCGCGACCGCCGGTTCGACGGCCACTTCTACACCGCCGTGACCACGACCGGCATCTTCTGTCGGCCGTCGTGCCCGGCCAGGACGCCCCGGTCGAGCAACGTCCGGTTCTTCACCCATGCCGCAGCGGCGAGCGAGGCCGGGTTCCGACCGTGTCGCCGCTGCCGGCCCGAGCTGGCTCCCGGGCATCCCGAGTGGAATCGGCGGGCCGACCTGGCCGGTCGGGCCATGGCCCTCATCGAGCAGGGCGTGGTCGACCGGGAGGGCGTCACCGGCCTGGCCGGCCGCCTGGCCGTCAGCGAGCGCCATCTGCGCCGGGAGCTGACGGCGGCGGTCGGGGCCGGGCCCGTCCAGCTGGCCAGGACCCGACGGCTGTGGCTGGCCCGGGTCCTGCTGGACCAGACGAACCTGGCCGTGACCGATGTGGCGTTCGCCGCCGGGTTCGGCAGCGTCCGCCAGTTCAACGACGCGTTCCGTCAGGCATTCGACGCCACCCCGTCGTCGCTGCGACGCCGCCCGGACGCTGCGGCCGCCGGAGCGACCGAGCTCACGCTCGACCTGCCGGCCAGGGGCCCGGCCGGGTGGGGCGACCTGCGGCGCTTCCTCGCCGTCCGGGCCGTCGACGGCCTGGAGTCGGTCACCGACACCACGTTCCGTCGGGGTGTGCCAGGCGGCTGGGTCGAGCTGAGCGGTCGACCGGACGACGCCGGCATCCGCCTCCGCTGCCACCTCGATCGTCTCGACCGGGTGGCCGAGCTGGTCCCCCTGATCCGCCGGGTGGCCGACCTCGACACCGACCGCGCCGAGGTCGCCGACCATCTCCGGACCGATCCCGAGCTGGCCGCCCGACTCGACCACCGACCGCTGCCACCGCTTCCGGGTGCGTTCGACCCGTTCGAGCTGGCGGTTCGAGCCGTCGTCGGCCAGCAGGTCAGCGTCGCCGGTGCCGCCACCACGCTCGCCCGGCTCGTCGACGTCTCGACCGGCCCGAACGAGCAGGGCCCCGACCAGACCGACGACGGGCGCAACGGTGATGGGGCAACCGACGACGGGACCGAGGCCGGGTCGATCCGCCACCACGGCTTCCCGTCGGCTGAGCAGGTGGCGTCGGCTCCGCTCGGCCGGGTCGGGATGCCAGACCGGCGGCGCCAGACGATCGTCGCCGTCGCCCGGGCGGTGGCCGACGGCCGGCTCGACCTGACGCCTGCGGCCGACCGTCGACGACTGGAGGCCGACCTGCTGGACCTGCCCGGCGTCGGCCCGTGGACCGCCGGCTACATCGCCATGCGGGCCATCGGCGACCCGGACGGCTGGCCGTCGGGGGACCTGGTGCTGCGCCAGTCGCTCACCGAACCGGGGCGGTCGACGATCCCGGCCCGCGAGCTCGACGATCGGGCCGCAACCTGGCGTCCCTGGCGGGGCTACGCGGCGATGGTGCTGTGGGCCACCGCCAACGACCGCCCGACCCCCACCTGACGGTCGCCCCGCCACACCACTCTGCGACCGCAACCACAGCAACCGACTCGACCCAACACACCCCGTACGCACGAACGAGACACGACAGGAGCACCACGATGTTCACCAACCGCACCTACCCGACCCCGGCCGGCGACCTCAACGTCATCGCCCGCCACGACGGCGACACCCCGGACCGACCGGTCGTGGTGGCCGCCGGCTTCTGCCCGGTCGCCGACCTCGTCGAGCGCCTCCCCGGCGTCGAGCCGGGCGACGTTCGACCGACCGGCCGGCTCGGTCCGGTCGATGCGGCCATGGCCCGCTACCTCGACGGCGACGTGGCGGCGCTCGATGACGTCGTCGTCGACCAGTCCGGCACCGAGCTGCAGCAGAAGGTGTGGAGCGAGCTGCGGGCCATCCCGGCCGGGCAGACCCGCACGTACACCGAGTTGGCCGCGGCCTCCGGGCGCCCACGGGCGGTACGGGCAGCCGGTACGGCCTGTGGCCGCAACCTGATCGCCCCGTTCGTTCCCTGCCATCGGGCACTGCGCAGCGACGGCACGCTCGGCGGCTACTACTACGGGCTGGACGTCAAGCGCTGGCTGCTCGCCCACGAGGCGTCCTGAGCCGGCCCGATCTGGACCGGCCGGAATCCTGCCGGTCCGGACGGGGACGCCCGCTACGGTTCGGCGGATGACCGGCCAGCGGACGACCGAACTGCCAACGATCGACGCGGTGGTCCTCGACTTCGACGGCACGATCCTCGACACCGAGTGGAGCGAGTACGTGACCGTCCGGGACGAGTTCCGACGTCACGGGATCGACTACCCGCTCGACCGGCACCGGGAGGGCGTCGGCCGGGGCGACAACCGTGACTGGCTCGATGTGCTGGCCGAGGCTGCGGGGCCACTGCCGGACCCGGACGAGATCCGCAGCCGGCGCCGTCAGGCCCACCGGACGTTGATCGAGTCGAGCGACCTCCGTCCCGGCGTCGCCGAGCTCCTCGACCGCTCGGCCAGGTGTGGCCTCCCGCTCGCCGTGGCCAGCAGCTCGCCGGCGAGCTGGGTCACCGGCCACCTGACCCGTCTCGGCCTGCTCGACCGGTTCGGCACCATCGCAACCGGGGACCGGGTGGAGCAGGCCAAGCCGTGGCCGGACGTGTTCCTGCTGGCCGCAAGCGAGCTGGGGCTCGAACCCGACCGCTGTCTGGCCGTCGAGGACTCCCACAACGGCGTCACCGCTGCGAAGTCGGCCGGCATGCGCTGCGTCGTCGTGCCGAACCGGGTCACCGCCGGCAGCGACTTCTCGGCCGCCGACCTCGTGGTCGACTCGCTGGCCGAGCTGCCCTGGGCCGACCTCGGCCTCGGGTGACGGGACACGCGACCGGACCTGGCGGAGTCCGCTCGGCCGGTCGGAGTTCAACGTCGCGTCAGACGTGCGTCATACTGACTGGCCATGGCATCGACCGCCCGGCCGAGCGTGCCCAGCCATCCGAGCACCGTCCCGGACGAACAGGGTCTGCTGCGGGTCGAGCGGGACATCCAGGATCGCCTCCGCGACGAGCCGCTCGACTTCCCGTCGTTGTTGGCGGTGTCGAACATCTACCGGGCCGCCGGTGCGGTCCGCCGCCAGGCCGAACGGGAGCTGCTGAACGAGGCCGGGCTGTCGTGGGGCGGGTTCACGATCCTCTGGGTGTTGTGGATCTGGGGCGAGATGGAGACGTCCCGCCTGGCCGCCGAGTGTGACCTGGCCAAGGGCACGCTGACCGGCATGCTGTCGACGTTGGAACGCCAGGACCTGGTGGCCAGGCGACGCCTCGACCGGGACCGCCGCCGGGTGACGGTCGGGCTGACCGACGGCGGTCAGGCCAGGATCGCCGAGCTGTTCCCCCGGTTCAACGCCTTCGAGGGGGCGATGACCAGCGGCCTGAGCGACGAGCAGAAGTCCGATCTCGCCCTCCTGCTCCGGGTGGTCATCACCAACGCCGGAGACCAGCCAGACGAGACTGGTGGCGCTGCCTCGTCGGCATCGTCGGCATCGTCGGCCTCGTCCGACTGACGCCGCTGAGCGGCACCCGGCGCTCAGCCGTCGGCATCGTCGGTGGCGGGTTCGATCGGCTCGTGGCGGATCTCGACCGGGCGGTCGATGGCCTCGGCCAGCAGGTGGGCCCGCTCCTGGGCCGAGAACACCTCGAGGGTGAGGTCGACGCCCGGGTCGGCCGTCGGCTCGATGATCAGCGGGCCGGCGTTGCCCGGCGCGGTCACCTCGATCCGGTCGACCAGCCCCCGGTGGCTGCGGTCCAGCCCGATGGCGACCCGGAGCAGGCCGGCCAGGGTCCGCACCAGGTCCTGGTCGTGCGGCGCAAGAGCGGCGAACTCGGGGTGACGCGACTTGGGATGGCTGCGGCGGTGATAGCGGGCGACGAGGGCGAGCAGCTCCCGCTCGTGCTCGGTGAAGCCCGTCAGCTGCTCGCTGTGGCGGACCACGTAGTACGTGTGCTTGTGGTGGGCGGCATGGGAGATGAACAGCCCGACGTTGTGCACGATGGCGGCGAGCTCGAGCAGCTCCCTGGCCTCGTCCCCGAGACCGTGAAGGGAGACCGTCTCGTCGAACAGGCGAAGGGCGAGGCGGGCTGCGGTCTCGGCGTGGCTGGCGTCGGGGTCGAGCTGCTGGGCCAGCCGGATCGCGTTGGTGCGGCGGAGATCGGTCAGGCGCATGGCCGACCGCTCGTGGTCGGTGGTCAACCGGTCGAACAGCACGCCCTCCCGGAGGGCATAGCTCGACACGGTCATCTCGTCGATGCCGAAGGCGTCGAACGCGCCCTCGAGCAGCAGCACCCCTCCGACGATGATGTCGACCCGCCGGTCGTCGAGGCCGGGCAGGCGCCGGCGACGGGCGATCGGGGTGTCGATCACGGTCGACGCCAGGTCGGACAGCTCGTCGGCCGAGAACGTGAACCCGTTGAGGTCCTGGACCTCCTCACCCCTGGCCGCGGCGATCATCGAGGCGATGGCCCCGATCGTGCCCGAGCTCCCGATGGCGACCTCGTGTGGCTCCTGCTCGAGCTCGGCCGCGACCGAGGTCAGGGTGGCGGCTACGTGGGCCGAGCACCGGCGCACACCCCTCGGCGTCACCTCGCCGTCGGCGAAGAACCGCTCGGTCAGGCGGATGGCGCCGAGCTTCATGCTGCGGGCGGCCACGACCTCCGAGCCGTGCCCGATGAGGAACTCGGTGCTCCCACCGCCGATGTCGACGAGCAGCAGGCGACGGTCGTAGACCGGGAGGGCCTGGAGCACGCCGAGGTGGATGAGCCGGGCCTCCTCGAGGCCGCTGATGACCTCGATCTTGATCCCGGTCTCGTCGAGGGCCCGGTCGATGAACACCTGCCGGTTCTCGGCCTCCCGGGTGGCGCTGGTGGCCACGGCCGAGATCTCGGCCCCGTGGGTGGCGGCCACGGCGGCCATCCGGGACAGGCAGGCGATGCCCCGCTCGATGGCGTCGTCGGCCAGGTGTTTCATCTCGCCGCTGCCCTGACCGAGACGGACCATCTCCTTCAGCGTGGTGACCACCTCGAACCCGCCGTCTGGCAGGCCGCGGGCCACGACCATGTGGAACGAGTTCGTCCCGATGTCGATGGCCGCATGCATCGGGCCGGTTCCGTCGATCGCTCCACCGGACATCGCCACCCATCCATTGTCGCCCCTACGCTCGACCGATGTGGGATGCCCGGAGCGCACGCCCGATGTCGGGCCGGACGTCGGCGACGGGAGCGGGTCGGACCGGCGGGTCGAGTCGCCGGTGACGAGCTGGGTGCTCCGCCTCCGGATCGAGCCAGGCAACGGCGGCGGGAGCGGCGACCACCACCACCACGACCACGACCACGACCACGAGGATCGCCGTCGTGGTCGCGACCTCGACGACGTCGCCGAGCTGGTGACCTCGCAACTGTGGGATCTCGGCACGACCGGGGTCGCCGACCTCGGTGGTGAGTTGCTGGCCGGCTTCCCGTCCGGCGACGAGGCCGACCGGGCGGCGGCGGAGGCCACAGCGTGGCCGGTTGAGGTGGTGGCGATCGAGACGGCGTCGTGGGCGGGGACCGACGAGACGACGACGGTGACCGTCGATGGCCTCGACGGCCCGTTGACCCTGACCATCAGCGCCGGACCGACGTTTGGCCACGGGGCCCACCCGACGACGGCGCTCGCCCTCGGCCTCCTCGGTGAGGCGGTCCGTCAGCGGCTCGGTCGGTCGACTGGCGGGCCGGGCCCGTCGGTGCTCGACGTCGGCACGGGCTCCGGCGTGCTCGCCGTCGCCGCGGCGTCGATCGGCGCCGGTCGGGTCGTCGGCATCGACGTCGACCCGACCTGCATCCGGGTGGCCAGGACCAACGCGGAGGCCAACGGCGTGTCGGCGACGTTCACCACCGACCCCATCGCCGCCATCGGCAACGCCGGCGATGTCGGTACCGGCCCGTTCGACATCGTGGTGGCCAACGTGCTGTGGCCGACCCAGCGGGAGCTGGCCGCAGCGATGGCGGCGGCCCTGGCCCCCGGCGGCTCGCTCATCACGGCCGGAACCCTCGCCGACGACGAGGGCCGGATGACGGCGCTCCATCTCGGAGCGCTTGGTCATGCCGGGCACCGGTCACCCCTCGTCGCCGACGTGCGGCGGGACCGGGGTTGGACCGCCCACCGGTTCGACGCCGGTCCGCCGGCCGCATCCTGAGCACCCCGGTCGGCGATGGGTCGCCGCCGCATCGGGCCGGTGTCGCCGCCGGCGTCGACTCAGGGGATCGGCTCGCCCTCAACCGGGCTCGCCGGTTGCAGGACCGGTGTGCAGGCGAAGCCGTCACCGTCCGGGTCGAGCTCGTAGCGATCGACACCGAGCACCACGACCTCCTCGTCGACGTACCACGGCCCGTCACCCTGGCCGGCGCAGTCGACGTCGCCGCCTGGCAGTCCATCCACATCTGGCACGCAACCGCTGTAGTTGCTGTCGCACCGGGTGGCCTGCTCGGGGTCGGCCTCGGGCGGTAGCGCCAGGAGCTGCTGCTGGCGTGAGGGGTCCTCGGCCTGCGACGCCCCACCGGGGGCCGACGCGGCCAGACCGGTGGTGCCAGGCCCATCGGTCGGCGCAGTGGCGCCCTCGGCGGCCTCCGTCGCCGGCCCGTCGGCGTCGTCGTCGGCAGCCGATGCCGCTGGCGAGGTGATCGGTCCGGCCACCTCGGGCTGCCCGCCGTCAGCCGCCGCAGCGACCGGCCGGAACCGTTCGTGGTCGACCACGGTCCCACCCGTCGCGGCGACGTCGACCGACTCGCCGTCGTCACCGACGGCGTCGCGCATCAGCCCGACCGAGACCGAGGCGATGAGCACGATCGTGCTGAGGGCGAACACGGCGGCCACCATCGAAACGACGCTGCCGACCCAGGCCGGGGGCAGCGTGTCGCTCTGGGGGATGGCGACGCGCTCGAGCTCCTCGTCGACCAGGTTCTCGGTTGCGACGCCGACCGGGGCCGCGTCGCCGGTGGCGGCCGCCGCCGTCGGCGCCACCGAGCCCGTCGGCGGTCCGGTGGCCAGCACCTCGTCGAGGTCGACGCCGTCCGAAGCGGCGGCCCCGTCGCCAGGACCCGCACCGGTGCCCTCCGCATCGCCAGTGGACCGGCCGACGAGATCGACCGGCCCGGTCGGCACCCGGACCACCCGGTGGCGGCCGCTCACCGCCGCCTCCCTGGCGTGGCGGGCGGCCATCATGCGGAGCTGCAGCCAACGACGGAAGATGTTGCCGGCGAGACGCTTGCTGACCGTGAACTTCAGCTCGCCGTGCCGAGGCCACGTGATCGGCAGGACCACGGGATCGTCGCCCCGTGGTCGGATGATGCTGATCTCCTCCCAGCGTGCAGCCAGGGCGAACGAGATCGACGGCCGGCAGAAGATGAGGCCCATGTCGGTGGCGACCAGTAGGAAGGCATCGTCGCCGATCGTGCGGCCGCGCGAGCGCGCCTCGGCCAAGAGGGCGTCGTCGAGACCGTGAAGCCGGGCGCGGCCACAATCGAAGTAGTCCCCGGGCTCGAGGGGATCCAGGAACTGGCGTAGTGCGGCGGTGGGCCCGTGCCTCCGGTAGGGAATGCCCTGCACCTGAGTCACAGTGCCATCGACAGTACCGGATCCGCCCGCTCGGACGGAGCATGGACGGCGGGCAATCTGCCGGGCGGCATCGGGTGATCCTCTCCCGGCCACCGTCCGACCACGCTGTTGCCCACCAGCGTCGTGCGGCTACGATCGCTGGCGCTGCTTGTCACCGGCGTCGCCCGCAACGGCGGCCATGGGACGAGCGGACCACCAGCCGCCATGCGCTCCCGTCTCCCGATCTCGCCGTCAACCGCCGTCGCGCTGCTGCTCGCGGCCGCAACCGCTGTCGTCGTCGCGCTCGCCTTCACCGGATCCGCGCCGAGCGCATCGGCCCACGACCCCACCGACCGCGGACCGGCCTCGCCCTCGACGGCCTCCGACGTCGACGAGTCGCCGGGCGACGATGGGGGGAGCGACGATGGGGCGAGCGACGACCTCGAGGGCTCGGCCGACTTCGAGACGGCATCGCTGCGGGGCGGCGACGGCGCCAGCGGGGAGGGCCCGGTCGCCGGGGCGTCGGCGGCGACCCGCCCGATCGTCACCGGCGAGTGCCCGGTGATGACCGACTCGATCCGTCGCCTCTACCGCGCCTATCTCGAACGGGAGCCGACGGCCCGGGAGCTCGAGCGCGACATCGGGCAGTACCGGACCGGTCGGGCCAACCTCGAGGCGCTGTCGGCGGCTCTCGCCGACGGTGGCCTGTTCCGCACCCTCTACGGACCGCTGGCCGACGAGGCGTTCGTCCGCCAGATCTACCGCAACACCGTCGACCGTGAACCGGACGACGACGACCTCGCCCACTGGCTGACCATCCTCGACGCGGGCTATCCCCGTGGTGCGGTCGTGCTGGCGATGACCGAGTCGGCCGAGTTCGTTCGCCGCACCGGCACGAGCCGCCCGCTGAGTGGCTACCTCAACTGGTATCCGGACGGCGTCCACTGGTACTGCGGCGTCGGCCCGCAGGACGACCTCCCCATCCGACCGCTGGTCGAGGGCGATCTCTACGCTGACTTCATGTTCACCAACGTCGGCTCGCCCGGCACCGACACCGGCCTGACCACCGTGCTCGACGGGCTGCCCCGGGTGACCATGAACGAGGGCTCGCTCCCGGCCGGATTCACCGACTTCCGCTGGGACGGCCGGTTCGGGGGAGCCGACAACTACGGCGAGGCGATCGACGTGATGGGAGGCGACGACACCGGCTGGGTCGTCGTCTTCTACCCCCGCTCGATCGGCGATCAGCGCCTCGGCTGGCAACTGGCCCGGTGACCAACCGCCGTCCGGCCGGTTGGCGGGCCGAGACCGGCGCTCCCGTCCTCGTGTTGTCGGCTTTGGTGCTGGCGTTCGCATCGACCCTGACCGCCTGCGGCGCCGCCGACGACGGCACGCTCGACTCGGCCGCCATCGCCGTCGGGGACGACGATGACTCGGACACGACGACCACCGTCTCGGTCGCCGAGCCCGAGACCGAGCGGGGGACCGATCCGGGCGGTGCGGCCGACCCGGACACCACCACCGACGGGCCCGGCGATGGTGGTGGCGTCGGAGCGGCCGACGGTCCGCCTGGCCTCGCCGATCCCCTCCCCGCATCAGCTCCCGAGCTGCGGGCGGCCCTCCTCCGGGCCGAGACCGCAATACGAAGCGACGGTGTCGGCGATGACGAGGCGGCGGGATGGGGCCGGCGCCAGCAACGCATGTATCGGCACCTGGCCGACCACCCCGAGTGGCTCGACGAGGTGCTGGCGATCGACGACCCCGACCTCCGCCTGGCGGTGGAGCTGAACTGGACCGCCCGGGTCAGCCTCGATGCCCTCGTCGCCTCACACGGCTCGGAGACCGAGCTCCCGGCGTGGCGGGTGGTGGCCCCGCGCCCGATCGCCGAGCTGCTCGGCTACTACCGCGACGGCGAGGCGCAGTGGGGCATCGAGTGGTCGTACCTCGCCGCCATCAACCTGATCGAGACCCGCATGGGTCGCATCGAGGGGATCTCCTCGGCGGGCGCCGTCGGTCCGATGCAGTTCCTGCCGACGACGTGGGCCGAGTGCTGTGACGGTGACGCGACCGACCCGGCCGACGCCATCCCCGGCGCGGCCCGCTACCTCACCATCCGGGGCGGACCGGAGGACATGGAGCGGGCGATCTGGGGCTACAACAACTCCGATGACTACGTCGCTGCGGTGTCGGCCTATGCCGCGGTGCTCCGGTCCGATCAGCGGGCCTATCGGGGCTATCACGCCTGGCAGATCTTCTTCCGCACAACCGACGGCCTGATCCACCTCCCGGTCGGTTACGAGGAGTCGGAGCCGGTCCCGGTTGGCGTCTGGCTGGCCGAGAACCCCGACGCCCTGGTCGCCGGCTGACGGCCCGGGCCCGGTCCGAGCGGCCCAGGGAACCGGCCACTTTGCCCACCGCGACCGACTCGTAGATCCCCTACGCTGAGCGGCGACGACGTCCACTCCCCCGAGGTCGACGCCCTGTCCGACTCCCTCTCCGACCCTCCGGCGGTCCCCGACCGCCGCGATGCGGGCTCCGGCCTCCGGCCGGTGCTGTCGACGAACCCGGCCCCTGGTCCCGGCTCGGGTCCGTGGACTGGACCGGCCGGAGCCGGAGGTCAGACCAACGTCAGGACGCGCCAGGCCAGACGCCGGCGGCGCAAGGTCCGCGGCGTCGTCATCCTGACCGCCGTCTTCCTGGCCTCGATGGCCGCCCTGGCCTGGTACCTCTCGGCCAGGAACGACAACTCGATCGTCGCTGCGGTCGAGACAACCGAGCCACCGGGTCTCGGCGTCGGTGACGATCCGACGAAGGCCGGGCCGGGCACCGAGGCCGACACCACCGACCGATCGGCACCACAGACCACGGCTCGAGTCCTGGTCAAGGCGACCACAACCGAGCCAGCAGCCCCGACCACCGTCGCCTCGCCGACCAGCTCGACGACCACAGCGACGACGGCGACGACGGCGACAAGCCGGGTCCGCCGCCCCTCGACCACCGCCGCCCCGACCTCGACGACGCCGCCCGAGACCAGCGCACCGACGACGTCCCCGTCGAGCACCGACCCGCCGACCACGGCAGCCCCGACCACCACCGAGCCGACGACGACCTCGGAGTCGACGACGACCACGCTCGGCACGCTGACCAGCGGGACGCCGACTCCGGTCGGCGTCCAGGTCGACACGCCGGACGGTGAGCCGCTCGCCGGCGTCACACTCGTGTTCCGGCCGGGCAGCCCCGCGTCAGACGGGGCGCGCCTCGAGAAGGTCGTCACCAACGAGGCCGGCTTCGCCGAGCTGACCCTCCTGTCCGGCTGCTATTCGATCGACTTCGACGCCCGCCACGCCGGCCACCTGGCCGACCAGCCCGCACTGCGGCGCTGCTTCAAGCCGGTCGGCGTCCAGCACCTCGTCGCCATGACGGCGGAGGTGGTGCGGCGCGCACCGGTGTCGAGCTGCGTGGTCTGGCAGAGCCAGGATCCGGTGGGCTGGTTCATTCGGATCGTGCAGGACGATGGGCAGTGGGCACTGGCCTACCGAGTCATCACTGAGGGCAACCACCGCGTCGTCCTCCGGGATCAGGCGCCCATCGAATCGAACGCGACCTCCCGGACCTACGCCCTTGGCGATGACTTCCCGCGAAGCGAGGCCGTTCGGGTCATCGCCGCCCATCCAAGCGGCAGCTCGGTCGCCGTCGGCTGCACCATGGGCTGACCGACGCGGATCCGAGCCGGCGTCACGCCGCGGAGGGGCCGCCCTCCTCGTCGGGGGTCGGGCCGGGGCCCCACGTCACGAAGTCGCCGACCGACACCTGCAGCGCTTCGGCCTCGACATCGAGCAGCTGGACCCACACCCCGCGTTCGTCGCCGATGAGGCCGGGGAAGGCGAAGGCGTTCGAGTCCGGGGCCCAGCCGGTCACGCTGTGGGTGTACTGGGCGAAGAACGGGAGGTAGACCTCGGCGTACTTGCGGGTGAGGGCGAACTCGACGGTGCGGTCAGTGGCCGGCTGCTGACCGTCGGCCGACCAGAAGTTCCACGACCCGAGCAGCCGACCGCTGGTACGGACCGACAACCAGGCGAGGCGCGAGCCGTCGGGGCTCCACTCCCAGGCGGTCGCCGTGTCGTCGCCGACCACCTCCGACTCGCCGGTCTCCAGGTCGAGCACCACGAGCGAGCTGTCCTCGTCGGTCGACGTCGCCGAGTCGGCGATCGTCAGGCTGGCGGTCAGCGGACCCTGGTTCGACTCGGTCAGGCGGCGGTAGGCCACCCGCCGGCCGTCCGGGCTGACCACGAACCGGACCGGCACGTCCATCGGCACGAGCTGCTCGACGGACCCGTCGACCAACGACACCAGGGCGAGGGCCTCGTCGGCAACCACCAGGGCCCGCTCGCCGTCCACCCAGGCCGGGGCGCTGTAGTCGGACCCCTGGTCGAGCACGATCCGGGGCTCGGCTGCGCCGGGCGTGTGGAGCTCGACCCGGTTCTGGGCGACGTGGGCCAGGACACCGGACTCAGCGGCCGCCGGCGACCACGAGAGGAAGAACGGCGTGTCCTGGGCGACCGGCTCCGCCGGATCACCAGGATCGATCAGGCCGAACTCGACCTGGCCCGGCTGGGCCGCGCTGCGCAGGTAGGCCAGGCGCGTGTCGTCGGCGGACCACTGGAGGTAGAAGATCGGGAACCCGGGCGTGTCGGACACCGCAGGGTCGCCGTCTGGCCGGCCGTCGTCGTCGAAACTCTGGACGAGCACGACCTGGCGCTCTGGCGACGTCGAGCTCCAGACGAGCGCCGTGCCGTCGCGCGACCAGGTCGGCTGGGCCCCGTTCTCGCCGTCGACGCCGATCACCTGCAGTGCGCCACCGTCCGGCCTGGCCACGGCGACCGCCGGACCACTCCCGAGGGCGAGCTGCCCCCCGAGCTCCCCGAGCAGGGCCCTGGCCGCCTGCTCCGCCTCGGCGTCGTCGGCATCGGGGACGTCGTCGGCATCGGGAGCCTGGGTGCCGCCGGGGTCGACGCCGGCCTCGTCGTCCGGTTCGCCGTCGGGGTCATCGGCCGGGGTGGTCGAGGACGACGACGAGGACGGGGTCTCCGACGCGTCGTCGTCCGGTGACGAGCAGGCCGAGGCCGCGAGCAGCCACAGCACCGCCACCACCAACCACCGTCTCCCCTGCTGCGCTCCGATCGGGCAACCCTAGTGGTCGGCGCTGCGGTGATGTCCTACGGGGCCCGTCGCCGGTGGTCGGCCGAGGCTTTCCCTCGGGGCGGTCGGTGCAGTATCACTGGCACCCATGACGGAGCTCAAGGGCATCGACCCCGGACCGGTGACGGACTGGCTCGAGGCCACCATCGACGGCGCCACCGGCCCCTTCACGTTCGAGTTCATCACCGGCGGTCACTCCAACCTCACGTTCGCCGTGACGGCGGCTGACGGACGACGACTCGTCCTGCGCCGGCCCCCGCTCGGGGCCGTGCTGGCCACGGCCCACGACATGGCCCGCGAGCATCGGATCATCTCGGCGGTCGGCCGGACCGACGTGCCGGTCCCCCGGGCCCTCGGCCTGTGCGAGGACGAGACGGTCAACGGAGCGCCCTTTTACATCATGGAGTTCGTCGACGGCGTGGTCCTGCACGACGGCGAGATCACCGCCGAGGCGGTCCCCGACAACGAGGTGCGGCGGCGGCTCTCCGGTTCCGTCGTCGACGTGCTGGCCGACCTGCACCTCGCCGACCACGAGGCGATCGGCCTCGGCGATCTGGCCAGGACCGAGGCCTACCTCGACCGCCAGCTCAAGCGCTGGCGAGGCCAGTGGGAGAAGTCGAAGACCCGTGAGCTGCCCGACATGGAGGAGGCCTACGAGCTCCTCGTCGAGGCCAAGCCCGAGCAGCGCTACACCGGGGTCGTCCACGGCGACTACCGGCTCGGGAACATGCTCGTCGATCCGGTCGACGGCACGGTTGCGGCGGTGCTCGACTGGGAGCTGTGCACGCTCGGTGACGTGCTGGCCGACGTCGGCTACATCCTCAACAACTGGGTCCAACCCGGCGAGCCCAGCCTGCGGGGGGCGACCGCCAACCCGACGATGATCGGTGGGTTCACGACCCGGGAGGAGCTGGTCGAGGCCTACTCGGCCAGGACGGGTTTCGAGGTGTCGGACGTCAACTACTACCGGGCGTTCCAGAACTGGCGGCTGGCGGCGATCGTCGAGGGCGTGATGGCCCGCTACCTGCAGGGCGTGATGGCCGACGACTCGGTCGACACCGACGAGTACAAGGTACAGATCGAGAACCTGGCCGAGGAATCGCTCCGGCTGCTCCGCACGCTGGAGTGACACACTGCGGCGAACGCGAGCGGGGGTGGGACCGTCCGGCCCCACCCCCGTCATCACATTGGACCAAGCGGCCGACGACTACTCGGTGTAGCCGATGTCCTCGGTCTGCAGGCTCGACAGCTGGAACGTCGAGGCGCCGAAGTTGGCCAGCGTCTCGGGAACCGCCGTGAAGCTCTGACGCCGGTAGATCGGCAACGTGTGGACCTGGTCCCAGATGATGGCGTCGGCCTGGTTGGTCAGATCGATCCGGGTCTGGAGGTCGGTCTCGGTGTCGATCTGCGGGATCAGCGGCTCCAGGTCCGGGGTGATGAGCTGGGCGAAGTTGGAGTCGCTCGGCTCGTCGGAGCCCTCGGCGGCCGCGCCGTAGATCTGACGGACGTTGTTCATCGGATAGTTGGTGCCTTGCCAGGTGAACGCGATGATGTCAAACGTCCCGCCCGTCAGGGTCGACACGAAGTCGTCTGTCGGGGTCGGGACCAGGTTGAGCTGGATGCCGATGTTGGCCAGGTCGGCCTGCAGCAGCCGACCCTCGTTCTCCGACGTGGCCACGCCGGTCAGCATGGCGTAGTCGATCTCGAGGGCCTGGCCGTCCTTCTCGCGGACCTCACCGCCGTCTGGCAGGACCCAACCGGCGGCGTCGAGCTGGGCCATCGCCCCATCGGGGTCGTAGGCGAAGTCGCCGGAGTTGTCGACGTAGCCCTGCTGACCGGGCATGAAGAAGTGGTTGCCGAGCATGAGCTGGGCTGCGTCGACCGGGAGGCCGGCCAGGTCGGAGGCGGCGATGGCCTCGCGGTTGGTCGCCTTGGCGATCGCCTGACGCACCTCGAGGTCGGACAGGATCTCGCCGGTCGAGTTGAACGTGAAATGACGCCATTGGAGCGAGCCGGCGGTCCGGATGGCCCCGTCGGTCCGGTTCTCGGCCTGGGTGACGGAGTTGGAGTCGATCATGGTCTCGACCACGTCGATCTCACCGTTGGCGAAGGCCTGCACGTCGGCCGGGTTCTGCAGCTCGTTGAAGCTGACGGCGTCGAGCAGCGGTGGGTTGCCCCACCAGTTGGGGTTCGGCACCAGGTTCAGGATCCGCTCGGCCTCGTTGATGCCATCGAAGGCGAAGGGGCCGGTGTGCCAGTCCGGGTTGAAGTCGGTCCCGGCCCAGGCCTCGTTGAACGTCTCGGCGTCGGCCATGCCCTCGGCCGGCCACACGGTCGACAGGACGGCCGACCAGTCCGGATACGAGCTGGCGAACGTGATCACGACCTGGGTCGGGCTGTCACCCTCCTCGATCGAGACGATCTGGTTCCAGCCGTCGGTCGTGGCGCAGTTGAAGTCCTCCTGCTCGCCGTTGCAGGCCGACCAGGTGGCCTCGTAGTCGGCCCAGTCGATCGTGTCGCCGCTGTTCCACACCGCATCGGGGTTGAGGTTGAGCACGACGACCTGGCCGTCGGTGTCGGTGGCCGGGGTGACTTCGAAGCTCTCGATGTAGTCGGGGTCCGGCTCGAAGCTGGCGTCCTCGGCGAAGATCCAGTTGTTCGGCATCACGAAATCGTCGATGCGAGCCAGCGGCACGGTGTTGCCGTCGACGTTCAGGCCGTTCCAGTTGCTCGGCAGGAGCGAGATGGCGAAGCGGAGCTCGCCGCCCTGGACCAGCTCGTCGCGGGGAACGACGTTCATGTCGCTCAGTGGCAGGTCGCCACCGGCGGCGGCGCCGTCATCGTCGGCGCCCTCGTCGGCGTCGTCGCCGTCGGTCGAACCGGAATCGTCGCCGTCATCGCCGCCGTCGGCGCCGTTGTCATCGTCGGAGCCGGCGTCGGCCTCGGTCGACTGGTCGTCGCCGTCGGTCGTGGCGTCGTCGTCGCTGCCGCCGCAGGCTGCGGCGACCAAGGCGAACGCGAGCAGCAGACTCAGGAAATACAGCATCCTCCGCATGGCGGATACCTCCTTGTTTGGGTGGTGGGTGATGGTGGTTGCGGTGGTGGGGAGCGAGGCAACCGAGTGCACCGCGGCGGTGAGCCGAGACGGCGCTCGGTGCTGTTGCACCACCCTAGTTGTCGAACGGATCGTGTGGCCGTAGGGGCGGCAGCCGGGCCGTCACCCGGTCCGGCGCCGACGAGGGCGGCCGGCAACCCGCCGGCGACCCGCATGCGGATCAGAAGATCGTCTGGCTCCTCGGAAACCAACAGGCCGACTGACGCTCGTCGGTGACGGCGTCGACCATCGGGGACTCGGTCCGACACCGCTGCTGATCGGCCTCGTCGAGCGTCTGGTAGAGCGGGCATCGGGTGTGGAAACGGCAGCCATCGGGCGGATCGGCGGGCGATGGCAGGTCGCCCGTCAGCAGGATCCGCCTGCGGTGCCGTTCCTTGCCCGGATCGGGGATCGGGATGGCCGACAGCAGGGCCTGGGTGTAGGGGTGCTCGGGGTGATCGAACACCTGGCGGACGTCGCCGACCTCGACGAGGCGCCCCAGGTACATCACCGCGACGCGGTCGGCGATGTGACGGACGACCGCCAGGTCGTGGGCAACGAACAGGTAGGCGAGCCCCAGTTGAGCCCGGAGCTTGTCGAGCAGGTTCAGCACGCCGGCCTGGATCGACACGTCGAGGGCCGACACCGGCTCGTCGAGCACGAGCAATCGCGGTTCGAGGGCGAGCGCCCTGGCGATACCGATGCGTTGGCGCTGACCCCCCGAGAAGTTGCGGGGATAGCGGTTGGCATGGGCCGCCTCCAGGCCGACGAGGTCGAGCAGCTCGGCCACCCTGGCCTCGATCCGCTTCTTGGGGTATCCGTTGTAGACGAGCGGCTCGGCCAGGATGTCGTAGATCGGCATGCGGGGGTCGAGCGAGGCCATCGGATCCTGGAAGACCACCTGGAGATCACGGCGCACCTCCTTGCGCTGGCGCCGCCTGAGCGACGACGTGTCGCGGCCGAGCACGACGACGCGACCGGCTTCGGGGGCCTGCAACCCGAGGATCTGCATGAGTGTGGTCGTCTTGCCGCAGCCCGACTCCCCGACCAGGCCGAGGGTCTCGCCCTCGCGGACGTCGAACGTCACCCCGTCGACGGCCCGAACGGTCCCGACCCGTCGCTTCAGCACGGCTCCCCTGGTCAGCGGGAACGTCTTGACCAGGTCGTTCACCTCGAGCACGGCGGGCCGCTCGGAGCGATCGGCGACCTCCCTCGGCGACGCCGCCGCCACCTCATCGGCCGCTCGCTCGGCCCGCTCGGCGAACGGGTCGTGGCCGGCGGCCATGACCTCGATCCGGTGGCAGGCCGCGTCGTGCTGGGGGTGTCCGGCCGGCGAAAGCGACGGCTCGCGCTCGTGGCACACGTCGGCGGCGATCGGGCACCGGGGGGCGAAACTGCAACCCGGCGGTCGACGCAGCGGGGAGGGCGGGTTGCCCTCGACGGGCACGAGCGGCTCGTCCGACGTCTGATCGGGGCGGGGTAGCGAGCCGAGCAGCCCGATCGTGTAGGGCATGCGGCTGCGGTAGAAGAGATCGGGGGCCGAGCCGTGCTCGACGATCCGACCGGCGTACATCACCGCCACCCGGTCGGCGAGCCCGGCGACTACACCGAGGTCGTGGGTGATCATGACCACCGCCGCCCCCGTCTCCCGCTGGGCGGTTCGGAGGAGGTCGAGGATCTGGGCCTGGATCGTGACGTCGAGCGCCGTGGTCGGCTCGTCGGCGATGATCAGATCGGGATCGTTGGCGATGGCCATCGCGATCACCACCCGCTGGCGCATGCCGCCGGAGAACTCGTGGGGGAAGTTCTTGATCCGCACCTCGGGATTGGGGATGCCGACGAGTTCGAGCAGCTCGAGGGCCCTGGCCTCGGCGTCGCGCTTCGACAGGTCGCGGTGGATCTGCAGGGCCTCGATCAGCTGGTCGCCGATCGTGTAGACGGGCGTCAGCGCCGACAGCGGGTCCTGGAAGACCATCGCCATCCGCAGGCCACGGACCTCGGACAGCCAGTCGTCGTCACGCCCGAGCAACTCGGTGCCGTGCAGCTTGATCGACCCGTCGAGCCTGGCCGACTCGTCGAGCAGGCCCATGACCGCCATCGAGGTCACCGATTTGCCCGAGCCCGACTCGCCGACCAGCCCGAGCACCTCGCCGGCGTCGACGGTGAAGCTCACCCCCCGCACGGCGTGGACCACCCCGTCCTCGGAGGGGAACCGCACGTTCAGGTCGGTGATCTCCAGTACCGGTGAGCCATCGTTGCGGTCCGGCAGGGCGTCGGTGCTCGGGTTCTCGACCGTGACCGAGCGATCGTCGACGTCCGTCATGGCGAGCCTCCGCCTGCGATCACGCCTGGCCCCCGGACTTCGAGGACGGATCGAGGGCATCCCGAAGGGAGTCGCCGAGGAAGTTGACCGACAGGAGTATCAGCACCAGCACGGTGGCCGGGGCCAGGAACACCCAACCGGACGTGGTGGCCCTCGGCGCCCCCTCGGCCAGCAGGGTGCCGAGCGACGTGTCCGGCGGTTGCACGCCGAAGCCGAAGAACGACAGCACCGTCTCGGCCATGACCGCCCGGACGACCCCGAGGGTGAAGTCGACGATGAGGTACGACGAGATGTTGGGGATCACGTGCTTGGCGATGATGACCCAACTCGGCACCGACATGAACTTGGCGGCGTTGACGTAGTCGAGGGCGACGACCGACTTGGTCATGGCCCGCACGACCCGGGCCGACAGCATCCAACCGAGGCCGGCCAGCAGCACGATGAACATGGTCAGCGAGCCCCGGTTGCCGGCGAACTGCTGGGACATGACCGCAACCAGCAGGAACGACGGGATGACGAGCAGCAGGTCGATGACCCAGAGAAGGGCGGTGTCGACCACCCGACCGAAGTAGGCCGCCACCGCACCGACGACGGCGGAGAGGAACACCTGGATGGTGGCGACCGCGAAGCCGATGATCAACGACTGACGGAGGCCTCGGAGGGTCATGGCGAACACGTCGCGACCGCCCTGGGTGGTACCGAACCAGTGGTCCGAGCTGGGACCGGTCAGGAAGGCCGTCGTGTCGATGTCGTCATGGCTCCACCGGGCGAACAGCG
Organism: Actinomycetota bacterium; assembly: GCA_039195375.1. Classification (GTDB taxonomy): domain Bacteria; phylum Actinomycetota; class Acidimicrobiia; order Acidimicrobiales; family SZUA-35; genus JAHELU01. The sequence continues at coordinate 32,312 of JBCCVL010000024.1, forward strand.
GGCCGACGAATGCGAGCAGCAGGATGAAGATCACGCCAGCGGCACCGATCTTGGCGCTCACCGGGCGCCAGAACCGGCGGAAGACGAGCTGGGTCCTGGTCAGCCGGGAGGCGACGACCTCGTCATCGGTGCCGTCGTCGGCGTCGAGCGGCGCCCGCTCGGCCAGGTCGGTCATCGGGAGCTCGCCGTTGGTGAGGTCATGTCCGCACCCGGGGGTCGACGGCGGCGATGAGGATGTCGGACAGCGTGGCCCCGGCCAGGACGCACACGCCGGAGAAGGCGGCGGTTGCGGTGATGCCGTTGATGTCCTGACGCTGAACCGACTGCACGAGGTACTCGCCCATCCCGTGCCAACCGAACAGGGCCTCCGTCACCGCGGCACCGGTGAAGATGGTGGCGACGTCGAAGGCGAAGAACGTGGCCATCGGGATGATGGCGTTGCGCAATGCGTGGCGGCGGATCGCCTTGCCCTTCGGGAGACCTTTCGCCCTGGCCGTCCGCACGTAGTCGGCACCGAGCGTGTCGAGCATCAGGTTCCGCTGGTAGCGGGAGTAGACGGCGATCGAGAACAGCGACAACGAGATCGTCGGCAGCAACAGGTGCTGGAGGCGGTCGACCAGGCCCGCGCCGACGTAGTCGCCGGTCCGTCCGGTCTCGCCAATGAACTCGAAGAACTGGGTGCCGGTGGCTTGGTTGAACTCGGTGGCCAGGATCTGAAGCACCACGGCGAACACCAGCACCGGCGTCGAGATGAACACGAGCGAGGCGATCGACACCACATGATCGGCCTTCGAGTACTGGCGAACCGCCGACCAGGCGCCGGCCGCAACGCCGAACACGATGCCGACGATCGTGCCCAGCGTCACCAACCGAACCGACACCCAGGCCCGGACGCCAACGAGCTGGTTGACGCTCTCCCCGTTCGGCGTCTTGCCCCAATCCCAGTCGGTGACGACGGCCTCGAGCCAGCGCCCGTAGCGGACGAACGGGCTGTCGGCCGGGTTGATGTTGTAGTCGTCGAGCGTGTTCTCGATGGCCTCGCGGTTGACGTTGGGGTTGGTGATGTCCAGATTCGCCGTCGGATCGAGGGCGACGGACGCGATCAGGTAGGCAAGCGACGTGGCCAAGAACAGCAGCAGCAGATAGTTGAGCAACCGCCGGACGACGAACTTCAGCAACGGTGGTTTCGTCCTTCCACCCTGGTGGTTGGGGCGACGGATCGAGTTCGACGGCGACCGGTTGGCGTCGCCGTCGCGCAGCAGATCGCTTGATGATAAAGCACCGACAGGCGGCGCGCCCAGGCACCCCGGCCCGGAGCTGGGCCCGACGGCCCACCCCCGGTCGGGTTTTGCTCTGGGTGCGCTCCGGGGCCGTTCGTACCTTCGGCTGGTATGGCGGACACCACCACACGAAGCCGCGAGCGGGCCGAGCGCCGACGGCTCGGCATTCCCGACACCAGCCCCCGCCCGGTCGGTCAGGGCTTCTGGATCGCCGCGTCGGTGGCGGCCGCCGGGATCGCAGTGCTGGCCGCCGGCGACAAGTTCGACACCCTCGGCGAGCGGGCGACCGCCGGGATCGAGGCCGCCGAGCTGATCGAGCTGGCCGACCGCCAGTCGGCGGCAACCGCGTCACCGGCCTCGCCGACCACGATCCCGCTCGACCTCGGAACCGACGCCGTCCGGTCGTCCGGGGCCGTCGTCGCCGTCGACGACCTGCCGGACCACGAGCGGGTCGGGCGGGAGGCCCTGGCCCGGATCAGCTACCCGTGGGAGCGGCTCCTGTCGGAGTGGACGATCGAGTTCCAGCCCGCCACCGACGGCCTCTACGGGCTGACGATGGTGCCGGAGCGCCGGATCGAGATCTACGTGCGGGCCGACCAGTCACCCGGCATGGTGGCCCATGTCGTCGCCCACGAACTGGGTCATGCGGTCGACGTCACACTCAACTCGGGCCCCGAGCGGCGTCGGTGGTCGGAGTTGCGGGGCATCGGCTCGGCCCCGTGGTGGCCCGAGTCCGGGGCCAACGACTTCGCCACCGGCGCTGGCGACTTCGCCGAGAGCTTCGCCGCCTGGCAGGTCGGGCCGGCCGGCTTCCGCAGCACCCTGGCCGACCCGCCGAACGGGGCGGAGATCGAGCTGCTGGCGGAGCTCAGCGCCGGCTGATCTCGGCGTCGGCCTGCCGGCGGTCGGGAGAACGACAGGGCCGCCTGGCTCGATCACTCACACGGCGTCGGCGCCGGTCTCCCCGGTGCGGATCCTGACCAGTTCGCCGACGGGCACGACCCAGATCTTGCCGTCACCGATCTTGCCGGTCTGGGCGCCCTGAGCGACGGCCTCGACCACGGCGGCGGAGCTGCCGTCGTCGACGACGATCTCCACCTTGACCTTCGGGACGAAATCGACCCGGTACTCGGCCCCGCGATAGGTCTCCGTGTGGCCACCCTGACGGCCGAACCCCTTGACCTCGGTGACCGTCATGCCCTGGATGCCCACGGCATCGAGCGCCGACTTGACCTGATCGAGCATGTGGGGCTTGATGACCGCGGTGACGAGCTGCATGTCACGACCCTACTCGCCGCTGCTGGGGCTGTGAAAGGGCCGGTCGGGGGGTCGGGTCACCCCGTGGTCAGGTGAGCAGGACCGAGCCCCGCAACCCGGTCGGGCTGTAGACCGTGCAGAGGTACTGACGCTCGCCGAACGTCGGCGCGAGTGCGATCACCTCGTGGTTCCTCGGGAGGTCGGCGATGGGGACGTGGCGCGGGGCCCGGAACCCGCAGGTCGTCTGCGCATCGTCGCGTCGGAGATCGTCCGGGTCGAGGATGGCGAAGACCTGGGCGTTGTGCTGCTCGTCACACGGGACGGCGACGACGAACTGACCGACCGGGTCGAACTCGCCGACGTCGAGATCGAGACAATCACCCGGCTGGATTCCGGTCGACCCGCCCGACTCGGTGGTCGGTGAGCCGGCCGCCCCGTTGTCCTCATCGTCGCCGCCGGCGCCCGCATCACCGTCGGCGCCCGAACCACCGTCGGCGCCCGCATCACCGTCGACGCCGGCGTCACCGGAGCCGCCGGCGGTGGCGTCCCTCGACGTGGCATCACCGGTCTCCGTGGCGCCGCAGGCACCGAGGGTGAACACCATCAGCACCAGCCCGATGACGACGGCCGGACGGACACCGACGGACCGGCAGGCCCCGCCAAGCGGCCGGAGGCCGCGTCCGGGCCTGCCACACCCCGTCGCTCCGTCGAGCAGCCGAGCTCTCTCGTCGCTGATCATGCGAGTCCTCCGAAACCCGTCGCCATCCTCGTCGTCAGGCTCTACGGCCCGGAGTGACCACGCGGTTCGTCGGTGTCGCCGGTCGACGAAGTTTTTGGAATCGCAAGACGCGACGGAGTGCCCGGTCGGGGTGATACCTACTACCGTCGGGTCCCGTATGGCACACGCAGTGATGGATCCAGCGGATCAAGCGGCGGAGGAAGCGGCCTCGGAGGGCCCGTCTCGTACCCCGGTCCGAGCCAGCCAGCTGTGGCTGGCCGTCGGCATGGCCATCGCGCTGGTCACCGTGCTGTCCGGGATCGCGGCCTTCGTCTTCAACTTCAGCGACGACTCGGAGATCCAACGCAAGGTCTTCGTCAACATCCCCGGCTCGTTCAAGTTGGCGTTCTACACCATCCTCCCGGTGCTGCTGGTGTGGGGCTCGCTGCAGATGTCGTACCGGGTCCGCAACTGGGAGCGGGGCGCCCCGGACAAGCGCACGACCAACCGCAAGAACCTGAAACGTCGCCTGGCCGACTTCCGGGCCGGCATCTACATGCAGACCCTGATGCGCGAGCCCGGCGCCGGGATCATGCACTCGCTGATCTACTTCAACTTCATCATCCTGCTCGGCGTCACCACGGTGCTGGAGATCAACCACCAGCTGCCGAGCGACCTCCAGTTCCTCAACGGCAACGTCTACAAGGCCTACGCCCTGATCGGCGACCTGGCCGGTCTCGGCTTCCTGCTCGGCATGGGCATCGCCATCGTGCGCCGCTACGGGCCGACCCGGTGGCGGCCCTACCGGATCGCCATCAAGTCGAAGCCGGAGCACGCCGTCATCCTCGGTGTCCTCACCGCCATCGGCGTCACCGGCTTCGGGGCCGAGGCGTTCCGGATCGCACTGCAGGGCAACCCGGACTTCGAGCAGTGGTCGGTGGTCGGCTACCCGCTCGCCCTCGCCGTCGACGGGATAGGCAACCTCAGCGGCTGGCACCAGGCCTGGTGGATCGCCCACGTGGTGAGCTTCTGCGCCTTCCTGGCCATCATCCCCGGCACGATGATGCGTCACATGTTCACGTCGCCGATGAACATGTACCTGAAGGACCGGGAGCGCCCCAAGGGGGCGATGAAGGCGATGCCCGACCTGGAGAGCACCGAGCTGGAGACCTTCGGCGCCTCCACCGTCGAGTCGTTCACCTGGAAGCAGCTGCTCGACACCGATGCCTGCACGATGTGTGGTCGCTGTACCTCGGTCTGCCCGGCCCACGCAACCGGCAAGCCGCTCGATCCCCGCGAGATCGTGCTCAAGACCGGTGAGGTGATGTCCCGAACCGGCGATCCCACCGTCCCGCCCCCGCTCGGTGTCGACGCCGAGATCACGGTCGAGGCCAACTGGATGTTCGACCGGATCACCACCGAGGAACTGTGGTCGTGCACGTCCTGCAAGGCGTGTGACGAGATCTGCCCGGTGAACATCGAGATCCTCGACAAGATCCTCGACATGCGTCGCTACCTGACGCTGATGGAGTCGAACTTCCCAACCGAGCTCGGCAACGCCTTCCGGGCCATGGAGAACTCGTCGAACCCGTGGGCGATGAGCCAGACCACGCGGCTCGACTGGGCCAAGGGCCTCGGCGTCGACGTGGTCGAGCCGGAGCCCGTGACCAGCGACAACGGCGACCACCCGAACGACATCCTCGACCACGAGTACCTCTACTGGGTCGGCTGCGCCGGCTCGTTCGACGACAAGAACCAGAAGGTCTCGCAGGCCATGTCGAAGCTGATGCAGCGGGCGGGGATCGACTTCGCCGTGCTCGGCCCGGCCGAGCTCTGCACCGGTGACCCGGCCAGGCGCTCCGGCAACGAGTACCTGTTCCAGATGCTGGCCAAGCAGAACGTCGAGACGCTCAACGGGCTCGGGGTCCGCAAGATCATCACCCAGTGCCCGCACTGCTTCAACACCCTGGCCAACGAGTACCCGCAGCTCGGCGGGCACTACGAGGTGGTCCACCACAGCCAGTTCCTCGAGGAGATGATCGCCGACGGTCAACTCGACGTCAGCGAAGCGACGCTCGAGGAGCGGATCGTCTACCACGACTCCTGCTACCTCGGTCGTCACAACGACGTCTACCTGGCTCCCCGCAAGGTGATCGGCTCGCTCAAGGGCGTGCAGCTGATCGAGGCCGGGCGCAACGGCACGAAGGGCATGTGCTGTGGCGCCGGCGGCGCCAGGATGTGGATGGAGGAGACCATCGGCACCAAGGTCAACGACGATCGCTCACGGGAGCTGATCGAGACCGGCGCCTCCCGCATCGCCACCGCCTGCCCGTTCTGCTACGTCATGATGGACGACGGCGTGAAGGGCCACGGCTTCGAGGAGACCGACGTCCGGGTGGCCGACATCGCCATGCACGTCCTCGACGCCATCGAGGCCGGCGAGTCCAAGCAGAGCTGATCGTCCGACCCGGTCGACCTGTCGCCCCGGCCAGGTCGACCGACTGGTCAGCCGGCAAAGGCGCGGGCCAGTGCGGCGTCCTCGTCGGCGTTCCACCGGATCGACGTCGGATGGTCGACGGCGAAGCTCTGGGAACCGTGGAAGGCGCCGGGGTAGACGTGCAGATCGACCGGCACCCCGGCCGTCATCAACGCCCTGGCGTAGCTCATGTCCTCGTCGAGGAACAGGTCGAACTCACCGACGTTGATGTACGCCGGGGGGAGCCCGACGAGGCCGTCGACCTCGGCCATGGCCGGCGACGCCAACGGTGAGACCGACGAACGGTCGGCGTCGCCGAGGTAGGCGGCCCAGCCGGCGGCGTTGGCCTCCCGATTCCAGGTCCGCGGATCGACGATGGCGTGGGTGCTCGGTTCGGTGTTGGTGTGGTCGAGCATCGGGAACACGAGCAGCTGGAAGCAGACCGACGGACCACCCGAGTCCTTGGCCATGATGGCCAGCCCGGCGGCCAGGCCCCCGCCGGCGCTGGCCCCGCCGATGGCGATCCGCGCCGGGTCGATGCCGAGCTCGGATGCGTTGGCGGCCAGCCACGACAGGCCGGCGTAGCAGTCGTTCATCGGCGCAGGGAACGGATGCTCCGGCGCCAGCCGGTACTCGACCGAGGCCACCACGCAGCCGAGCTGGTCGGCCCAGCGGGAGCAGCGGGCGTCGTCCATCGTCATCGAGCCGAGGACCATGCCGCCACCGTGGATCCAGTAGATGGCCGGGGCGTCGGCGGCCAGACCGGCCGGGCGGTACAGCCGGACCAGGACCTCGGGGTCGCCGTCGAGCCCGGGGACCATCACGTCCTCGGTGGCGAGGCCGGCCGGCGGTTCCGGCGACGGCAGGGCGGCGAGCAGGCCCTCGATCCCCACCCTGGCCCGGTCGATGTCGGAGAGGTCGAGCAGGTCCGGCGGGATCATCTCGAGGACGGCCCGGTGGGTGTCGTCGAGACGAGCGGCGAGATCGATCGGTTCCATGCCTCGGACGCTAGTTGGGGTTGGCGTGGCGTTCCCAGGCGACGACGTCCGGTCGGCGCCACTCCGGCGCAGTAGGGTCGCACCCATGAGCGACGAGCTGAGCTGGGACGAACTGGCCGCCGACCTCAATGGGATCGCCTCGATGGCCACCGTCACCCCGGACGGCGAGCCGCACGTGTCGGTGATCTCCTCGGCGGTCGTCGACGGCACCGTGTGGATCGGGACCAGCCGCGGCGCCCGCAAGGCGATCAACGTCGGCGGAACGCCGAGCGTGGCCCTCGTGTGGTCCGGCAGCGCCGAGGTCTACCTGTGGGGCTCGGCCGAGCTGGTCGACGACGTCGACACGAAGCGCTCGTTCTGGGACGACGGCGTCTGGAGCTACGACCCGGCGATGTTCTTCCAGACCCCGGACAACCCCGACTACGTGCTCATCCGGGTCACGCCGGAGCGGGCGATGTCGATGTCGTTCGGCGAGCAGGGCCCGACGCAACGACGCTGGCGAGCGGGGGGCTGAGCCCGGCCGGCGGCGGCGAGCCTCAGTGCCGGTCGGCCGGGTCGAAGTTCTCCCAGTAGCGGGAGGGCCGTGGCCCGGCCTGGCCCTGGTACTTCGAGCCGAGCATGCCGGTGCCGTACGGGTTGTCGGCGTCGGTGGTCATCTGGATGAAGCTGATCTGGCCGATCTTCATGCCCGGGTAGAGGGTGATCGGCAGGCTGGCCACGTTGGAGAACTCGAGCGTGAGCTGCCCGTCCCAACCGGCGTCGACGAAGCCGGCGGTGGTGTGGATCAGCAGGCCGAGCCGACCGAGGCTCGACTTGCCCTCGATGCGCCCGACCAGGTCGGCCGGGATGGCCACCCGCTCGGCCGTCGAGCCGAGCACGAACTCGCCGGGGTGGAGGATGAACGGGTCGTCGTCGGATGCCTCGACGGTCTCGGTCAGCTCCTCCAGGTTGGCCTTCACGTCGATGTGGCCCATCGTGTGGTTCCGGAACACGATGAAGCGATGGTCGAGCCGCAGGTCGACCGATGACGGTTGGACGGACGACTCGTCGAAGGGCTCGATGAGGATCCGGCCATCGGCGATCTCCTTCTTGATGGTGCGGTCGGAGAGGATCACGTCGAGAACCCTACTGGCCGTGGCCCCCTGATGCGGCCAGAACCACATCGAGCTTGTCCGGATTGACGACCGCCCAGATGTGGTCGATGCGGTCGCCGTCGGTGTCGATGGCCAGCAGGACCCTGGGGTCGTCGCCGACGAGGACGAGCACCGCGGCCTGGTGGTTGACCCGCAGGAACCGGAGGTCGAGCACGGCCTGCTCGGTGTCGGTCAGCCGACCGGCCAGGTTGACCAGCAGGCGGGCGACCCGGTCGGCACCCACCACCGGTTGGCGGGCGGTCCGGTGCTCGGCCCCGCCGTCGCTGACGTGGACGACGTCGTCGGTCAGCAACGCCAGGACCTCGGCGACGTCTCCGCCGGCCACGGCGCCGACGAGGCGGTGGCAGAGATCGGCGTCGACGTCGGGACGACCGGCCCGGTCCCGATCGGGTCGGCTGGCCTTCAGCTTGGTCCGGGCCCGGCTGGCGAGCTGACGACACGCCGCCTCCTCCCGGTCGATCATCGGGCCGATCTCCCGGTACGAGAAGTCGTAGACGTCGTGCAGCAGGTGAGCAGCCCGTTCGCGCGGGGTCAGCTGTTCGAGCAGATGGAGGTAGCCGATGGTCAGCGACTCATCGAGCTCGGCGACCGCCTCGGGCGAGCTCGGTGAGTCGTCGACCGGGAACGGCTCGGGCAACCACGGCCCGACGTAGACCTCGCGATGAGCCCTGGCCGAGCGGAGCCGGTCGATGCTGGCCCGGGTGGTCATCGTCGTCAGGTAGGCGGCCGGGTTGTCGATCATCCGTCGATCGGCGGCGAGCCAGCGCTCAAACACGTCCTGGAGCACGTCCTCGGCGTCGGTCATCGTGCCGAGCAGCCGATAGGCAACGCCGAGCAGGTGGCGACGCTCGGCGGTGAAGAGCCGGGCCGGCTCGGTCTCGGCCGCAGACGCCCCCGCGGCGTCGGCCGCGAAGGCGTCCGCGGGGCCCGCCGGCTCGACGTCATCGCTGGGTCGCAGAGGTCGGGTCATGGTGTGACCAGTCTGGCCCGAGCCGGGGCCGGAGCGGGAGCGTCCGCGGTCGTCACCGTTGGTCGTCCTGGCACGGCCGCAGCGATGCTGACGCCCTCGTTCGCCACGACCGCAACGGCTGCGGCGGCCGACGCCGCAGCCGCGTCGGCCAGCAGCCCGGTCGGCCCGACCCAATCGCCGGCCACCAGGACGCCGGGCCGGCCGGCGATCCGCACCCCCGGACGACCGGCGAGCCCGCCTCGGGCGGCGAGGGGCATGCCGCCGGCGACGGTCAGGCGGTGGAGATAGCGGACCACCTCGATCGTGTCGGGATCGACGCCCATCTCGACGGCGTGGTCGAGCAGCCGGGCCCGGGTGTCGTCCGGACTCGTCGCCTCGCCGGGCAGCCGGTAGAGGGCGGCGGTGACGAGATGGCGGCCGGTCGGGGCCACGCCGGCCGCGACCGAGTGGACCGAGGCGTACAGCCGGGTGTCGAGGCCGAAGTGGGCCCCGACCTCGGGTCGGCGCTCGACGCCGAGGTCGATGGCCGAGGCCTCGACCGCAGGTCCGACGGCATCGGCGATCGCCTGTTGGGTTCCGGCGAGGGCGAGCAACCGGTCGGCGACGGCCGGGCCACCGGCGGCGACGATCGTGGCGCCGGCCGGGAATCGATCGCCGTCGGCGGTGACGATCGTCGTGGTGGTTGTCGCTGGGGTCGTCGCCGCAGCGGTCTGGTCGGGTGAGGCCGGGTCGGAGGCGACCGGCTGGCCCCGGCGGCGGGGTTCGACGGCGGTCACGGTTGCGTTCATCCGCTCGACGCCGATGCGGTCGGCCCGATCGGACAGCCTCTGGACGATCGTCCGCCAACCGCCGTCGACGTAGCGGACGCCTTCGTCGATGGCCATCTGCAACTGGCTCACCGCAGCGTCGGCGCTGGCCAGGTCGGCGGCGGCGTTGTAGGTGCCGATGTTGACGATGCCTCGCAGGGCGAGGCGGAGGTCGGGGTCGCCGGTGGCGCCGTCGATCCACTCCGCCACCGACGTGGTCGCCAGCCGGGTCGGGTCGATGCGGGGGATGCGAGCCATCAACCGGGCGAGGTCGAACTTGGCCCTGGCCCCCAGCAGGTTGGTCCGCAGCAGGCTGCCCGGTCCGGCAGGCAGGAGGCCACGGCGAGCACCGAGGGATGCCGTCCCGCCGACCGCGTCGGGCGGGCTACCGGGGTGGTCGACGCCGAGGTCGACGAGCGTTCGGCGGAGCGCGCCCTGCAGGTACAGGGCGTGGGGGCCCAGGTTGAGGGCGTAGCCGTGGTGGTCGGCCGAGTCGGCCCGACCGCCGGTGTCGGCGGTCCGCTCGACGAGACGGACCGTCAGTCCCGCATCGGCGGCGAGGTTGGCGGCCAGGAGTCCGGCCAGGCCGGCGCCGACGATCTGCACGTCGACGGCGGGCCGGTCGGGGGTGTTGCTGCGGTGCGCTGCATGCTCGTTCATACCCACCCGACGAGATGGGCAGCGGGAACGTGACGGACGTGGGTTGTGTCCTCCGTCACGTCAATCGGAGCGGCAGGCTACAGGTCGACGACAACCGCCTTGGTCACGGCGTCGAGCGACCGCAGCCGCTCGACGACCTCCGGCTCGGGGGGCGAGTCGAGGTTGATGAACGACAGGGCCTCGCTGCGCTCCGGGTTCCGGCCGAGGCGCCACTCGCCGATGTTGATCTGGTGCTCGCCGAGCACGCCGCCGACGTCGCCGATCACGCCGGGGACGTCGTTGTTGAGCATGAGCAGGACGGTGCCGGTCGGGTCGGCCTCGAGCCGGTAGTTGGAGACCTGCACGATCCTGGGGTGGTCGTCGGAGAAGACGACGCCGGAGACCGTGCGCTCGCCGTCGCCCCAGTTGACCCGGCAGGTGATCTGGTTGCGGTAGTCGGCCTGGCCGAGACCGACGGATCGGGAGATCTTGAGCCCGCGCTCCCGGGCGACCAGGGGGGCGTTGACGAAGTTGACGCTGTCGCCCATCGCACACTCGAGCACACCCTTGAGCAGGCCGGCGGCAACCGGGCGCATCAGCTCCTCGGCGTCATCGGCGTAGAGCTCGAGCTCGACCTGCTCGATCTGGGCGTCGGCCATCGCCGCCTGCAGCTTGCCCATCTTGGCCGCCAGGGTGATGAACCGGTTCGCCCTGGCGAAGTCGAGGCCGGGCGGGAAGGCCATGTTGACGCTGTTGATGATGCGGGTGCCGCGCAGCGCATCCAGCGTCTGCTCGGCGATCTCAATGGCGACGCTGCGCTGGGCCTCGGCGGTCGAGGCACCGAGGTGGGGGGTGTGGAGAACCTTGGGGTGACCGACGAGGGGGTGATCGTCCGCCGGGGGCTCGGCGTCGTACACGTCGACGGCGGCGTGGCCGAGGTGGTCGGCGTCGAGCGATGCGGCGACGGCGGCGGCGTCGACCAGGCCACCGCGGGCGGCGTTGATCAGGACGGCGCCGGGCTTCATCTTGGCGAGGGTGTCGGCATTGATCAGGTTCGTCGTCTCGTCGGACAGCGCGGTGTGGAGGGTGACGAAGTCCGAGGCGGCGAGCAGATCGTCGAGGTCGACCAGCTCGACCCTCGCCTCACGCCCGATCCGCTCGCTGACGAAGGGGTCGTAGGCGAGGACGTTCATCTCGAAGGCCTGGGCCCGGACGGCGACCGCCTGGCCGATACGGCCGAAGCCGACGATGCCGAGCGTCTTGCCCTTGAGCTCCTGGCCGGTGAAGGCCGAGCGCTCCCAGTCGCCGGCGGCCAACGAGTTGTGGGCGGGCACGAGGTTGCGGGCGGTGGCCATGAGCAGGGCGAAGGTGTGCTCGGCGGTGGCGATCGTGTTGGCGCCCGGCGTGTTCATGACGATGACACCGCTGCGGGTGGCCTCGTCGACGTCGACGTTGTCGGTGCCGACACCGGCCCGACCGACGACCCGGAGCCGGTCGCCGCCCTGGAGGACCCGGGCCGTGACCTGGGTGCCGGAGCGGATGAGGAGACCGTCGTAGTTGCCGATGATGTCGACGAGCTCGTCCTCGGAGAGTCCGGTGCGAACGTCGACGGTGACGTCCTCGGCCGCCTCGAGCACGGCGATGCCGTCGGCGCCCAACTTGTCGGAGATCAGGATGTTGAACATGTCCGGGTTCGGCTTCCTCGTTGGCTCGGTTCGGTTGGCGTGTGTCGGAGGGGGTCGGGGTTGTCGGTGTGCCAGGGGGCTGGCGTTGGCGGTTGTCGTGCGTGCTCGGGTTCGGCCGGCCATCGTCGTGGCCGTCCCCGGGGTCGATGTCGGTCGACCTCAGTTGGCGGAGGCGGTGAACCGGCGACCGAGGTCGGGGTCGTTGAACCGCAGGGCGCCGCTGTCGATGCCGTCGAGACAACTGCGGGCCACGTGGTCGTGCGGGCCGCCGACCAGTTCCCGGACCCGGGCCGGTCCGATGGCGAGTGCGAGGACAGGGGCGATGGACTCGGACGTGATCACGACCGGTGCGTGGTCGACGACGGCCGGGCGGGACACGACGCCGGCGTAGGCGGCGAACAGGTCGACCTCGTCGGCGGCGGCGAGGTCGCTGACGCCATCGCCGACGAAGAGCCGACGACCCTCGCTGGTCACCGAGCGTCGGATGACCTCGGCCTTGCCGTCGGTGGTGGTCAGCTCGCAGCGGCCGTGGTCGGCGTAGCGGGGTTGGGTCGTGCCGTCCCACCAGTCGCCGTCGAGCGGGTCGAAGTGGGTCTCGACGGCCCGGACCCGTTCGGCCGGGACGCCGAGCCAGGTGGCGAACTCGGCGACGGGTTCGAGCAGGCCGCCGCTGACGATCCAGGTCTCGGTGTCGAGGTGGTGGAGGGCGGCGATGACCGCCTGTGCGTCGGGGACGGCGTTGGCCTTGTAGCGGGACTTGACGCTGCGGACCTCGTCCCTGGTCGGGCCGACGAGTTCGAGGCGGCGGCCGTAGACCTCCTCGAGGGGGACGTCGCCGTCCATGGCCTGTTCGGTCAGGTCGGCGATCTGCTGCTGGTGCTCGGGGGCGTCGGCGAGTTCGTCGATGCCCTCGACGGCAGAGAGCGTCGAGTCGCAGTCGAACAGGGTCACCGGGAATGGGCGCCAGCGCACGGGGAAAAGGGTAGAGGGTGGCTCGAGCCGGACCGATTAACACTTCGTTAGGTCCGGGCGAAGGCGGCGTGGCATCCGTCACGCGTGGTCCGGTTGGCCCAATCCGGGGGACCCAGATGCCAACCCGGGGTGGGTCGGCTAACGTAGGTCGCGCACCCCTGCGGGTGTAGTTCAATGGTAGAACATCAGCTTCCCAAGCTGAATACGGGAGTTCGATTCTCCTCACCCGCTCAAGCCTGTGACCAGGGAAGACGCCTCGTTCAAGGTCGGTTGGGACCGGCTTGGCGGAGGCTTCAATGCCCGCCACTGCCCGTAGATCGGGAACGACTGAGAAGGGCGTCCCGGACCCAAGGTCTTCAGGCAGAAGCTGAGTACCGGCCCGGCGGCTCCGCCTATCGGCTCGGGTTGCAGAGCGATGCCAGCCGCTGGGGCGTTCCACACTCCGGCGATCA
>JBCCVL010000025.1:0-44079 GCA_039195375.1 Actinomycetota bacterium
CGACCCGGAGCCCGGCCGCGATGGCGGGCCGGTCCCGGTCGAGGCCTGGGTCCGGCTGGTCGAGCTGGGCGAGGCGATGCACTCGTTCGTCCACCACCGCAGCGACGAGGGCAGCCGGCTGCTGGTCCACACCGACCGCAATGCGCCGAACGGCCGCCTGGTCGACATCGACCTGGCCATGCCGGACCCGGCCGAGTGGATCACGGTCATCGCCGAGGGCGAGGAGCCGCTCGAATGGGTCGACGCGGCGGCCGGCGAACTGATCGCCGCCCACCTGGTCGAGGCCTCCAACCGTCTGACCCGCTACTCGCTCGACGGCAGCGCGATCGGTGAGCTGGCGCTGCCGGGTCTCGGCACGGTCACCGGGCTGTCCGGCCGGTACGCCGAGCCCGAGGTCTACCTCGGGTACCAGTCGTTCGTCGAGCCGCCAACGGTGCTGCGGTGGGAGGCCGGGGTCACCGAGGTCTGGGCCGGCGCCGACCCGCCGATCGACCCGTCACGGGTCATCGTCGAGCGTCGCCACGCCCTGTCGACCGACGGCGCGAAGGTCGGGATGTTCGTGATCCGCATGGCCGACGCCGAGCTGCCCGGCCCGGTCGAGCTCTACGGCTATGGCGGGTTCTCCATCAACCTGACGCCGACCTACAGCCCGGCCCGGCTGGCGTTCCTCGAGGCCGGCGGCGTCGTCGTCATCGCCAACCTCCGTGGCGGTACCGAGCACGGCGAGGCGTGGCACGAGCAGGGCCGACTGGGCAACAAGCAGCAGGTGTTCGACGACTTCGCCGCCTGCGCCAGACAGCTGGTGGCCGATGGTCTGGCCACACCGGGGAGCCTCGGGATCCGGGGCGGCTCGAACGGCGGGCTGCTGACGGCGGCCACGATGATCCAGTTCCCCGACCTGTTCGGCGCCGTGGTGTCCCAGGTCCCGGTGACCGACATGCTGCGCTACCAGCACTTCACCGCCGGTCGGTTCTGGACGGTCGAGTACGGCGACGCGGCCGACGCCGACGCCTTCGACTGGCTGATGGCCTACTCACCGCTGCACACCGTCGGCGAAGCCACCGCCTATCCCCCGCTGCTCATCACCACCGCCGAGTCCGACGACCGGGTCGTGCCGATGCACGCCCACAAGTTCGCGGCCGAGGTCCAGCATCGGGCCGGCGGCCGGTCCGAGCAACCCCTGCTCGAGCGGGTGGAGACCCGGGCGGGGCACGGCCTCGGCAAGCCGACGGCGAAGGTGATCGAGGAGGCGGCCGACATCTACGCCTTCCTCCTCCATCACCTCAGCTGAGACGTCGGCCCGGGGGTCTGGCCCGATCGGCCCGACCCCCGGATCGACTCAGGTACAGGGAACGGCGAGCGTGTGCAGCGTGTGGTCGGGGTCGCTGAAGCGGCAGCCGAAGGTCGGCGACGCGACGACGCCGCGCCGCAGCACGTCGTCACCGGCGGGCCGGACGCCGGTCTCGACCCACGAGATCAGGTCGTCGAAGGCCGTGGTCAGCTCGTACTCGGTGAAGTCGCAGTGCCCGACGCCGCGGATCGCCCGCTGGACCAGTCGGTTGCTCCGGCCCTCGTCACGGACCTTGCGGGCGTAGTCGATCTCCATCGAGAACGGCACGAACAGATCGCCGAGGTTGTGCAGGGACAGGACCCGATCCCGGATCTTGCCGCTGATGGCCTCGCCGTTGTTTCGGGCCCCCTTCTCGAAGGCGACCCTGGCCACGTCACGGTTGAGGGCCCGCTCGGCCGGGCTGTTGTCGGTCGGGTCGTCGTCGAGCTTGTAGGTGGTCGACGTGTTGTCGAGCACCCGGAGCCCGTTCGAGTTGGCCAGGGTCCCGTCGCCGGTGCCGAGGTCGAAGAAGAAGTTGCCGAAGCCGGTCTCGGTCGGGAACCCGTGCCAGAAGACGAAGGCCTCGTCGTAGTTCGGCCGAGGCCCGCCGGTGCGCCACTCCATGAAGGTCTTGAACTGCTCGCCGGTGTCGCTGAGCAGGAACGGGAAGCTGCCGGGGACGGCGCCGAGCTCGTCCTTGATGGCGGGAACGGTGGTGCCGAACCACTCACCCGGCTCGACCGGGAAGACGCTGTCGCCGAGCGCCAGCTGCTGGGAGACGACGGTGTAGTCGAGGAAGAAGTCGAACAGCTCGAAGCCGCCGAGCACGCCACAGATCGGCAGCGCCCCGTCGTAGACCCGGTGGTGCTCCTCGATGGAGACCGCGGTGACGTGGCCGCCCATCGACGCGCCCATCAGGAAGACCTGGTCGGCCTCGGTCTCCAGGAACTCGGTGTTGACGTAGTCGACGAGCCCCTTGGTGCTGTCGACGCCGGTGCGGATGTTGTAGCTGTTCTGGGCGTAGCTCGATGCGGCCCAGGCGTAGCCCTGCTCCAGTGCGTGAGCCCGGATCGGGATGTTGTCGACGGTCAGCTCGAAGCCCTCGCCCCGGTAACCGTGGGCCCACATCACGAGGTCGCCGTTCCAGTCATCCGGCACCTCGACCCGGTAGCCGGCACCGTCGAGGATCCCCCAGTACTGCTGGGCCGGGATGTCGGGCAGAGGATCGAATGGCAGCTTGCTCTCGTCGACGAACCAGGTCGTCGGCTCCTCTGCCTCTGCCGGTGCTGCGGCCAGCACCGCCGTCAGCATCGCCACTGCGGCCAGGGCGGCCGCCATCGTCCGAATCCGTCGCACGGGGTTCCTCTCGTCGCGGGTCCGCGAGCTCCCCTGCCGCCGACCACCTGGGGCGGCAACCTAGCAGATCCTTCGACGGGCAACGAATGGCGGCGCTCGCTGCGTTGGCGCCGTGGCGGGGCGGCGGTCGGGCGCCTCAACCGGTGGCGAGGCCCTCGATGGCGGCGACGGCGTCGTCGGCCCGGTCGACCGGAACGAGCAGATGATCGTGGAGGTGGGCCGCGAGCACGTTGGCCGGAATGCCCCGCTCGGTCAGGACGGCGGCGACCGCCGCCGTGAGGCCGACGGCCTCGAGCGCGCTGTGGACGTCCAGGGTCAGCCAGGCGCAGGCCAGCGCCGGCGTCCACCCGCCCTCGTCGAGTGCGCCGAGCTCACCGACGACGGTCCAGCCCTCCTCCTCGCGGACCAGGGCGTCGATTCCCGGGGTGCCCGGCGCCGGGAGCTGCTCCACCGGGAGCGGGCCGACGAAGCTGTAGGTCGCCGGTCGGCGGCTGACCGTCAGTGACTCCAGCAGCTCGTCGAGGTCGGTGATCGGCTCCGGTCGGTCGTCGCCGCCGGCTCGATCGTCGCTCAGGGCTCGACCACCACCTTGCCGACGGCCTTGCGGTCCATCATCGAGCGCAGCGCCTCGCCGGCCCGGTCGAGCGGGTAGCGGCCAGACACGTGGGGCTTGAGCTTGCCGTCGGCGGTGAGCGACAGCAGCTCCGCCGACACGGCGTCGCGCAGCTCGGGGTCCCGGGCGGTCATGGCCCCGTAGAACACGCCGACGATGTCGCAGCCCTTGAGCAGCGTCAGGTTGAGCGGGATCGACGGGATGCCGGCGGTGAAGCCGATCACCAGGAAGCGGCCCTCCCAGGCGATCGCCCGCAGCGCCTGTTCGGCGTAGTCGCCGCCGACGCCGTCGTAGACCATGTCGACGCCGTTGCCGCCGGTCAGCTCCTTGGCCCGATCCTTGAGGTTCTCCTCGGCGTAGTTGATGGTCTCGTCTGCGCCCCGCTGGCGGCAGAGGTCGAGCTTCTCCTCGGTCGAGGCGGCGGCGATCACCCGGGCCCCCATCAGCTTGCCCAGTTCGACGGCGGTGAGGCCGAGGTGGCCGCCGGCGCCGAGCACCAGCAGCGTCTCACCCTCCTGCAGCGAGCCGCGGTACTTGAGGCCGTACAGCGTGGTGCCGTAGGCGTAGTTGAGGCCGGTCGACTCGGCGAACCCGACCGAGTCGGGCAGGACCCGGGCGTTGTCGGCGCTGACCACCGCCAGCTCGGCCATGCCGCCGGTCGTCGTCAGGCCGCCGACCACGCGGTCGCCGACGGCGAACCCGCCGACGTCGGCGCCGAGCGCCGTCACCACCCCGGCCACCTCGCCGCCGGGGATGTACGGCGGCGGCGCCTTGAACTGGTACTTGTCCTCCAGCATCAGCGTGTCGGGGAACGTCACGGCCGCGGCCTTGACCTCGACGAGGAGCTGGCCTGGCTCCGGAACCGGGTCGGGGCGCTCCTCGACCACCAGGTTCTCCGGCGGTCCGAACTCGTTGCAGACGACGGCTCTCATGGTCGACCTCGCTCCCCTCGTGATGGGCCCGTACGGCCCGTGAACGGGGTCGAGTGTAGGGATGGCCAGCGGGCTGGGCCAGACGGTCGGCGTCGTCTGGCCGGCCCGCCTAGGGTCGGATGGTGGAACGCGCTCCCGCCCTCTTCGTCGCCCTCCGGGTGCCGGCCGACGTGGCGACGATGCTCGTCGCCCAGCTCGGCCCGCTCGACCCCGCGGTGCTGCGACCGAGCCATCCGGCCGACCTGCATCTCACGCTGCACTATCTCGGTCCGGTGGTACCCGATCCGGTCGTCGAGGCACTCAGCGGGGCGCTGGCCGATCGTCCGCCCGTCGAGGTCGTGCTCGGACCCGAGCTGGTCGAACTTGGCAACGCCGTCGCGGTGACGGCGACCGGGGCAGACGAGCTGGCGGCGGTGGTCCGCTCCGCCGTCGTCGATCTCGGTCTGCCACCCCGCTTCGACACCTTCGTCGGTCACGTCACGGTTGGCCGCTGGCGACCGGGGCGGCGGTCGTCCGAGCTGCTGGCGCGCACCGTCGATGCGGCTCTCGTCGCCGAGTCCGTCGATCTGCTCGCCAGCCCGACCGAGCCGACCGGCGTGGCCGAGATGCCCGGGCCCCGCTACGACGCCGTGGCCAACTGGCCGCTCGGCCCGAGCTGACGGAGGAAGGGGGCGGGCGACGGCCGTTCAGCGGGCCCGCCAGACCGGCCGCTCCCCCCTGGCGGCGGCCTCCCGGAACGCGGCTGCGTCCTCGGTCGCTCCGGCAACTTTGCGCATCGTCTCGCCGAAGCGGATGGCGTCGACCAGCGGCAGGTCCATGCCCCGCCTGGCGATCTCCTTCGTCGCCCGGACGGCCAGCGGTCCGCAGTTGTCGATCAGGCGCCCGGCCAGTGCCCTGGCCTCGTCCATGAGATCGTCGTGTGGCACCACCCGCATGACCAGACCGAGCTCCTTGGCCCGGTCGGCGTCGATCCGGTCGCCGAGGAGCAGGAGTTCCATCGCCCCCTGCCAACCGATGAGCCGAGGCATCCGAACGGCGCCCTGCACGGTCGGCACACCGAGCTGGACCTCGGGGAACCCGAACTGGGCCCGGTCGCTGGCCAGGATCAGGTCACACGATGCCACCAGCGTCAGGCCGAAGCCGATGGCGTAGCCGTTGACCGCGGCGATCACCGGCTTCCAGATCTCCTTGCCGCTCTCGAGCGAGGTGAGGCTCGGGACCTCCCAGAACGAGTGCTCGTCGTTGCCGACCGACGAGCCGGGGTCCTTCAGGTCGGCGCCGGCACAGAACGCCCGGCCGGCGCCGGTCACGATGCCGACCCACGCCTCGTCGTCGGTCCGGAACTCCTCCCAGGCGGCGTTGAGGTCACGCCGGAGCTCGCCGTTGACGGCGTTCAGCGCCTCGGGGCGGTTGTAGGTGATGGTGGCGATGTGGCCATCGCGCTCGTACAGGACGGTTCCGGCCATGGCGTCCCCCTTCGTCGACGTCCGGACCGGCCCATCGTCGTCGATCGCCGCATCGACCGCCACCGGGGGCCCGATGACCTCCCCCGCCCGGTGCCGGGCCGGCGGCGGCTCGGGCTCGGGCCCGGCGGTCGCGGTACTCTTCGGGCATGGTCAGCGACGCCGAGGCCGGGTTCGACGTCCGCCCCGACTTCGAGCGGTTCAGTCAGGTCGACGACGTCTTCTGTCGCTCCTGGTGGGACGACTCGATCCGCTCGGAGCAGACCCAGCGCTTCTACGCCACGTACCGCCGGCCACTGACCCGGTGGCGGAAGGCCAACGGGTTCACCCAGCGCGACTACGCGCTGCGGAACGCCTCGTGGCACGTCAGCGACGTCTTCACCGAGCTGTACGAGGACCAGGGTCGGCGGGACGGGTTCCTCGACCCGCTTTCTATGCTGCGGGACGGGCCGGAGACCCGGCTGGAACCCGAGTCGCCCGAGGAGTCGGCCAGGCAGGTCAAGCAGGTGGCCAGGGTGTTCGGCGCCGACCTGGTCGGCATCACCGCCTTCGATGAGCGCTGGGTCTACACCGAGCGGTTCAGCTCGGTCACCGGCACCGCCAAGCCGAACGATCTGCCCGACGGGCTGACCAGCGTCATCGTGATCGGGCAGTCGATGGACCCCGACCTGATCCAGACCGCACCCTCTGCGTTGTCGGGCACGGCGACCGGGCTCGGCTACTCCAAGGACGCCGCCGTGTTGCTCGGGTTGGCCCAGTACGTGAAGAACCTCGGCTACGAGGCGGTGCCGTCGATGAACGACACGGCCCTCGCCATCCCGCTGGCGATCCAGGCCGGCCTCGGCGAGTACGGTCGGCACGGCCTGCTGATCACGCCCGAGTTCGGCCCACGGCTCCGGTTGGGGAAGGTCTTCACCGATCTCCCGCTGGCCCACGACCGGCCGAAGCGGATCGGGGTCACCGAGTTCTGCGAGGCGTGCGACCGCTGCGCCGACGCCTGCCCGTCCTCGGCCATCCCCCACGGTGGGCCGGTGCCGGTGGCGCTCAACCGGTCGGGACTGAAGGGCGTCAACAAGTGGTCGGTCGACGGTGAGGCCTGTTTCGGTTACTGGTCGAAGATCAACTCGGACTGCGCCATCTGCGTGCGGGTGTGCCCGTGGACCCGCGACTACTCGAGGCGGCGCCACCGCTGGTGGCAACGCCTGGCCGGTTCGCCGTTCCGTCGCCTGGCGCTCGCCGTCGACGATCGGCTCGGCGGCGGCCACCGGCTCAAGCCGAAGGCCTGGTGGGCGGGCGAGCCCCGGGCCACGCCCCGACGAACCCCCCGTGCCCCGGGACGCCGTCGCCGCTGAGCGCCGTCACTCCGAGTGTCACCTCCGGCGGGACGTCGCCGGCGCCAGGTCAGCTGGTGAAGGCCGGGATCATGTCACCATGGGCGTCGAGCAGGTCGTCGACCAGCGACCAGATCTGGTCGAGGTCGAGTTCGGCCGCGGTGTGCGGGTCGAGCATCGCTGCGTGGTACACGTGGTCCTTCCGCCCGGTCAGGGCCGCCTCGACGGTCAGCGACTGCACGTTGACGTTCGTCTGCATCAGCGCCGCCAGCTGCGGTGGCAGGGCCCCGACCGCGGTCGGCTGCACGCCGTTGCCGTCGACCAGGCACGGCACCTCGACACAGCACCCGTCCGGCAGGTTGTCGATCAGGCCGTCGTTTGGCACGTTGCCGTAGACCACCCGGGGCTGGCCGGTCTCCATGCTGTGGATGATCCCGGCGCCGTACTCGTCGCTCGGGACCACCTCGAGCTCCCCGTCCGGGGCCTCCAGGTCGGTCCGCATGTCCTCCCAGCGGGCGATCTGGCGGACACAGCGCCGGGGGTACTCGTCGATGGGGACGCCGAAGCGGTCGATCAGGTCGCCGCGGCCCTCCTTGATGAACCACGGCACGTACTCGGCGAAGTGCTCACTCGACTCGGTCACGAAGTAGCCGAGCCGGCGGTACATCTCGTAACGGACGGCGTCGCTCAGGCCCTCGATGCCACCGTCGGTCCGCGTGGCGCTCCCCCGCAGCGGGGCCGGCCTGGTCCTGGCGAACTCGTCGATCTTCGGATAGAGGTCGACCGGGCTGCCGCCGTCGCCCCGGTGGGCGAACTCCAGGTAGAAGGCCATGTGGTTGATGCCGGCGCACCGGTAGGTGACCTCGTCGATCGGGACACCGATGTCGGATGCCAGCTGCTCGGCCGTGTGCTGCACGCTGTGGCAGAGGCCGACGGTGTTGATCGACGACACCCGCGACAGCGCCCAGCAGTTCATCGCCATCGGGTTCACGTACTGGAGCATCGTGGCGTCGCCGCACAGCTCCTCCATGTCCGCCGCCATCGACAGCAGCACGGGAATGGTCCGCAGGCCTCGCATGATCCCACCGACGCCGAGCGTGTCGGCGATCGTCTGGTCGAGGCCGTAGCGCTTCGGCACCTCGAAGTCGACGACGGTCGCGGGCTCGTAGCCCCCGACCTGGAACATCGTGATCACGTAGTCGGCGCCGTCGAGCGAGGCCCGCCGGTCGGTCGTCGCCTCGATCGTCGGGTTCGCACCGAGTGCGGCGGCGGCCTTTGCCGCCACGATCTCGGAGGTGCCGAGCCGAACGGGGTCGATGTCGTGGAGGCTGATCGTCGATCCCGACAGCTCGGGGAAGCTCAGGATGTCGCCGATGAGGTTCTTGGCGAAGACGGTCGAGCCCGCTCCAATCAGACTGATCTTGGTCATCGGAGCAGTATGGCCGATGCGTCGCCGGTTCAACTCCCGGTTGTGGGGCCCGCCCCGGCGCCGGTGTCCGTGGCCCATGGCAGGCGGTCGAGGTCGACGTTGCCGCCGCTGAGGATGACCCCGACCCGGCGGCCGGCGAAGCGCTCGGGGTGGCGCCGCACCGCGGCGATGGCAACCGCCGAGCTCGGCTCGACGACGATGCGGAGCCGCTCCCAGGCCAGGCGCATCGCCTCGACGATCTCCTGCTCGGAGACCGTCAGGATGGCGGCGACGTGGCGGGAGACGATGTGCCACGTCAGCGGTCCGAGTGGGGTCTTGAGCCCGTCGGCGATCGTGACCGGGGCGTCGTCGGCGATCAGCCGGCCGGCCTCGAGGCTGCGGGCCGCGTCGTCGGCCTGCTCCGGCTCGGCCGCCACCACGTCGACGGTCGGGGCCACGGCGGCAACGGTCAGGCACGTGCCGGACACGAGGCCACCGCCGCCGATCGGGGCCAACACGACGTCGAGCCCGTCGACCTGGTCGAGCAGCTCCCTGGCGCAGGTCGCCTGGCCGGCCACCACCCTCGGATCGTCGTAGGGGTGGACGAACTCGGCCCCCGAGACCGCCCGGACCTCCTCCATCGTGGCCTGACGGGCCGACGCCGCCGGCTCACACTCGATTATCTCGGCCCCGTAGGACGCAACCGCCGCCTTCTTGACCGACGGGGCGTTGGTCGGCATCACGACCTGGCACGGGATGCCTCGCCGTCCGGCGGCGTAGGCGAGGGCGGCGCCGTGGTTACCGGACGAGTGTGTGATCACCCCATTGGCCGCCCGGTCGTCCGACAGGGAGAACACCGCATTGGTGGCGCCACGGACCTTGAACGCCCCCGGCGGCTGCAGTCCCTCGGCCTTGAAGAACAGGCTGGCTCCGAGCTGCTCGTCGAGTTGGTCGTCGGTGAGCACCGGGGTGGCCAGGATGTGGGGCGCGATCCGCTCGTTGGCCGCGTCGATGTCCGCCAGGCTCGGGACCTCGGGGCTGGCGACGTTGTCGGTTGGCTCGACGGCGACCATCAACGCAGTGAAGCACGTCGGGCCCGCCGGCCGGAACCCCGGCGGGGTCGGGGCGCACGAGGGGGCCGGGCCGGAGGAGACACGGAGGAACGGCGGGGCCGGGGGCGCGGGGACCGGGAAGGCGGGGCCGAGGGCCGCAGGGGACCGGGAAGGCACGATCGGAAAGGCAGACCGGGAAGGTAGGGGCGGCGCGGCCGGTTGCTGGTCCCATGACGACGACCGACCAGGTGACCGCCCCAGACGACCGCCGCCTGGCCTACGCCGCCGGTGCCGTCGTGCTGGCCCTGGCCACGTTGTTCGCCTTCACCGGGCCGACGAGCCGCCCGTCCGGCCAGGTCACCGGGATCCGGGCCGACGTCGCCGACGTGTACAACCCGGTCCTGGCCGGCGAGCCGCTGCCGGACGGCTTCCGCCAGATCCTGCCCCGGGACGCCATCCTCCCGGTCTACGAGCCGACCTTCGTCTCCGGGCGCGACATCGGCTGGCCGGATGACGCCCAGGTCATCGGCGTCGAGCTCGACGGCGAGGCCAAGGCCTACCCGGTCAGCTTCCTCAACGGACGGGAAATGGTGGTCGACGAGCTCGGAGGCATACCGATACTCGTCACCTGGTGACCGTTGTGCGCAACGGCGATGGTCCATCGCCGAGTGGTCGACGGGGAAACCCTGGTGTTCGGCGTGCACGGCGCCCTGTGGGGCAACGCCATGACGTGGTGGGACCACGACACGGGGTCGATCTGGAGCCAACCCCTCGGCGAGGCGATCGCCGGACCTCGAAAGGGCCAGACGCTCGACCTCCTGCCGGTCAGCTTCTCGACCTGGGACGCCTGGCTCGAGGCCAATCCCGACACGCTGGCCCTCGACGCCCCGGCCTCCCGGACGGGCTTCGACGTCGAGGACTTCTGGATCGTCGTCGACTTCACGAGCGAGGCCGTCGCCTACCCGGCCGATGACCTGGTGCGGGTCGGGGTGGTCAACGACGTGGTGGCCGATCTGGCCATCGCCGTCGTCGCCGACCCGGCCGATCCCCAGCGGTGGCGGGTGTTCTCCCGCCGGCTCGACGAGGGCGTCGGCGACGAACGGACGATCGAACTGGCCTTCGACGGCGACCGCCTCGTCGACGACGACGGGACCACGTGGGACCCGGTGACCGGCCAGGGCCTCGACGGGCCGCGCCGGGGCGAGTTCCTCGACATCCTGCCGTCGTTGACCTCGTTCCCCGGCGACTACGACACGTTCTGGCCGGACGGCCGGCGGTGGGAGCCGTGACCGACGGGGCATCGACGCCCGGCCTGAGCAACGTGCTGCGGCTGACCCCGGCCCGGTGGGATGCCGTCGATCGACGCGAACTCCCCTACCGCGGCCTGATGACCGTCGTCGGCGGTTGGCTGCTG
This sequence comes from Actinomycetota bacterium, assembly GCA_039195375.1. Lineage (GTDB taxonomy): Bacteria > Actinomycetota > Acidimicrobiia > Acidimicrobiales > SZUA-35 > JAHELU01. Next base: position 10,900 of record JBCCVL010000025.1, read on the forward strand.
ATGGCGTGCGCCCGGTTCGGCATCCAGGGCGTGACTGCGCCGCGGGCGCTCGTCCGCTTCGTGCTGGTCGGCGTCTACACCTGGTTGGCCATGGCCGCGCTCGTCGCCGCCGTCGGGTGGCTGGCGAACCGGCGCGGGCGGCCGGGGCCACAGCCGGACGTCACCCGGTCGTTGCAGTTCGCCGGTCTCGTCAGCCAGCCGATCGTGATCCTCGGCTTCGCGCTGCTGATCGGTCAGGTCATCCCGGTGCCGGCGCTGTTCACGATGCTGGCCGTGCTCACCCTGCTCCTCTGGCTCCCGGGACTGCTGCTGGCGGCCATGGCGTCGGCCTTCGGGCGCCTCGACCGGCTGGCACTGGGCGCAGCGGCGGCGGCCTACGTCCTCTGGGCCACGACCGCCGGCCGCTACCTCCTCGATCGCGTCGGCCACCTCTTCTGACTGCGACCGGCGGTCCGGGCACGAAACCCGGCCGTTGGGAACCAGGATCGGCCGGCCGTCGTCTCATCATCGGGAGCGCGCTGCGCCCCATCACCCCGAGACCGAGTGCTGGAGCCCATCATCATGTCCGTGCCAACCCGACGCCCTCTCCGTCACCACCTCGTCGCCCTGGCGGTCCTGGCCGGCGTCGCCCTGTTCGTTGCCGCCTGCGGGTCGGACGACGTCAGCACCGACGCCGGGGCTGGCGACAGCGACGGCGACACGCCGACCGCGCCCGAGCCGAGCGACGCCGGCTCGGACGCCGCCGCCGGCGGGGCGACTCGACCGTGGATCGCCGGCGACTGGGTGCTGCAGTCCGCCACCGGACCGGACGGGCCGCTCGAGCTCCCCGCTGGCGTCGTCGTCGACCTGTCGATCACCGGCCCCGACTCGGTCAGGGGCAACGCCGGCTGCAACTCGTTCGGCGGTGCGATCTCCGCCCCGTTCGACGGCGAGCGGGACGGCGGGTCGTTGTCGTTCGACGGCGTCGCCATCACCGAGATGGGCTGTGAGTTCCTCGATTTCGAGAGCGCCTACGTCGACCTGCTGTTCGCCGCCACCGAGTGGGAGCTGTCGCCCCCGAACGGGCTCGTCTTCCGGGGCGATGGTGTCGAGCTCGTCTACGGGGTCGGCGAGCCGCCGGCTCCAGTTCCCCTCGAGGAGACGTTGTGGCTGTTCGACACGGTGTTCGACGGTGAGGGCATGGAGCGCACGGCCAGCACCCCGAGGCTCGACAAGGAGGGCGTCAGCGTCGTCTTCCGTGCCGGCGTTGCCCTGATCAGCAGCGAGGACTGTGGCACGGTCGAGGTCGCCGTCGAGTACGACCCTGGCGTCACCGGCGGCCCGTTTGTTGTCGTCGACCCGGCCTCGGCGACTGCGACCTGCGACGACCCCGAGTCGAACCTGCCGGTCGCCCTCGCCGGCGTGGCCAGTTCGACCGGCTTCCAGATCGTCGACGGCCGGCTGACGCTCATCGGTCTCCCCGGCGAGACCGTTTCGTTCGCCGCAGCCGACGGCTGACCGGCCCCGCCGCGACCCCCACGTCGGTACGACCGCCCCCGAACGGCCGGCGATACTCTGCGGACATGACGTCCGAGACGTTCGACGCCGAGGCCAAGGAGCGCGAGCTCCGGGCCGAGTCCGAGTCGTGGGACACCTCGACGCCGACGCCGGCCCGACCGGACGACGTCCCCGTCGTCGACGTCGGGCCCTGGTTCCGCTCGGGAGCGCCGGCCGATCTGGCCGCGGCGGCCGGTGAACTGCGGCGGGCCTGCGAGGACGTCGGCTTCCACCAGCTCGTCGGCCACGGTCTCGACCCATCCGAGCGGGCGGGGATCCTCGACGTCAACCGGCGCTTCCACGACCTCGACGAGGCGACCAAGACATCGATCGCCATGGACCGGCCCGGTCATCCCGTCGGTGGCGTCGGCTACCTGCCCTACGGCAATCGCAAGCTGCCGACCCGGTCGACCGGGAACCGGAACGCTGCGTTCCTGCTGAAGTCCGGAGCCGGCATCGGCATCGACGACAACCAGTGGCTGCCGGACGAGGTGCTGCCCGGCTTCCGGACCGCCGTCGAGCGGTATGCCCGCCTCGTCACCGACCTGGCCATGCGGCTCCTGCCCGTCTACGCCGTCGCCCTCGATCTCGAACCGGACTTCTTCGAGCCCGCCTTCGGCGACCCGTTCTGGCGGCTCCGCCTGACCCACTATCCCCCGAGCGAGCCCAGCGCCGACACCGAGGGCGGCGAGAACGGGGGCTTCGGGATCGCGCCCCACGTCGACACCACCTTCTTCACCCTGCTCCTCACCGATGGGCCCGGTCTCGTCATCCAGCAGCGGGAGCGCGACGAGTGGATCACGGTGCCAGCGGTCGACGATGCCGTCATCGTCAACAGCGGCGAGCTGCTGCGGCAGTGGTCGAACGATCGCTTCCTGAGCACCCGCCACTTCGCCGACAACCCGAGCGACGGCGACCGCTACTCGGTGCCGTACTTCTTCAACGCCACCGCCGACCACGTGATGGCGGTTTTCCCGTCGTGTCACGGGCCGGACGACCCGCCCCGTTACCCACCGTTCTCCTATCTGCAGTCGCAGGGGGTCGTCCAGGGCGAGTGATCGGACGCCCTCAGTCGGCGACCGCGGCGCCGACCGGCGGACGGCGGTCGCGACCGAGGCGCCCGGTCACCGACCAGCGCTCGACGAGCGGTCCGATGCCCCGGCCACGGAGGGCGACGATCGCCGCCAGGAGCACGAGGGCGTAGACGAGGTCGACGTAGCCGGCCAACCCGACCACCCGGAGCGCACGGGGCAACAGGACGAGCCACAGCCCGCCGGCGACGGCGCCGCCGAGGCGGTCGGCACCGAGCACCAGGACGACGGCGAACAGCTGGATCGACAGCTGGAACGGGAAGTCCGGGCCGTACACGAACGGGGTCTGCACCACGAGCAGGGCACCGCCGGCACCGGCCAATGCGGCGGACAGGGCGAAGGCGGCCAGCCGGACCCTCGCCACCGGAACGCCGAACGCGGCGGCGGCCTGCGGCTCGTCCCGCACCGCTCGGAGACTGCGCCCGAAGCGACCGCCGAGCACGAGCCGAAGGGCCCCATAGGAGACCGCAGCGACGACGACGGCAAGCCCGTAGGCCCAGAGACCGTCGTCGGTCTCGTCGAGCCCGGTCCAGGCCGGTGGCACCACCCGGTCGTAGGGTCGACCGAGCGGCCCGACGAACTTCTGGAACAGCAGCGGGAACGAGACGGCGACCGCAAGCGTCAGCAGAACCAGCCCGATCCGACTCAGCCGCAGGCCCGGCAGCCCGATGACCACCCCGGCCACCGCCAGGGCGATGGCGGTCACGGGGACGGCGAGTTCACCGCGGAGCCCGAGGTCGGTGATCAGCTCGCCCGCGGTCCACGCCCCGAGACCGAGCAGCGCGCCCTGGCCGAGCGACAGGAGTCCACCGTGGCCGAGCAGGACCTGCAGGCCCATGATGGCGACGGCGAGCGCCAGGCTCCTCGTCAGCCACGACAGCTGGATCGGGTCGGCCAGCGCCGGTGCCGCCACGGCGGCGACGGCGAGACCGAGCCAGGCGCCGACGTGGGTGACGGGGCGGAGCTCCCGCTCGTTGGCAGGCGTGCGGTCCGGCGCGGTGCGTCGTCGATCGACCACCGGCGATTCGACCAGCCAGTCGCCCAACCCGGGCAGACCGCGGCGGGTGTCGTGGCCGTCGTGGCCGTCATGGCCACCGGGAACGCCGAGGCCGGCAGGGCGACCGAGGTCGAGATCGACCCTGGCGCCGTCCGATGGCCCGCTGGCCCAGTGGTCGCTCACGACGAGGCGGCCGGGAGTCGGTCGGGGGCCAGGCCCTCTGGTCGGATCAGCAGGATCAGGACCATGACGCCGAGGGCCCACACCACCGCCAGGTTCGACGACATCACGTCGATGTAGCCGATCAGGAGGGACTCGCCGACCCCGAGGACGAGGCCGGCCACCAGCGCGGCGCCGGGGCGGGGCAGCCCGCCGACGACCGCCGCAGCGAGGGCGAGCACGAGGATCCGGATCATCATGTTCGACGACACCCCGATGAGGCCACCGACCAGGCCGCCGGCGACGGCGCCGATTGCGGCCGCCGAGCCCCAGGCGGCGCTGACCACCCGCCCGACCCGGATGCCGGCCAGCTCAGCCGAAGCCGGATTGGACGACACGGCACGAAAGGCCAGGCCGAGCTTCGTCGATCGCTGGATGAGGGCCAGGACGGCGACCAGACCGATCATCGTGGCGACGATGCCGATCGTCTCCCATCGCAGCCGAGCCCCGCCGATCAGGAACCGGTCGTCCGAGCCGGACGGGAACGGCGAGTCGATGCGGAACGTGGAGCCCCACAGCTCGCGGGCCAGGACGTTGAGGGCCAGGAACACGGCCAACGTGACCCCGAGCACCTGGACGAGGTCACCGCGGTCGACCGGGCGGATGGCGAAGCGCTCGACCGCCATCCCGAGCGGCGCGGTCAGGACGGCGGCGAGGGCGATGGCGACGGCGACCGGCAGCGGAGCCCCGAACCAGCCGGCGATGCCGCTGCCGAACAGGCCGGGGATCGGCGGTGTGGCCAGCAACGCGGCGATGTGGGCTCCGAACATGGCCAGCTCGCCCTGGGCCAGGTTCAGCACCCCAGAGCCGCGGTAGACCATCGACAGGGCGACGGCGAGGGAGGCGTAGATGGCGCCGTTGGCCAACCCGTCGAAGCATCGCTGCAGGAAGAGCTCCACCGCCGTGCATTCTGCCACCGGCCCCGCAGTCTCCCGAATCCCGTGCCCTTCCGACCCGCCCTCGGCCTCTGGCCCCGCCCGCCCGGACCATGGCAGCATGCGGTGTGATCGACTCTCCCCGGGCCTGGATGGTGGCCGTCGCTGCAGCGGTGGTCAACGGCGTCGCCTTCGGCACGGTCTACACGTTCGGCACCTTCTTCGAGGCGATGGCCGACGAGTTCGGCGCCGGGCGGGGACCGACGGCCATCGTCTTCGCGGTCACCCTGTTCCTGTTCTTCGGGACCGGCGCCGGATCGGGCTTCCTCGCCGACCGGTACGGTCCCCGGCCGCTGGTGTGGGTCGGCGGCGTGCTGTTCACCGGCGGGTTGCTGGCCACGAGCCAGGTCGACCAGCTCTGGCAGGGGTACCTGACCTACGGCATCGGCGCCGGGTTCGGTGGCGGGCTGTTCGTCTCCCCGCTCTACGCCGCAGTGGCCGGGTGGTTCGAGCGCTACCGGGCCCTGGGGCAGGGGGTGGCGGCGACGGGAAACGGGCTCGGCACGCTGATTCTGTTGCCGGTGGCCAACCGGCTGATCGAGCTCGACGGGTGGCGGTCCGCCTACACCACGCTCGCCGTCATCTGCGGGACGACGTTCCTGCTCGGAGGCCTGTTCCTGGCCCGCCCACCGGTGACACCACAGCCGGCCGCCGGCCGGCACCTCCGGTCGGTGATGTCGACGACGTCGTTCCGGCGACTCACCATCGGCTGCGCCATGGCTTCGGCCGCCCAGGCATCGGCGTTCGCCTTCACCGTCGTGTTCGCCACCGATGCTGGCATCTCGTCGGCCAGGGCGGCGCTGCTCGTCGGGTGTATCGGCGCCGCCAGCGTCCTCGGTCGGCTGGCCCTGACCGGGCTGAGCGATCGCACCGGCCCGGTCAGGATGCTCCAGCTCTGCTTCCTGTTCCAGCCGGTGGCCTTCGCCGTCCTGCTCGTCGCCGGCGACAACTACGCACTCCTGCTGCTGTACGCGGCCGTGCTCGGGGTTGCCTACGGCGGCTTCGTCGCCCTCATGGGGCAGGTCGCGGCCCACCTGTTCGGAGTCAGGGGCCTCGGCGCCGTCCTCGGCTGGGTGTTCCTCGGCGCCGCTGTCGGCAGCCTGCTCTACCCACCCCTGGTCGGCTTCCTGGCCGACGCCGGGGGCGCCGGGTCGTCGCTGCCGAAGCTGGCCATCGCGGTCGTCGCGGCCGTTGGCGCCCTGTACCTGTTGCGCTTGGAGCCCGATCCGGTGGAACTGCCGCTCGGGGCCCCGGCCGTCGAGGGTGCGGCCGGGGCCCGCTGAGCGCCCCCCGGTCAGCGAGCGATCGGCGGCCCACCGTCGCCGGGGTCGACCGTGTCGCGGCCCGGGTCAGTGGTGGTCGTCGCCGGGTCGGCCGTCGTCCTGGTCGGCTCGGTCGGCGTGGTCGTCGTCGGCTCACTCGTCGTCGTCGGCTCACTCGTCGTCGTCGGCTCGGTCGTCGTCGTCGGCTCACTCGTCGTCGTCGGCTCGGTCGTCGTCGTGGTCGGTCGAGGCGTCGTGGTCGGCTGTGCCGTCGTCGTGGTGGTGGACGCGGACGTCGCACTCGACGTCGGGCGACGGGTGGTGCCGGTGGTGGCGGCCCGCTCGGTCGTCGACGACGTGGCCCGTGCCGTCGTGGTCGTCCGCGCCCGCCTGGTGGTCGTCGTCGCCGCTGGACGGGTGGTGGTCGACCGTCGGGTCGCTGGCGGGGCCGTCGTTGCGCTCGTCGTCGGTGACGCCGGGGGCGAGGCGGAGGTCGACACCGTCGTCGGCTCCGTCGTCGAGACCGTGCCGGTCGTCGACGTCTGGTCGCCGGTCGACGACGTTGACGATGCCGACGATGTCGACGATGTCGACGATGTCGACGATGTCGACGATGTCGACGATGCGACCGTTGTTGTCGGTGCTGGTGCCTCCCCGGGCGGGGCCAGGCCCGGGGAGGCACCAGCAGCCGGATCGCCGGGTGGGACGCCCCCACCCGGTTCCGGCTCGGACGTCGACGGCGCCTCGCGTGAGGCCGTTGGCGCCGTCGAACGGATGTTGGACGGGTCCGATTCGGTGACCCGTTGGCCGGCGTTCAGCCCCGGCCCGGCCGGGGCGAGCCCCTCACCGCCGGCCGCCGGCGAGGCGTCGAGCTGCAGGAGCAGCGGCAGCGTGAGGATGAGGGCGAGCGGGAGGATCGACAGCGGCGAGCCGAGCGGCCGCCTGGCCCGGGCGGCCAGGAGCCGCTCGCGGACCGTCGGCACCGCGAGCGGCGGCGGGAGCGGCAGGGTCACCGGCGGCGTCGACGGAGCGAGGATCGAGCCGGATGATGGCGTCGTCCTGGCGCCCTCGGTGACGGGATCGGGAGCGGGACCAGAACCGGATCCGGTCGGCGGCCGCCGCAGCCGCTCGACCGGATCCGTGTTTCTGGGCTCCCGCGGGCCAGACTCGCCCGCCTCGCTGCTGTCGTCGATCGTTCCCGGCGTGTCACCCGCCTCGTGGTCGGGCAGCGACACCCAGGCGGGCACCCGCCCCTGGAGGCGACTGACGTGCTCCTGGCACTTCCGCCGGCCACGGAGCGCGATCTGGCGGATGGCGTTCGGCTCCTTCTCGAGGAGCTGGCCGATCTCGCCGTAGGAGTAGTCGAAGTGATGGCGGAGCACGAGGGTCCAGAACTCGTCTGACGACACGATGTCGCGCAGGGTGTCGAGGAAGTCGTGCCAGTCGGCGCTGGCGGAGGCCTCGATCGGCGAGAGGTCGGGCGTCCACTGCTGCTCCTCGCGGGCCCGGCGGCGGGTCTCCCGCTCCAGCAGGTTGGCGATCTTGTTGCTGACCACCCGGCGGACGTAGGCGGCCGGGAACTCGGGCCGCTCGTGGTCGACGATGCGGCGGGCCACCCCGACCAGCGCCTCCTGGGCCGCCTCCTCGATCAGGGGATGGCCGGCGCCAAGCCGGCGGCGGGCCTCGGACCGCACGTAGCGGTCGATCTCCTGGAGCAGGTCACCCTGGGCCCGCGGGCTTCCGGTCGCCAGGTAGTGGTCCCAGCGGACAGCGAGCGACGCGCTACGGGGCGAGCGTGTGATGTCGATGTCGTGCGGCTTCATACACCTGCGTTGTCCGAGCTCAGCCCGCCGGTGTTACAGGAACCGCCGATTTCTTTTGTCTGCCCCCGTTGTAGCCGAACGCGGCAGCCGGGTGGGGGTCGGGGCCTGTGCCCGTCGCCCACCCGGCTCCGTTGCTCGCTCGTGTGCAGCCCGCTGTCGCCGACGACCTCAGGTCGGGTCGGGGTTCATCTCCCAGTGATCCGGTGAGCGCCACAACGCCCCGGCCACCAGCGACCGGATGGCCGACATCTCGGCCGGCAGGCGGGTGTGGAGGCGCATGAACAGCTCCTCGATCTGGATCAGCTCGGCGTCCCAGTCGGCCTGGTCGATCGACAGGCAGTCGAGGAAGTCCTGCTCGGAGAAGTCCTCGAGGCCCTTCCAGTTGAGGTCCTGGTAGCGGGGCATCCACCCGAGCGGGCTCTCGATCCCGACCGCCCTGCCGTTGGCCCGCTCGACGATCCACTGCAGGATCCGCATGTTCTCGCCGAAGCCGGGCCACACGAAGTTCCCGTCGGCGTCACGGCGGAACCAGTTGACCTCGAAGATCCGGGGCGGGTTGTGGATGTTGCGACCGAACGACAGCCAGTGGTTGATGTAATCGCCCATGTGGTAGCCGGCGAAGGGCAGCATGGCGAACGGGTCGCGTCGGACGACACCCTGCTGCCCGAAGGCCGCCGCGGTGGTCTCCGACCCCATGGTCGCGGCCATGAACACACCGTAGGCCCAGTTGAAGCTCTGGACGATCAGCGGGATCGTGCCCGAACGTCGTCCGCCGAACACGAAGGCCTTGATCGGCACGCCCTTCGGGTCGTCCCAGTCGGGGTCGAGGGCGGGGTTCTGGTCGGCCGGTGCGGTGAACCGGGCGTTCGGGTGGGAGGCCTTGACGTCGGAGTCTGGCGTCCAGTCGTTGCCCTGCCAGTCGATGGCGTGGGCCGGCGGCTCGCCGTCCATGCCCTCCCACCAGACGTCGCCCTCGTCGGTCAGGGCCACGTTGGTGAAGATCGTGTTGGCCTTGATCGACTCCATCGCCGAGGGGTTGGTCTCGTAGGACGTGCCGGGGGCGACGCCGAAGTACCCGGCCTCGGGGTTGATGGCGTAGAGCTTGCCGTCATCCGGCGACGGTTTGATCCAGGCGATGTCGTCGCCGATCGTCGTGACCTTCCAGCCCTCGTCCTGGAAGGCGGTCGGCGGCACCAGCATGGCGAAATTGGTCTTGCCGCAGGCGCTCGGGAAGGCGGCGGCAACAAACGTCTTCTCGCCGGACGGCTCGGTCACGCCCATGATCAGCATGTGCTCGGCCAGCCAGCCCTCGTCACGGGCCATCGTCGAGGCGATGCGGAGCGCCAGGCACTTCTTGCCGAGCAGGGCGTTGCCGCCGTACCCGCTGCCGTAGCTCCAGATCGCCCGCTCCTCCGGGTAGTGGACGATGTACTTGACGTCGGGGTTGCACGGCCAGGCGACGTCCTCCTCGCCGTCGGCCAGCGGGGCACCGACCGTGTGGACACAGGGGACGAAGTCGCCGTCGGTTCCGAGCACCTCGACGGCGCCACGACCCATCCTGGTCATGATCTTCATGTTCACGGCGACGTAGGCCGAGTCGGTGATCTCCACCCCGAGCTGGGCGATGTCCGAGCCGAGCGGACCCATGCTGAACGGGATGACGTACATGGTCCGGCCGGCCATGCAGCCGTCGAACAGCGGCCGCAGGGTCGCCTTCATCTCGTCGGGGTCCATCCAGTTGTTGGTCGGCCCGGCGTCATCGGCGGTGCGGGAGCAGATGTAGGTGCGATCCTCGACCCTGGCCACGTCGCTCGGGTCGGACCGGGCGAGGAAGCTGTCGGGGCGAAGCTCGTCGTTGAGGCGGATGAAGGTGCCGGCGTCGACCAGTTCCTGGCAGAGACGGTCATACTCCTCGTCGGAGCCGTCGCACCAGTGGACGTCGGCGGGCGCACACAGCGCCACCATCTCCTCGACCCAGGCCATCAGGCCGTCATGCTCGACATAGTCAGGAACGTTCATGGCTCCAGTGTCGATCCGGTGGGTCGACCGGACCAGGGACCACGGTCCCGAGATGGGACTCGTCGAACCGGTCAACGGCCGAGTTGGTGTCGTCGACGGTCAGGAAGTCGTCACCGCCGCCGGCCCGGGAGCTCGTCGACGGCCTCGACGACGGAGCGGAACGCCGCGGCCGACGGCGAGGAGGTCGCCCGGAACTCGATGAAGGCTCCGGAGCGGTCTCGGGCCCGGTGGTAGGCTCAGACGCCGGTGCGGTCGGGGACCGAGGGGGTGCCATGGAGGCGGAGGAGGCCCGAGCGGCGATGGTGGCGCAGCTGCGGGCCGGCGGCGTGGTCCGATCGCCGGCGGTGGCGGCGGCGCTGGCCGCCATCCCACGCCACCGGTTCATCGACGGTGGCGATCTCGAGTGGGCCTACGCCGACCACGCCGTCACCGTGAAGACCACAGACGACGGCGTGCCGATCAGCTCGGTGTCGCAGCCGACGATGGTGGCGACGATGCTCGAACTGTGCCTGCTGGAACCGGGCCACCGGGTCCTGGAGATCGGGACCGGCTCGGGCTACAACGCCGCGCTCCTGGCTGCGATCGTCGGCCCGGGCCCGGTGGTGTCGGTGGAGTTGGACGCCGACCTGGCGGCGGGGGCCGCCGCCAGACTCGACCGGCTCGGCCTGGAAGGTGTCGAGGTGGTGACCGGAGACGGCACCGCCGGTCATGCCCCCGGCGCCCCGTACGACCGGGTGGTCGTGACGGCCGGCGCCGCTGCGATCGCCGAGCCGTGGGACGACCAGCTCCGGCTCGGCGGACGCCTCGTCGTGCCGATCGTCGATGGCGACGGGATCGGCGTGGTCCGCTGCCTCGTCAAGGCGACCAGCGGCTTCGAGGAACTCGCCAGGGTCCCCTGTGGCTTCCTGACGATGCGCACGCCGTGAGTGGGTTGGGGTTCGGCGGCATCGTCCGGTCGACATAGTCCGATCATCGATATATGCTGGTCGACGATGCGTGAACCGACGTTCCTGATACTTGCCGCCCTCGCCCCCCGCCCGGGCCACGGCTACGGCGTGATCCAGGCGGTGGACGAGTTGTCGGACGGCCGGGTCCGGCTGCGGGCCGGCACCCTGTACACCGCCCTCGACCGGTTGGTCGGCGACGGCCTGCTCGCGGTCTCGGGTGAGGAGGTCGTCGACGGGCGCAACCGTCGCTACTACGCCATCACCGCGGACGGGCGGCGAGCCCTGGCCGAGCAGGCCGACCGTCTCGCCGCCAACGTCGACGTGGCCCGCCGTCAGCTGGCCGGGGGCTCGGCATGAAGCTCGAACGGCAGTACCGCCTGTTGAGCCGCGCCTTTCCACGGGCCTGGCGGCACCGCCACGGTGACGACCTGGTCGGGACCCTGCTCGACGGCTCCCACGAGGGCCAGCGGGTGGCGGACCCGGCGGACGCCGTCGACGTGGTCCGCCGCGGGTTGGCGGCTCGGTTCGTCGCTGGCGGACCCGTTGTCCAGATCCTGGCCGCCACCGGCGTGCTGGCGCTGACCGTGGCCGTCGTGCGGGGATTCATCACGCCGACGTCGCCGGCCTTCCTGGCCACCTCGCTTGTCGTCGTGCTCATCCCCGGCACCGGCGTGGTGTACTCGGTGTCGACCTCGATCTCGGCCGGCTGGCAGCGGGGTAGCGCCGCGGCCTTCGGCTGCACCCTCGGGATCGTGCCCCACCTGGTCGCCGCCTGCCTCGGACTGTCCGGGCTGATGCAGGCCGGGGCCGAGGTGTTCGAGGCCGTCCGTTGGGTCGGCGTTGCCTACCTCGCCTACCTGGGGATCGGCATGATCCGGGCCTCGGGGTCGTTGACCGACGTCGAGCAGGGTGACGGCGCCTCGCTCCGGGCCATCGTCCGGCGGGGCGTGCTCCTCAACCTGCTGAACCCGAAGCTCACGATCTTCTTCTTCGCCTTCCTCCCCCAGTTCCTGACCTCTCCGCCGACCTTGCTCGATCCCCGCCTGCTCGGCCTGAGCGCGGTGTTCATGGCCATGACCCTTGCCGTCTTCCTCGTCTACGCCGCCTTCGCCTCCGCCATCCGCCGATCGGTCCTGGCCCGGCCGAGGGTGCTCCGGCGGATCGAGCAGTCCCTCGGCGTCGTACTTCTCGGCTTCGCGGCCCGCCTCGCCACTGCCGATCGCTGACCACCGGACCACGCCAGGCCGGCGACGCATCGGCCCGCCGCCATCGCCGAGCAGGAAGTGGTCGAGGCGGACGAAGTAACGTGGTTCGACCGGGCAATCGAGCACAGGGACGGGGTCGATGGCGCAAACGATGAAGCGGGACTACTCGCTCGCATCCGAGGCGGAGCAGGAGGCGATTGCGGCCGGCCTGGCCGAGGCGGACTGGTACCAGTCGCCGATCGATCCCGACCGGCTGCGTGAGCTGACCACCCGCACCAACGGCAAGGCGGCGCTGCACGTCGGGCTCTACGTCACGCTGCTCGTCGGTTCCGGCGTCGTGGCCTACCTGTCGCTCTGGTCGTGGTGGACCATCCCGGCGCTGTTCGTGTACGGGACGTTGTACGGGAGCTCGGCCGACCCACGGTGGCACGAGTGCGGCCATGGCACGGCGTTCCGGACGCCGTGGCTCAACGACCTCGTGTACTTCCCGGCGTCGTTCATGCTGCTGCGAGACGCCACCCTCTGGCGCTGGTCACACGTCCGCCACCACAGCGACACGATCGTCGTGGCCCGCGATCCCGAGATCATCCTGGCTCGCCCGCCGGAGCCGGGCGACTGGTTCCCCAACCTGTTCAACCTGAAGAACGGGCCGCAGGCGATGGCGAGGACGGTGCGCCACGCCTTCGGTCGGATCTCCGACGCCGACCGCTCGTTCGTGCCGGAACGCGAGCATCACAAGATCGTGCGGGAGGGCCGCATCTACGTGGCGCTTTGGCTGGCCCTGCTCGTGTGGTGCCTGGTCTCGTGGAGCCTGCTCCCGCTGCTGTTCTTCGTCGGACCGTCGTTCTACGGGGCCTGGCTCGTGCTGATCTTCGGCACGACCCAGCATCTCGGGCTCCGGGAGGACGTGCTCGACCACCGGCTCAACACGAGGACCGTCTACATGAACCCCGTGTTCCGGTTCCTGTACTGGAACATGAACTACCACGTCGAGCACCACATGTTCCCCACCGTGCCGACCCACAACCTGCGGGCCCTGCACGAGGAGATCAAGGACGACCTGCCCGAGCCGAGCCCGTCGATCCTCGCCGCCTACCGCGAGCTGGTCCCGGCCCTGATCCGACAGCACGACGACCCGACCTACGAACTCGACCGGATCGTGCCCGGCTCCACCGTGGTCGCCGATGCCGGCGAGACGGGGGTCGAGGTCCGCCTGACGCCAGGGGCCGAGCGGGACGGGTTCGTCGACGTGTGTTCGCTCGGCGATCTCGACGCCGGTGACGTGCGACGGCTCGACATCGGCGAGGCGACCTTCGCCGTGTACCGGCTCGGCGACCGCTACCTCGCCACCGACGGCATCTGCACCCACAGCCGGCGGGTCCACCTGGCCGGCGGGATCGTGATCGACGGCCAGATCGAGTGCCCGAAGCACAACGGCCGGTTCGACATCGAGACCGGAGCGCCGACGCGGGAGCCGGTGTGCAAGGCACTCGCGACCCATGAGGTCCGGGTCGTCGGCGATCGGGTCACCATGCGGGTACCGGGCCGCGGGGACGACTCGTGACCAGGACCCGGCCGACCGTCGCCGACCTGCGGGCCGGCAAGGGACAGCACCAGCTGACCAACGTCTACGTCGAGTCCGTCGCCGAGGCCGAGGCGGCGGAGGCCGCCGGGGTCGACATCGTGACCGTGCAGGACTCGATCATGTCACCGGCCATGCGGGCTGCGGCGCCGACGGCGTTCATGGTCGTCGGCATCGAGTACGGGCAATCGGCGGTCACGACCGACGACTACCTCCGGGCCGGGTTCGAGGCCCTCAACGCCGAGGCCGATGCGGTGTGGAGCGCGGCCAGCCTGCAGACGATCGCCCGCATGCGGGACGAGGGGATCCCCGTGGTCGGCCACGTCGGCCTGATCCCGGCCCGGCGCACCTGGACCGGCGGCTTCCGAGCCGTCGGCAAGACGGCGGCCTCGGCGCTCGACGTGTGGCGGGCGACCGTGGCGTTGGAGGAGGCCGGCGCCTTCGCGGCCGAGATCGAGGTCGTGCCACCACCGGTGGCGACCGCGATCAGCCAACGGACCTCGCTGGTCATGATCTCGATGGGGTCGGGCAACGGCTGCGACGCCCAGTACCTCTTCTCCACCGACATCCTCGGCACCAACCGAGGCCACGTCCCCCGCCACGCCAAGCGGTACGCCGACCTGGCGGCCGAGGAGGACCGCATCCAGAAGCTGCGGGTCGAGGCGTTCTCGGGCTACGTCGACGACGTCACCAGCGGTGAGTTTCCCGATGCGTCCCGGCTCGTGCCGATCGACGAGGACGAGCTGTCGGCCTTCCTCACAGCACTCGACGAGTAGGGCCGGCCAGCCAGGCGAGCGCAGCACCCGCCTTCGCCACCGTCGCCCGCAGCTACCGCAGGCGGAGGAATTCGGCCAGCGTCCAGGCCACCGCACCCTCGTAGTCGACCCCCCACCAGACGGTGTCGCCGGTGACGATCTCGCAGCTGAACACAAGCGTGATGATCGAGCCGTTCTCCAGCCAGGCCTGGACGGGGGCATCGGGGTCGGGCTCGTAGGTGACCGGGATCCGGCCGCCGTCGCGGTCGACGGGCACGCCGAACACCTCGAGGCGGGTGTTCGAGTGGAGACCGTTGTTGCGACACCGGGAGAACACGGGCTCGCGAGGAACGAGCGACGGATGGACGAGCGACCACGGGGTCGCCGCCACGTCGACGACCAACCCGTCCTCGACGTGGACCCACGCCATCAGGGACCGGACCCCGTCGACCAGATCGAGGTCCGCGATGACGTCGGCCCAGGGAACCGGCGGTCCCGTGTTGCCGTTGGCGTCGACGATCTCAGCTGCTCGGGCCGTGGCTGCGACCGGGATGGTCCTGGTGTTGTAGCCGTCGTCGTCGACGGCGTACCACGCTCGACCGGGCTCCATCGTCTCGTGTCGCCGGTCGGCCAACGACGTGGCGGTCGCACCGCCGTAGAGGCAGACCACGTCGAACCCGATGGACGGGTCGGTCCAGCCGCCGAGGAACCCGAACCAGACGCCGTCTGGCAGGCTGCCGGCGCCGACGCTGCACCCGCTTCCGGCCGGCCCGGATGCCGCCATCGGGTCGGGGTACTCGGCGGCCGGCCTGGTGCCGGGCCCGTCGGTCGTGGTTGCGGTCGTCGGTCGTCGGCTCGACGTCGACGGGGCGACCGTCGTCGAGGTCGTCGGACCGGGAGCCGTTGTCGTCGAGCCCACCTCGGTCGTGGTCGAGTTGTCCGGCGTCGTCGACGGAGCGGTCGAGACGGTCGTCGATTCGCCGCCCGGCGGTGAGGTCGACGGGCCCGTTGTCGACGATGCGACCGATGCGGACGACGACGTGGACACGACCGACGACGTCGGACCCTCCGGTGTCGTCGCTGCGGTGCGCCCGTCGGCTGGCCCCGACGCCGCGCCCTCGCCGTCGATGCCCGCCCCGTCGTCGGTTTCGGCCGCCGACTCCAGCTCGAAGTCAGCCGAGTCGTCCAGCGCATCGACGGTGGCTCCATCGGCGTCCCGCAGCAGCAGGTAGCCGGCAACGCCGAGGGTGAGCAGGGCCACGGCGACACCACAAGCCACCAGCCACACCATCGTCATCGCCCGCTCGTCGCCCCGATGGGCGGCTGGCCAGTCCACGGTGTCTTCCCTCCGCAGGTCGACGAGCGGAACCGAGAGCTTCTCCCCGCAGTGACGGACCCTAGCCGACCGGTCCGCCCATCTCACCGCGGGCCGCTCGTCCGCTGCGGGTGCATCCCACCCGTGGAGCCTCACCTGGTGGGTGTGGAGCACGGCACCGCCGTCGAGCGGACGCAGGGCGGACGCGGGCGGACGCTGAGAGGATGCAAGGCGGACGCCGGCCCGGTTGATTTTGAAACAGACGCGGTTACATTTGCGGTCGTGAACAATCGGCTGCCGATTGCGCTGCATATCCTCGGCTTCCTCACCGCACGGGGCGGCGAGCCGTTGACCTCCGACGTGATGGCCGAGACCTACGGGACCAGCCCGGTCGTGTTGCGTCGGGTGCTTGCGCAACTCCAGCGGGCCGGCCTGGTCGAGACCCGTCGAGGGGCCAACGGGGGCAGCGTGCTGGCCCGGGACCCGACGTCGATCACGATCCGACAAGCCTACGAGGCGGTGACCGACGACCCCGAGGTCCTTGCTCGCCATCCGACCGATTGCTCCGGCCGCATCGAGCGGACCATGGGCGCGTTTGTCAACGAGTTGATGAGCGACGCCGAGGAGGCCCTGCTCACGCGCCTGGAGTCGGTGACCATCGCGGAAATGGACACCGAGATCCGAACGAGGCTTCGCCAGGCCAGTCGAGCCGAGGCCCGCTGACCACCGGACCTCACCACCACCGGATACCGGTCCGCCCAAATTAGCAACCAATTCAGTAGCAAAATTGAAACCGAAGGAGACACCGATGCCAACCATCACCGAGCGCCCTCCCGTCAACCTCCTGCTCCGGGTCGCAGCGGCCCTGTGGGTCGTCTGGGGTCTGGTGCACATGTTCGCCGGTGCGATCACGATCAGCCGAGACACGACCGAGGCCGTCCAGGGCATCGCCGACGGGGTCGAACCGAGCACCCTGGAGCTCGACTACCCCGACGCCGCCGGGGCGATCATCGACCAGCACGGCTTCAACCTGTTCTGGATCGGCGCCGTCACCCTCGTCTGCGCCTGGTTCATCTGGCGACGGTCGCGCAACGCCGTGTTCCTGGCCGCCCTCGTCGGAGGGCTGGCCGACATCGGCTACTTCGTCTTTCTCGATCTCGGCGACCACGTCAATTTCGTGCCGGGAACGCTGATGACGATCTTCTCGGCGACCGCCATCATCACCAGCTTCACCGCCGCATACCTCGGCAGGACCGAACCGAGCCGGCCGGCGACGGCTGCGTCGATGACGAGCTAGCGCACCTCCCGCCCGGAGCCGTCGACGGCAGCGTCGACCGCGTCGTACGCCGACGCGGCCCCGATGACCGACACCGAGCTGAGCAGCGACCGCGTCGCCCCGTTCGACACGACGGACCTTCCCCGAACCGACGGAGGCGACCGATGGCGCACCGGCAACGTCAACCGTCGACCGGTGCGCCACGGCAACCACCTACCCGTCGACGAACGGGTTCGGTGAGACCTCGGCGGGATCGACGCCGGCGACGTGGACGAACAGATCGTCGAGGACCTCGTTGGCGGCGTGGAAGCCCCAGCCGACCCAGTGCCCGCCGACCTGGATGGCCCGGTCGTTCTGGACCGCCTCGAGGGTGGCGAACAACGGATCGTCCCGCAGCGACGTCCAGGCCGCCTCGTTCGCCTCGTCGCCGTCGGCGTCGGCCGCCTGACTCCAGGCGAAGAGGTACTGGCCGTCGAGGAGATCCACCTCCTCGAGTGACAGGGTCGCCGCCACCGGGCTGTCGTAGATCTCGGTCGCCTCCTCGGCGGTGTAGGACTGCGACTCCGGGCGGGCGAAGCCGACGTCGGCCAGGATGTCGGTGGAGAATGCGTTGGCCAGCTGCATCTGGAGGCCGCTCGCACCCTCGTCGTCGAAGTAGCGAACGACGGAGATCTCGATCTCGGACGGATCGCCGACCAGGTCCCGGAGGTCAGCGACCCGCTGCTCGTACTGCCCGATCAGCGCCTCGACCTCGTCGCTCCGGTTGAGGAGCTCGCCGGTGAACCGCATGTTGGTCTCCCAGTCGACGTTCGGCAGCGTCGGGAGCACGACCGTCGGGGCGATCTCCTCCAGCAGCTCGACCTCCTCCTGCCCGAAGGGCGACTGGACGATGAGGTCGGGCTGCAGGCCGACGAGCACCTCCAGGTTCGCCGGGAAGCCGACGAACTCGACCTCGCCGGCCAGATCGTCGGTGTAGGGGAAGTTGCGCTGGTAGATCGACTCCAGGTAGCCGACGGCGCCGGTCGGGACGTCCTCGCCGATCGCCAGCATGACCTCGAACGGCGCCGGAGCCAGGGCGGCGATCCTGATCGGATCCTCGGGGACGCAGACCGGATCGGTTTCCAGCAGCTCGTTCTCGAACAGTCGGAAGCCGGCCTCGCAGGAGCCATCAGCGGCGTCGCCATCACCGTCACCACCGTCTGCGGCGGCGTCGCCCGTCGCATCGGCGTCGTCGTCGCTGGCGGCATCGTCGTCGCTGGCGGCGTCGTCGGCTGCGGACTCGGCGTCGGCTGCGGATTCGGACTCGGACCCGTCGGCCGGCTCCGACGGTGAGGCGCTCGCCGACGCATCGGTGTCGGCCACGGCGTCGTCGTCGGAGTCGCCGCAGGCGGCGACCAACATCGCCAGGGCGACGAGCGGCACGAGCAGTTGTCTCTTCATGGTTGGGCTCCGTTCGGCTCGGGCGTGCGGCGGATGTGCGACCGCTGCGGTTCCACGCCTCCAGATCGGGGCATTGACGACCACAGGCAATCCACCCACCCGGTGTTAGGATGAGTTAACGCTTCTGCGTCACCGTAGTGAGCAGTCGACCTCGATAGAGAACCGGGCGACCGATGATCACGAGCCACCGGTCGCCGGTGTGACAACCGCAACGCACAAACCGCTCCCCGAGGCGAATCAGCGGCCGGTCCGAACGGTTTCGGATGGTGAGCACAGGAACGGAGATCACACGATGAAGTTCGGATGGCTGGCCAGCCACGAGTCCAACCAGCCCGAGGTACTGATCGACCAGGCCGTCCTGGCCGAGGAGGTCGGCTTCGACGCCGTCTTCGCCTCGGACCACTTCCACCCGTGGGTCGATCAGGAGTCGGCCGCCGGGTTCGTCTGGACCTGGCTCGGGTCGGTGGCGGCCAGGACGTCGACCGTCGAGCTGGCCACGGCCGTCACGACACCGCTGTTCCACTACCACCCGGCGATGGTCGCCCAGGCGGCGGCGACGGTCGACCGACTGTCCGCCGGACGGTTCCTCCTCGGCGTCGGAACCGGCGAGAACATCAACTCCGGCCCGATGGGCTACCCGTTCCCGCCCTATGCCGAGCGCATCGAGCGCATGGACGAGGCGTTGCAGATCATGCACCGCCTGCTCGACGGCGAGAAGGTCGACTTCGACGGCGACCACTACACCGTCGACAAGGCCAAGCTGTACAGCCCACCCCTGTCCCGGGTGCCGATCCTCATGGGGGCCGGCGGACCGAAGTCCGCTGCGTTCGCCGGCGCCAACGCCGACGGCCTGATCACCTCCGTCAAGGATCCGGCCGAGGCGGTCGCCTCGGTGATCAAGCCGTTCCGGGAGATGGCCGAGCTCACGGGCCGAACCGACCCGACCATCCTGGCCACCCGCTGGGTCGTGCTGGCCGATGACGACGACCAGGCCTGGGAGGCGTTGGCCGCCATGCGTGGCCTGCGAGCACCGGGACGACTCACCGAAGTCGACCCGATGGTGCTGCGTCAGCGTGCCGACGAGCTGGACCGGGCCGACGTGCTCGGTCGCTACACGGTCGTGTCCGATGCCGAGCAGCTCGTCGAGGCCTACCGACCGCTCGTCACCGAGATCGGGGCGGACTACGTGTCGATACAGGTCGCGTCCACCGACCCGGAGCGCACGATTCGCCTGGTCGGCCAGGACGTGCTTCCGGCCCTCCGGTCGCTCGCCTGACCCAGGAGGGGGCCACAACCGGATCCCCGCCCGAGTGACGCCACCGATCCAACGGCGCAAGCCATTGGGCAAACTATTAGGCACGGTTACCAAATCGCGTCTACTTGACTTATAGTCGTTGCATCCGATTGCTCTCGTGTGACCGTCGTCGACCGCTGGCAGGAGTGGGTGCCCCCAGCAACGCGCTCCCCCGTCGCCAACCGGTGAGCGTTCCATGCTGAAGGCCGACTCGACCCGACTCCAGGCCCCTCGACCGGTCGAGCCGAACGACCGCATCGGACCGTTCCGGTTGAAGCGGCTGGCCAGCGCCATCGCCCTGATGGTCCTGGCCGCGGCACCGGGCGACCTCGGCGTCCTCACCAGGGAGCTGATGACCGACGCCTACCTGCAGGTCACGGCGTTCGTCGCGGCGACGCTCATCTTCTTCTACGGCATCGAGCAGCTCTTCAACTTCGACCTCGGGGCCACACTGCGCAACTCCAGGCGCCTGCAGATCCCGCTCGCCGCGCTGCTCGGCGCGCTCCCCGGTTGCGGCGGCGCCGTGATGGTGGTCGCCGCCTACTCGTCGAGGAACGTCGGTTTCGGAGCGGTGGTGGCGACGCTGACCGCCACGATGGGCGACGCCGCCTTCCTGCTCATCGCCACCCGGCCCGAGGTGGCCGCGTTCGTGCTCCCGGTGTCCTTCGTCGTCGGCATCGTGACCGGCATCATCGTCGACCGCTACCACACGGCCGACTACCGGGACAGCATCGCCGCCCACTGCGAGATTGCGCCCCGTATCGGTGCCACGTCGTGGCGGCACATCGCCTTCGGCGTCATCGCCGTGCCGGGGCTCGCACTCGGAATCCTGCAGTTGGCCAACGTCGACCTCGGCGCCTCGTTCGGCCAGTGGCCCATCGGCATCGGTCTGGCCGGTACTGCCGCCGGCCTCGTCATCTGGTCGACGAGCGCGGTCAACGCCATGACGAATCCGGGCGACCGCCCGCTGGTCCGCACCGCCGAGGAGGCGTCGTTCATCGCCATCTGGGTGATCGTCGCCTATCTGGCCTACGACTACCTCGACGCATACGCCGGTCTCGACCTGGAGGCCGCCTTCAGCGCGGTCGCACCGGCCCTTCCGCTGATCGCCGTGCTGACGGGCTTCATCCCCGGGTGCGCGCCCCAGGTCCTGGTCACCACCCTCTACGTGAACGGGATCATCCCCTTCTCGGCTCTGATGGGCAACGCCATCTCGAATGACGGCGACGCCCTCTTCCCCGCCATCGCCGTCAACCCGAGGGCGGCGATCGTGGCGACCGCCTACTCGGCAGTGCCGGCGCTGATCGTCGCCTACGGGTTCTACGTGCTGGCTCCCGGGCTGTTCCCGTAGGGCCGGGCGAGACCAACCACACCGGCACGCGACCGGCACGAGTCGCGCCCGACCGCCCCCGACGGCCAACGCAACCGGCACACTGATCGACGTGCGACGACCTGTGCAGGCTGTGATCTTCGACCTGTGGCTGACGCTGATCCCGTTCCCGGCGGACGTCCGGGCCGACACCTTCCGGCGGATGTCGGAGGCGTTGGCGCTCGACCCGGATGACCTGCGACCACACTGGACGGCCACCCGAGCCGAGCGCGAGACGATGGACCTCCGTTCCTTTCTCGAACGTCTCGGCCGTCGCCTCACCACCGGCTGGAGCCAGGCGACGATCGAAGCCGCCATCGCAGCCCGCATGAGGTCACACGCCATCTGCTTCGCCGACCCCTTCCCCGACGGCCGCGAGGCGATCCACGCCCTCCGCCGACGGAACGTGACCGTCGGCCTCGTGTCGAACTGCACCAGCGATGTCCGCCTCGCGCTCGTCGAGCACGGGATGGACCGATGGTTCGACGAGGTGATCCTCTCGGCCGAGGTCGGCGTGATGAAGCCGGCGCCGGAGATCTACACCACGGTCGCCGACCGACTCGGCATCGACCCTGCGGCCTGCCTGTACGTCGGCGACGGGAGCGACGACGAACTCATCGGCGCAGCGAGCGCCGGGATGACGCCGATCCTGTACGACCGCGATCGGGCGTATCCAGCGACGGACGGCCTCGTCGTCAGCTCACACCTCGAGCTGCTGGCCCACGTGGATCGGCCGTCGGTCGACCGACCGGGCGAGGCGGGCGCCCCCGGAGACCGGGCCCGATGAACGGGCAACTGATCACGACAGCGCCTGCTCGTCCCACCAGCGCAGCACCCGCAATGCCCGCAGCGTGACCCAGCGCGACGGTTGCCCCGGCCCGTCATCGAGGTCGATCAACGTCGCTCCCCTCGGCACCCAGTCCAGCGGCAAACGGTCCCTGCGGTCCCGCCTGGCGCGGACCAGGTCGATCGCATCACCCAGCCGCGAGTCGGGCGCCGTGCCGTCGAATCGACCGGCGGCCCGGAAGTGGTCGAGAGCGCGAAGCACGTCGTAGTGCCAGCGAGTCGGATAGGTGAACGTGAGGAACTGCTCGTCGGCTGGCTCACCGGTCGAGGCCCGCCGGAACAGCTGCCGAGTGAGCAGGTACTCCTCGCCGCGGCCTCGTGCGGCCCGCGATGCGGGTGTCCCGCCGGTGGCCCGCTCGACTTCGAGGAGGCCCTCGAGCACGTTGATGGTGGTAGCGAACGACGAGTCTCGGAGCCTCGGCCGGTCCCGAGCGCGGGCGGCACGGCGCCGTGTCGCCGACGAACCGGCGAGTACCGACCCGAGAGATGCGGTCCGGATACCAGCCTGGGACGGGACCGGCTCAGCCCGTGCGCTCGGTGCCGTAACGCTCGAGGAACGAATCGACTGCGGCCGTCGTGTCGCCGTCGCGCACGGTCCGGCCGAGCAGGACGTGACGGACCAGGAGCGGACCGGCAAGCTCGTCGACCAGATCGTCGATGTCGCCCGGGTGCAGGTCACCACGCTCGATGCCGTCGGCCACCGCCCGCCGGATGGGACGGAGGATGCCACTGATGTAGGTGGCGCCGAGATCGTCGGCCCCCGGATCTCGCCGGCTGTGCTCGACCAGTGCGCCGAACAGGGGGCGGACGGGCCGCTCGTTGAAGCGGAAGACCAGGGAGCCGACCGCGCTCGTGAGGTCGGCCCGCACTTCACCGACGAAGTCGGGGGTGTCCTGGTCGCCGGTCGCCCGCTCGAGCATGGCCGCCAGCAGATCGGCTGGCTCCGGCCAGTGCCGGTAGATGGTGGTCCTGGCCACACCGCTCTCCTGGTGGAGGCGATGGGCGGTGATGGCGTGGGCGCCCTCGGCGATCAGGAGTCGAAAGGCCCAGGTGAAGACGGTCTCCAGGGTCTCGGACCGGGGGCCACGCCCTTCCGTCACTCTCCCGGTGCGCTGCGCTGGTTCGGCCACGCCGAGACAGTAGCAGCGCTCGAATCGATACAAAATGTTGCGCTAGGCACAGGCAATCGCTACGTTTTGTAGCGATAGAACTGGAGAGGCGGGAACGGATGTGGCTGGCGATTGCGTCAGGTCCCGACCCGCCCGCCAGCCGACACAACTCGACCAGGAGTGCCCCATGCCAACCCTCCTCCGGCGCACCAGCCGTCCGCTGCTCGCCCTCCTCGCCGCCATTGCGCTCGTCGCAACGGCGTGCGGCAGCGACGACGAGACCACCGACGCCTCAGGGTCCGCCACCGGTGACGGCGGGTCGGCCGAGACCTCAGACGGAACGTCGTTCGAGCCGGGGACGCTGGCCTCCGGGGCCACGATCGAGCGCTTCGACGCCGACGGTGTGACCGTGCACACCTACACCAACACCGAGGCCGGTTTCGGCAACACCACAACGGTCATCGAGAGCGACAACGCCGTCGTTCTGATCGATGCCCACTTCGGGGCCGAGCCGGCCGCCGAGTTCCGGGCACTGGCCGAGTCACTCGGCAAGCCGATCGACCGACTGTTGATCACCCACGAGCACCCCGATCACATCGGGGGGATCGAGCCGGTGTTCTCCGACGTCGAGTCGGCCTCGTCGGCCGGGGTGGTCGAGGCCGTCGCGGCCGCTGGAACCACGATCACCAGCGTGATCGAGCCGGGCGAGACCGAGATCGACGGCATCGCCTATCAGATCGACGTGTTCGCCGACGCGGAGGCCGACGAGCAGATCGTCATCACCCTGCCAGACCACGGCGTCATGCTCATCGGTGACCTCGTCTACAACGACTACCACATGGTCATGAGCCCGACGTTCGACAACTGGCTCTCGATCCTCGACACGCTGCGGGCCACCGATGGTCTCGAGCTGGTGATCCCCGGCCACGGCCCCCCTGGCGGGCCCGAGATCATCGACGAGGGCATCGACTACCTGACGACGGCCCAGTCGGCGTTCGCCGACAACGGCGACGCCGACAGCTTCAACGCGGCGATGATCGACGCCTACCCCGACCACCTCGGCGCCAACCTGCTTGACTTCGGCAGGCTGTACGGCGGCTGAGCCCGATCGACGGCCTGCCGGGGCGGTCCGCGTGCCGGCGTCACGATTTCTCCGCATCGGCGGAACTCAGCACGCCCGTCGAGCGACCTTCGTCGTCGTGAAGCGATGGAAACGTGTTCTCGTTGCCGTGGCTGGGGCCATCGTGGTCATCGGCGGGCTCGCAGGTTGTGGTCAGGACGGTGCCGACGACGCCGCCGAGGCGACCGGGCTGGCACCCGACCAGGCGCCGGTGACGGTGTCCGAGGCCTGGACCCGGGAGCCAGCGGCAACCCAGACCCGGGCTGCGGTGTACGCCACGCTGACCAACCAGAGCGACGGCCCCGTCCAGGTCGTCTCGGCATCGTCATCGCTGACCGATCAGGTCGAGCTGCACGAGACGGTCTCGGGCGACGGCGGCGCGATGTCGATGCGCGAGGTCAGCGACGGGTTCACGATTCCGGCCGGGGAGCAGTTCCGCTTCGAGGCCGGAGGGCCCCACATCATGCTGATGGGGATCGACCCGGCCTCGTTCCCCGGCGACCACATCGAGATCACGCTGGCGTTCGACTCCGGGCCGCCGGTGATCGTCGAGGCGGACGTCGAGGCACTCACCGGGGCATCCGACGACCACGATCACGACCATCACGATCACGGCGACGACCACGATGATCACGATCATGGCGACGACAAGACATCGGGCGACCATGATCACGGGGATCACGATCATGGCGACCACGCTGACGGGGAAACGGCCGACAGCTCCGAGGCCGCACCGGCCGACGATCCGCTCAGCGTGAAGTGGCTCCACGAGCTCGACGACGAGCTCATGGCCGGGACCATCGACCCGGAGCGCCAGCGTGGTGTCGTCGGGCCGTTCATCGCCTACTACGAGGGCCTTGACGCAGAGGCTGGCACGCTCGAGGCCGACCTGCTGGCGGTGCTGCGCGAGCTCGATGACGCACTCGCCGACGACGACCTCACGCTGGCGACCTCCCTGGCCACCGAGGCCCACAACACGGCTCACGCGCTGGAGGACGACCACGACCACTGACGGCCAGCGACACCGTTGCCAGGACGTGCGCTCCTGGGAGGTTCGGCGTCGGCCGGCCCTGATCAGGAGGTCTGCGGTGTGTCTGCCGTCTCCGATTGCGCCGTGTCGGACGGACCGCTGTAGACGACGCCCAGCCTGAAGACCGCCAACGAGACTCCGGTGCCGGCGGTTGCGATCAGGGCCACTTCGAGGTCCGGCTGGAACGAGCCGAGGGTACGGAGCGGCACGCCGTAGAGAACCGGTACGAGTGCGACGACGACCCAGGCGGCAGCGAG
This sequence comes from Actinomycetota bacterium, assembly GCA_039195375.1. Classification (GTDB taxonomy): domain Bacteria; phylum Actinomycetota; class Acidimicrobiia; order Acidimicrobiales; family SZUA-35; genus JAHELU01. Next base: position 36,327 of record JBCCVL010000025.1, read on the forward strand.
TGTGCTGACGAGCGGAAACCACCAGCCGAAGAGGCCGAACGCCCCGGCCTTGGCACGAAGCTCGGCTCGGCGGCGCCACGCCACGCCCATACTCAGCAGGTAGACCGCCGGCAGCAGCACGAGCGAAACGAACAACGACTCCTGCAGCAACCGGGATCCCTCCTCGCCGTGTTCGAGGTCGAGCGCTCGTGCCGTGATGCCGGTGCGGAGCTGCGTCGTCTCGCCGAAGCCCATGCCGCTGCCCGCGTTGACCAACACGACGGCACCATCGTTGGCGATCGGGGATCATCGTGAGCAGCGTCTCGAATCCGGGAGTCGACCCGACGTGCCAGACGCTGCGGCTGTCGGGATCCAGGTACCAGCCGAAGCCGTCGGAGGGTGAACGGGTACTGGCCGGTTGCATCATCAGCGCCTTGCCGGCCGCACTGAGCACGTCGTCCTCGCCGTTCATCATCATGCGCATGTAGCGAGCCAGGTCCCGGCTGCTGGCGATGATCCCACCCTGGGGAGCGGTCACCAGGTCGGTGACGTTGTCGGCCAGTGGTCGTTTCGTGCCGAACCAGGGCCGATGCCCGGTCGCCATCGCCTCGTGGATCTCGCCGTCGGCGACGAAGCTGTGGTCCATGCCGATCGGCTCCAGGATGTTGGCGGTGATGTAGTCCCGGTAGGACTGGCCGCTGCGGATTTCGACGACACGACCGAGGATCTGGTCGTTGGTGTTGGAGTACTCCCAGCGCTGCCCGGGTTCGGCGGCCGGTTGCACGTCGGCCAGTTTGGCGACGTGGCGGGCGAGGGCATCCGACCGACCGGATGGGCCGGTGCGTGCGGCGTTCCCCTGCCCGGTCGAGAAGCCACTGGTGTGGCTGAGGAGCTGTCGCACGGTGACGGCACCGGCCGGTCGGCCAATGAAATCGTCGAGGTAGAGCGACAGCTCGCGGTCGAGGCCGACCTCGCCGGCCTCGACCAGCTGCATGACGGCCAAGGCGGTGAAGCTCTTGGAGATGGAACCGGTCACGAACGGGGTGTCCGCGGTGACCTCGGCGGCGCCTCCGGCGGTGATGACGCCGTGGCCCTCGGCGGAGGTGACGTGACCATCGTCGACGACGGCATAGGCCAGGCCCGGTGCCCCCGAGGCCGACATCTCGCTGTCGATGAAGTCATCCATCGACCCGGCAGGCCCAGCCTCGGGGGCGGCGGCGCCCAGGAGGAGACCGGCGATGGCGAGAAGTCGGAGCATCGGGTCAGCCAAGCCGGGCGTCGTCGACGGCGCCGGTGTGGGCGTTGGTGTCGGTGCGCACGAGGACGATGCCGACCCAGGCGAACCAGATGATGAGGCCGAGCCCGAAGACGATGCCGATGTTGGAGATCATGCCGGTGGCGAACATGAGCCCGGCCCAGATGTAGGCGAACACCGCTCCGATGTCGGCCAGCAGCGGGCTGGTTGACTGGAGCCGACCATGGAGGGCACGGGCCAGGGGGATGATGGCGGCCCCGAACACGAGGAAGATCACGAGGTACCACACGAAGAAGGCGGTCTCGTGGTCACCGACGAAGGCGACCGATTCGGCCGGGGTCGGGTCGCCAGAGGTGTAGTCGAGGAAGGTGGTGGCGAACAGGGCGATCCCGAAGATGAACGTGGCCGCGGCCACCAGGGCGCCGATGCCGCCGACTCGGGCGCTGCGACGCTCCACAGCCGGCGTCGCCGGGTTGGTCAGAGTGCTGGCCCCGGACCACGATCTCGTAGGTCGTCGGCTCGTTCATGGGTCCACCATCACCCCGAGGGATGTGAGGAGGCATCACCACGGGCCCGATCTCACCCGGGTGAGACACCGGGTCGTCTCCGTCCCGGGCGGCTACCCCTTCTAGGATTCACGATGTGGATGGTGAGACGCGGGCGGCCACGGTCGACACGGTGACCGTGGTAGCCACGAAGTTGACCGCGCCGACTCCCCCGGTCCGGCTGGTTCGACGCTCCCGGCTCGACGATGCACTCCGCGCCGGGATCCACAGCCCCGGGGTCCGGGTGGTCCTGGTGAGTGCCCCGGCCGGCTCGGGCAAATCGACCCTCGTGGCCGCCTGGTTGGATACCGCCGAGACCACGGCCGGCTGGCTGCAAGCTGACACCGCCGATCACGACCCGGCCCGGTTCTGGAGCCATGCAGTCGCTGCGCTCGGCCGACAGCTCCCCGACCTCGAGTCTGACGTTGCGTCGGTCCTCGCAGGATCCGGGGCGGACGCCGGACCGTTGATCGAGCGTTTGGCCAACCATCTCGCACAGTGGGCTGAGCCGGTGACCTTGGTCGTCGACGACTATCACCTGATCGCCAACCCCGATGTCGACCACGCCATCGAGCGACTCCTCGACCTGGCCCCGCCGACCTTCACCGTCGTCGTGTGTTCCCGGATCGACCCATCCCTTCGTCTCTCCAGACTCCGGGTCCGTGGCCACCTGGTCGAGATTCGGGCCGACGATCTCCGCTTCGCACCCCCCGAAGCGGCACTGCTGCTCGATCGAGGCTCCGCCCCGCTCCCCCACCACGTTGCCGCGCTCTGCGAGCGAACCGAAGGCTGGGCGGCCGGACTGGTCCTCGCCGGCATGTCCATGGCCGACAGCGACGACGCCGACGCCTTCGTCGCTGCGTTCCAAGGCGATGACCGCCTCGTCGTCGACTACCTCACCGAAGAGTTCCTCGCCGGTCTCCCACCCGAGGACCGGGAACAGCTGCTGCGAACCTCGATCCTGGAACGGCTCTCCGGGCCCCTCATCGAGACCGTGTGCGGGATCACCGATGGCAGCGGATGGCTCCGCCGTCTGGCGGCCACCAACCAGCTGCTGATCAGCCTCGACCGGAACGGCACCTGGTTCCGCTATCACCACCTGCTCGCCGACCTGCTCCGGGTCGAGGCCGAGCACTCCATCGGGGTTGAGCTCGCCGAGCTCCACCGACGGGCCGGAGCGTGGCACCGAGACCACGGCTCCGCCATCGACGCCATCGAGCACTACCTCAACAGCGGTGACCACGACGAGGCCGCCGACCTCATCTACGACGACGCGACCGAACTCCTCAACAGCGGCCAACTCGCCACCCTTCAACGACAGATCGCCGGGCTCGGCCCGCTTGCCGACCGGCACCTTGGCACCGCCGTGGTCAACGGGTTCCTCGCCCTGTTCGCCGGACGGCTGCACGACGCTCGCCGGTACCTCGACCTGGCCCGTGACCTCGGACCCGACGAGGACGAGGTCCGCCTCACCATCGCGCTGGCCGTCTACATCGCGATCGCGTCCGGTGACGTCGGTTCCGCCGTTCGGGAGGCCCGGGCGTCGGATCATCCGACGGAGTCGGCCCAGACCCTGAGCTTGATCTGGGCTCGAACCTGGGCCGGCGACTTCGACGAAGCGGCTCCGCTGCTCGGCGTGGCCGAACGGCTCGCCGACCAGGAAGGCAACACCCTCGTTGCCGGCAGCGTCCCGATCTACGAGGCCATCGCCGCCCTGGAGATGGGCCGGACTGCGGACGCCAGACGAGCCGCCGAACGGGCGCTCGAGATCGCCGCCGCTAACGGGCTGGCCGACTCAAGCGGCGTCGCCTTGGCCTACAGCATCATCGGCCGGACCAGCGACGACCCCGACGAGGCCATCGCAGCCACCACACGAGGAGCCGATTTGGCCGACGAGTCGACCATGGTCCTCTCCCGAGGCTACGCACTGACCTCTGCCGCCGACGTGTTGACTCGCCACCAACACCCCGACGGCGAACGTCTGCTGCGCCAGGCCCGTACGATCGTCGATCACTGCGCCGACCCGGGAATCGTGGGCCAGTACCTCAATCGCGTCGAGGCCCGCCAAGGCACCCTGTCGACGACGCCCGACCCGCCAGGCGTGGTGGAGAACCTGACCGATCGCGAGCAGGCCGTGCTCCACTACCTCCCGTCCCAACTCACCCAGCGAGACATCGCCAACGAGCTGTACGTCTCGCTCAACACCGTCCGGACCCACTGCAAGGCCATCTACCGAAAGCTCGGCGTCGGCGACCGCAAGGCCGCGGTCCAAGCCGCTCGCGACAACGGCCTCCTCTGAGCGCTCGAAACGGCGTGGCCGGGCCGACCGGGCGCCCGACGGCGACCGGGATGTCGTGAGGTCGTGGTCTCACCCGGGTGCGAGACGGCACCACCCGGTGCGCCAGATCGCAGGGGTCGTCGTCTTGGGATCACGGAGCGCGCCTGCCCGGCCAGGTTGACGAGCCTGTGGCAGTCTTTGCCCGGTGAATCGTGTCGCGCTGGTCGTGGCAGCTGGGCTGGCGTTGGCCGCGTGCAGCGGCAGCTCGGCCGTCGACGACTCGTCGGTGGAACCGGAGCCGGCCGAACCATCCTCGGCCGATCCGCCGACGTCCAGTGTCCCCGACGGTCCTGTCGAGCTCGAGGAGGTCGGTGAGGAACTCATCGAGATGGCGCGAGTCGACCAGGAGGAACGGTCGAGTTTCGGCGAGCCCGACGCCGCGCCGTGGAACGACGAGGAGCGAACGGCTCGTCTCATCGAGATCGTCGACGAGTACGGATGGCCAGCGCCCGACGTGTTCGGCGTCGATGCGGCCTCAGCGGCGTGGCTGATCGCCCAACACTCCGACGCCGACCCTGCGTTCCAGCAGCGTGCCCTCGTGTTGTTGACCGAGACTGGGGACTACCCGAGCAAGGGTGGGCATGTGGCCCTGCTGACCGATCGGGTGGCCACCAACACCGGCCAGCCCCAGGTCTACGGCTCGCAGGTCGGGTGCTCTGGAGACCGGCCGATCCCTGACCCAGACCTGGCGCAACCGGATCGAGTCGGCGAGCTTCGGACCGACGTCGGGCTCGAGCCACTGGCGGACTATCTGGCCCGATTCGATCAGCACTGCAGAGACCAAGCGCAGATCCCCGCCGATGCCGGTTGTCGAACCATCACCGGTGCGACGCTGCTGCTCGGGCCTCGTCCGGTGATCCTGGTCGGCGAGGTCCACGGGACCAACGAGAGCCCGGCATTCGTCGAGGCACTCGCCTGCACCACCCTGAGCTATGGCCTGACGGTCACCGTCGGGTTGGAGATCCCCGAGCAGGAATCGGACTCGGTTGACGCGTTCCTGGCGTCCGACGGAGGCCCGCGTGCCCGCCGTCGGCTCTTGGAGCGTGCGTTCTGGGCATCGGACGCTCCCGATGGTCGACGAAGCACCGCCATGCTCGAGCTGCTCGATGGCCTTCGTCGCCACATCACCCGAGGAGCTGACCTTCACGTCGTGCTCCTCGACACCACCGCGGGGGTCGATCGCGACGCGGTCATGGCCACGCGAGTGCTCGATGCCATCGACGCGTCACCGGACGGAGTTGTGATCGCCCTGACCGGCAACGTCCACACACGTGTCACCCGAGGGTCCAGCGTCGATCCGGACCACGAACCGATGGGGCACCTCATCGAACGGTCGAACGGGAATCGGACCGTCACCGCCATCGACGTCCGCCACGATGGCGGAGCGGCGTGGGTCTGTCCCGAGGACGGTGCCTGCGGACGGGCCTCCCTCGCCGCCAACGCAACCGGCGACGAACGGCTGGGCGAGGCGATCGCAACCGTCGACACCCTGGCCCAGCCGAACGCGGACGGATTCCACGGAACCTACTTCGTCGGTGAGCTCTCACCGGCCGAACCGGCAGCCGACGTCGAGCCGGACGAACCGAACCCATCCCCGGCCTCCTCACCGTGACCCACCCCGGCCATCGGGCAACGGCGCGTGTCGAATGCACCGGCAACCGGCCGCCTGACCACCAGGGTCGCCGACGGCGACGTCGAGCTCTTTCGGGCCGAGGTGGCTTGCCGAGGACTCTCGGCTCCCGCTCGGAGTCGGATCTGCCGTCGCATGGCGTCGCATGCGACCGGTCCGGATGCGGCCCTGGTCAGGCGAGCATGGCTCGAACGGCTTCGCGGGCCGACCACGCAGCGGCGTGGACGCTGCTCCAGTCGTCGAAGCTGGTGTAGCCGTCGCCGGCGAAGTAGACGACGTCGTCGATCGGCTCGGCGAGCCGGCGGGTGATCCGAAAGTCCTCACCGTCGGTGAGGTAGGCGCCCCGGGCCCATGGCTGTTCGTTCCAGTTCTGGGTGAGGTGCTGGATGTAGGCGTCGGAGGCCACGCCGTCATAGATCTCGTCGAGCTCGGCCACGATCAGGTCGATCGCGCCATCGCCGGCGGCTTGGTAGCGCTCGGCCTCTTCACCGACGGAGAAGACCCCGAGCACGTTGGCGTCGGAGTTCTGCCCGTGGGCGGCGTCGTAGAACAGCCGCTGACCTCCACCGGCCCCGGAGTCTCCGGGGATGAGGAGGGTTGGGTAGAAGCGGTGGTCGAATTCGACGAACGCCTTGAAGCCGCTCCACACCCTGGCGTCGTCGAGGGTGTCGAGCCTGCCGTCTGACAGCGGCGGGTCGAACTCGACGAGCCCTTGCTGGAGGATGGCGACGGGCACGGTCACCACGACACGGTCGGCCTCATGGACACCACCGTTGGTGTCCGTGAGCCGCACACCTGCCTCGCCGTACTCGATCCGTTCAATCGCGGTGTCGAAGGTGATCAGTGGGGCGATGCCGGGCAGCACGTAGGTCTCGAAGAAGTCGAGCCAGCTCGAGCCGACGAACTTCTGGTCGACGTCGAAGCCCACGTCGCCGAGCGACGCGGCGACGAGCTCGCCGTCCTCGTCGACCATGGCGAAGTCACCGTCCTCCTGGTAGCCGACGGTCACGGTTTCGATGCGAACGGACTCGTCGGCGACGATGTCGTCCAGCGCCGTCCGCTCGACGTGAAGCCACTCCCCGCCGAGCGAGATCGGAAAGTCGACGAAGTCCCGGGTGTGGGCGATTCGCCCACCAGGCGTCGACAGCGCCTCCAGCACACGGACGTCGGCACCCCGCTGGCGGAGCAGATGCGCCGCGGTCATGCCGGCCGGCCCCGCCCCGACGACGATCACCGAGCCGGTGACCGAACCCTCGCCAAGCGGCCCGTCTGGTTCACGCCCGAGCAGCCCACCACACGCAGCCATGAACGAGGAGAGCAGGCCGAGCCCGGCGAGCTCGAGCATGCGCCGTCGACTGATCCCGGTGGCCGCTGCCATCATGGGATGGTGCTGCCCACCGGCGGCGACGTTGGACGAGTTGATTGTCATGGATACAAACAATAACGGAGAAGGCCCGCAACGCCGAACTGCCCCCGGGCGCCCCTCCGTCGCCAAGGAGCGTCGCACCCAGATCATCGACGCCTTCCTCAGCCTCGTCGCCGAGCGCGGAACGGCAACGGTGACGATCGCAGAGATTGCCGAGCGGGCTGGTGTCCACCGCTCAGCCGTCCACCACTTCGTCGGCAACCGGGCAGATCTGGTGGCTGCGGCAGTTCACGAGATCTGCGAACAGCACGACCGGAGCCGTGAACGCAGCATCGGTACCGCCCCCAGCCTCGACGAGGTCGTCGACTACTACTTCTGCCGCGCCTACGTGTGGGACCACGCCGAGCTCGACGACGTCTTCGCCATCCTGCTCGGGGCGGCGACCGACGACGAGGCCATCGCCTCGAGCATCGCCGAGGACTACCGCAACTCCATGGACGAGATCCTCGAGCTGCTCGGCCGCAACGATGCAGCCGCTCGCGCCGCTGCGTACCAGGTGATCTGCCTCGCCGAACACAACGTGGTCCTCCAGCGAATGAGCTTCGACCCCGAGCTCGGCGACGCGACACGGATGCTCGCC